>JAPYTK010000082.1 GCA_029941785.1 Polyangiaceae bacterium | reverse complement strand
GGCGCAGGCGGCGGCGCAGGCGGGAGCGGCACAGGCGGGAGCGGCACAGGCGGCGGCACAGGCGGCGGCGGCACGGGCGGCGGCGGCTGAGCGAGGCCTCAACGCCATCGTTACGGCGCGGTGCACGACTTCTCATCAAGTCGGGCGCCGCGCTCTTCATTTTGTCACCACGAATGCGTGGCGGCCCTCGGCTTGGCCGCGGGCGTGGCGGATCCCTGCTCGGGGTGCCGACTTCGTGCTCCACACCTTTCGTGTATTTGTCGTTCCGCTCCGCAGACAGTAGAGCTAAGAGACATCCTTCATTCATGCCGCGAGGAAACCGGCGGCGCTTCTACATCGATCGGGAAAAGGAATTACCCATGCGCAACTACTTTGGACGCGTTCTGTGCGTCGCCATCACTGCCGGCCTTATGACCAGCGGCTGTACCATTCGCGTCAGGAAGGGCAAGCCAAAGACGCCGCCCAAGCAAGAAGTCAAGGCCAAGGCCAAGCCCGAGCCCAAGCCTGAGCCCAAGGCCAAGCCCAAGCGCCGGGTCCTCCCCGTCGTCAGGAACAAGCTGACCTTGCCCGATCCCATCGTCTTTCAGACCGGCAGTGGCACCATTTTGCCCGAGAGTTTCGCGGTCTTGGAAGATGTCAAAGCGTACCTGGACGATACGCCGAAGGTCACCAAGCTGCGAATCGAGGGTCACACGAGCACCACGGGCGACGACGGCAAGAACCAAAAGCTGAGCGAATTGCGGTCCCTGGCCGTGGCCGCATGGCTGGTAGCCAACGGCGTGGACTGCGAGCGCCTCGTGCCGGCTGGCTTCGGCGAAACCCGTTTGATCGACAAACCCGAAGAAACCGATGAACATCGCGCCCGCAACCGACGCGTGGACTTCGTCAATGCCGCGATCGACGGCAAAGCGATTCTCGGATTCCCGCTCGACGGCGGCGGCACCTTGGCCGGCGATCCTTGCGCGGCGAAGTGAGCGAAATGGCTGGCCCTCACGGGGCAAATGGCCGGGCCCGCCCTTGCCAGATGCGGGGGCCGGGCCGATGGCACAACAGCACGAAGTGGTTCGTGCTGTTGTTGCTTTCCATCTGTGGTTGCAGCGGTGGCAGCGAGGACGTGCGCCCGTGGAAACCCGAAGATCACGACAACAGCAAGGCAGCCAGAACCGTTCAGACCAGCGGGATAACCAAACCCGGCGATGAACTGGCCACCCTGATCACCATCACCTGGGACCAAAATTGTACGAGCTGTCATGGTCGAGGCGGTCGCGGCGATGGTCCTCAAGGACGCATGGTGCGCGCACCCGATCTGGGGCGGCCCGACTGGCAGGCCCGGGTCACGGACGAATCGATCGCCAACGTCATTCGTAAGGGCCGTAACAAGATGCCTTCCTACTCGAGCCTGCCCGACAAGGTCGTCGACGGACTCGTCGTGCGCGTGCGCTCCTTCAAGCGATGAGGCTGCTGTAGCTGCCGCCTGGCTAGCCTGCCGCGTATCTGTTAACGGTCACACGCGATGCACTGGTTCAAGAACCTGTTTTACCTGGTCGGTAGCGTCCTGTTCCTGGGCTTCGTGGCCTGGATCGCCACGCGGATCCTGCACCTCGAACAAGCGAATTACATCGCCGGCAAGGTCATCATCTACGACCTGTACGCTACCGGTGTGCTGCTCGGCTACTCGGCATTTGTTGGCGGGTTCCACCTTTGGGAGAAGCTGACCGGCCGCATGGAGCCGACCGCGCCGGAGACCGGTACGGACGCCACGGCCGCCCCGCCCGACCGGTCGTGATCGTCGTTCGTCCGTGTCTCAGAATCTCCACCGCGTGTCCTCTCGTCCACCGTTCCATCGAAATAGCCTAAGGTTTAATCGCTAAGCTACCGATACTTCACGCACCGCGGAGTTGGCGCGACATGTGCGGAAACAAACGACTTGAGAGCGGTCGCCGGCGCAGCTACTTCTTTGCCGCCCAGTCGGTGTACGTGATACTTTTCAACACACTATACTACATTCACCAATGAACGACGGAGCCTCTATGAAGATTGCACCCTGGTACTTGGCAGCCCTCGCCCCTTTTGCCGCCGTGGGCTACAGCGGTGCACATCTCGGACACGCTTTCGTCATCGCGCTCACCATTGGGATTTTCTGCGGAACACTCTCCCAAGGGCAATCGGTCGATCTGGGCATGCCCCGAACCGATCCTTGAGAAGCAAGCGCTAGCCACAGCGTTGGGCGCCAACCCGACCGCGGGCACGCCGATCGGGAACTACGGCTAGGTGTTCTTCCGTGGTACACCCGCCCCGCATGGAAACGGTGCTCAAGCGACTTGGCGAGTTTTCACTCGCGGATCTCGACAGCGTCTGGCTCATTCTGCGCGGCGGCTCGGTGGTCGATTGGCATCGCTTGAACATTCCCCAAGCAACGGACGCTCATCGCTTCCTCCGTTCGCATGCTCTCGACGCCAACGACGAACGCGATCGGTCCCACATTGACCGCATCCAACGCGCAGCGATCGAGTACCTCCGCCGGCAGTTCGGGTTTCCGATACCGCGGCCCTTTGAAAAGGCCACTATCGAACAACTCCTGGCCAAGGCCTCCTCGAAAGGCCATCGCCAAGTGTGCGCATGCACGATTCTCAAGGCGATGCACATCATCCACCACGTCGAGTCACGTGAGCTGCTGTTTTCGCTGCCGATGTCTGACCAGGATCTCTTTCGCTTGGTCGAGGAGCGCGTGTATCGAGTGGTAGGCCACATGCTCAGCTCCGGAATGCCGATCACGGAATTCGTAGGCGGCCGCAAACACCGCGACTCGATCTACACCAAGCTTCTCAGCAAATCCGACGCGCATGCTTCGGCCATCTACGACAAGCTACGGTTTCGCATCGTGACCCGAACGCGCGACGACATTCTTCCCGTCCTGCGCTACCTCTCCGAGCACCTGTTCCCTTTCAATTACGTAGCGCCCGAAGAGAGCATCAACACGATCTTGCCTTTTCGGAGCTACTGCCAGTCGCACGCTCGGCTAAAATCCCTGTGTCCCAAATTGCAGGTGCCCCCGGGCGACGATCTGAATCTCGGCGGCAATCTCTTCAGTGCCGAGAGTTACCGGATCATTCACTTCGTCGTCGACCTGCCGGTGCGGGTAAGCGACGAGGTGCTCGCCGCAGCCCCCGCGCAAGTCCAACAGCTGGGCAGCATTGTCTTCGGTCTCTGCGAATTTCAGATGCTCGACCAGGGAACCGAGGAAACGAACGAGACCGGCGAAGCGAGCCACGACCGCTACAAATCGCGCCAGCTCACGGCTGTCGCGCAGCGCTTGAAATTAGGCAAATTGCCCAACAACTGACGGTCGCTCAACCACCGGCCACCATGATGATCAACACGATCACCGTCAGGATCGCTGCCGCCACCAGGCCCACGCCCTTCTTGATCGCTTCTTCATCGTAGGTAGCGACAGCCTCACGCAAGGTGTCCAGATCCTCGCTCGCACGGTCCTTGGATTCGTCGAGATCGGTCATCTTCGCAAGGTGTGTAGGCGACAGAGCGCCTGGTTGCTCGACTTCGATGACCCGCAGCGCGCGCTCCACCGCCTCGAGTCGCAACACTTGTGCCTCATGTAGTCCGCCAAGCGCCGTGTCCTTCGTCTTTCGCGCCCGCTTTTCGAGGCTCTGGCGGGCTCGAGCGATGTTGCTCATCGCGTGGTCGTTGTTGCGGATCTGTTTGTGGGCGGCCTGCAGCTCGGTTTTGGCGACATTGAGCGTTGCGTCGCGCGCGTCGAGTTCACGCTTTTGCTCCTGGTCCGTCACCTGCAGCTTTTGGATTCGTTTCGCATGCTCCGGAGGAGCAAATCGTGCGCCCTCGGCAGCAGCCTCGCGCGCCGCTTCCATCGCCGCATTCAGCTGCGCCGCCCCTCGCTTGTGAGCTAGTGCGGCGTGACGTTGTTGGTCCATCGCGCCTTCGACCTGAATCCTCGCAGCCTTGACGACCTCCTCGAGCGGACCTCGCTGCTGACTGATCTCCTTGAGTTGAATTCCGAGTGCCTCGTCCTCACCACTAAAGCTCGTGTCGTCCGCCTGTATCTGTTCCTGCCGCTCGGTGACGACCGCTTGGGCTTCATCCGCCTCGGCAAAATACGGCGCGAGTTCCTCGGGCATTCGACTTCTGGCATCTGAAGCCATCTCGTCGAATTGGCTCCTGACTCCGTGAAGGAGTTGCTCGAAAGCGTGGGATTTCGCCTCTACCTCCTGCTTCAATCCCCGGTGTCGCCAGAACACGCCCCATGCGTACTTTGGACAGGCCGCCAAACCGTCGGGCCGCTGCGGATAGTCCGCCAAGCTGACGAGTTCATCGTGGCGAAGCTCCAGTTCGTTGGGGCCAGGACTGGGGCCCGCCGCCGGCTTGGGCTGAGCCGCAGCGGCTCGCTCGCTGGCCGCCGCATCCTCGGCATCCCCGCCCGATCCGTCGGCGGATGACCGGCGATCTTCAGCGTCATCGAGATCCAGATCCATCGAGAAATCAGCAGGGCTGCTCGATGGAGCCGCCGCCGCGGTGGCTGGCGGACCGCTCTGGAGGAGTGCATCCAGCGGCAGTTCTGGCGCGGTGGCGGGCTGCGAAGCCGACGGTAGGGGTGCCGAGCCGGGAGCTGGCGCTACATCGAGATCGAGTTCGACGTCGAGATCGAGTTCGAGAAGAGGGCCTCCGCCCGCGGTCGCCTGGCGAGAGGGGTGCTGCCGCGGTTGGCGCATACATCCCGGGCAAACCTCAATGTGAGGCTCGATCGGCGCGTCACACCACGGACAAATCGAAGTCTGAGAAGACACAGTGAGCCAAATATAGCCCCACTCTGCGTGAATTTCGCAGGAAGTTGTAACAGCCCCCTTCGGATGCTCGCCAAAACGCGCCCCGCCGTAGTAGGGTCGTGGCGCCCAAAGTGGGGTGATCGCTATGCAACTAAGCCGTGGACAAATTCGCCAAATCAGTCGAGACAGCGTACGCGCCCTGGTCGCGGCAGAGCACATCGAGGTGATCGCCGAGTCAGAAGTCGTGAGAGACGTCGAGTCCGTACTCGATACCTACATCCAGCAACACAATGAGGTCATGACGCGCGCTCGCGAATTGGCGCAGCAGCGAGGTTTGCCTCAAGGTGAGTTCGGCCGGATCAAACAACTCGTCGCCGAACAACAAGGCCTGAAGACGGGTGACGAAGCAGTAGGCTACGTGCTCGAGCAGATACTCTCGATGTTGATGCACTCGTCGAATGTCGAGGAGGTGTACGCCGAAGACCATGTTCTCAAGCGCTGCATCCGTGGTTTCTTGCGCGCTCAAGAGGACGGCGAGGAGGCCATCGAGGCCGAGGTCCGCGCCAAGCTCAAGCACGTCAAAGAAGGCACGCGCGTATGGGAGATCGAATACCAGCGAATGAAACAGGACATTAAGCGCCGTCGCGGCATGTGATGACCGAGTTTTTCCTTCGTAGCCACGACACCATGTCCGACGCATCACCGGAGAACGAGTTCTTGATGCTCATCGTGTCCTCGCCATCGGGTGCGGGCAAGACGACCTTATGCAGTCGGTTGCGCGCAGAATTTCCTGATCTAAAATTCAGTGTTTCGTACACGACACGTCCGCCACGCCCGACAGAGGTCGACGGTCGCGAATACCATTTCGTTGACGAAGACACCTTTAGGACCATGATCAGCCAAGACGCCTTCGCAGAGTGGGCGTGTGTTCATGGGCGCTACTATGGGACAAGCCGCGACGCGATCGCCTCGGCACGCCAGCATGGCGGGGGGATCTTGTTCGACATCGATTACCAAGGCGCCCGACAACTCAAGGCGAGTTATCCGGAGGTCGTGGGGGTCTTCATCCTACCGCCCTCGCTGCAAGAACTCGAACGTAGGCTGCGCGGACGTGGAACAGAAGACGAGGCCACCACCTTGCGACGACTCGCGAACGCGAAGGGAGAGATCGGGCACTATGTGTTCTTCGATTACGTGGTCGTCAACGATGATATCGACCAAGCTTATGGTCGTCTGCGGTCCATCTGGTATGCAGAAAAGAGCCGTCGGGTCCGGCATGCAACAGGTTGCGAGAAGCTGCTCGCCGAGTCAGCCAGCGCGCCCGACAGCCCCAACGACGCCCAAGAGGATTGAGGCCATTTCATGAGTCATTGTCTTGCCGTGATTGGCGGTAGCGGTTTGTACGACATCGACGGTATCGAAAACGTCGAAGAACTCGTGATCGACACGCCCTACGGTGCCCCGAGCGACGCGGTCCGTCGCGCAACGATTTCAGGAAGCGACGCGACGCTGCTCTTCCTGCCACGTCATGGCCGAGGCCATCGCATCCCCCCCCACGCCATCAACTACCGTGCAAACATTTGCGCGCTCAAGATGCTCGGAGCGTCTCATGTCTTGTCGATCAGCGCGACGGGATCGATGAAGGAATCCATCGCTCCAGGCGATCTGGTTGTCGTCGATCAATTCATCGATCTGACGAAGCGTCGGATCAGCACCTTCTTCGACGAAGGCGTGGCCGCGCATGTCGCTTTCGCAGAGCCCATCTGCCCGGTGTTGGCCGAGGCGCTGAAAGGCGCCGCCCGGCGGGTGCTTGACCAGGACGGTCCGGGCTTGCACGCTGGAGGCACCTACGTCTGCATCGAAGGTCCGCAGTTTTCTACCCGGGCGGAAAGTCGCGTGTACCGCAGCTGGGGCGTCGACCTCGTCGGCATGACGAACATGCCCGAAGCCAAACTCGCGCGCGAGGCGCAGCTCCCTTACGCTACGCTCGGGCTCGCCACGGACTACGATTGTTGGCACGAATCCGAGGAAGCGGTCGACGTCACGGCGGTCGTCGCGCGGGTCAAGACCATGGTGGGGCACGCCCAATCCATCTTGCTCGAACTCGGCAAGCACCTGCCCGATCCGACCGCCAGCCCTGCCCATCGCGCCTTGGAGGGAGCCATCATGACGACGTCGCTCACGGCCGACAAACAGGTCGAACTTCAGTGGCTCGTGGGCGAAAAAGCCTAATACGATCGCCTGAAGTTGGGGCACGCTCCGACCCGATGGCCTACTGCCACGTGACACCCAAGCCCAGTCAGGTTAAGAGCCCGGCTCGTGAGCGCCGAATCCATTCTCATCGTCGGGTCGATGGCCTTCGACGATCTTCAGTTTCCCAGGCCGACGCCAGACCCGGCTAAGCCGACCAAGCTCGGGACGTCCTTTCGCGACGTCATCGGGGGTTCCGCGACGTACGCGGCAATGACCGCGGCGGCTCTCGCGCCCGTTCGTGCGATAGCGGTGGTCGGAGACGACTTTCCCGAAAGCGTGCTCGAGCAGATGCGGGCCCGGGGCGTCGATACCGACGGCGTTCAACGCGCCGAAGGCAAGACCTTCCGATGGTCGGGTCGTTATCATCCCGACCTCGTCGGCCGCGACACGCTCGACACCCAACTGAATGTGTTCGCCGACTTTCGCCCCGATTTGCCGCAGAGCTATCGACAGACGCCACTGGTCCTCCTCGGCAATATTCACCCAGCGCTTCAAATACAGGTGCTGGACGCCATGGACAGCCCTCGCTTCGTCATGGCCGACACGATGAACTTCTGGATCGAAGGCGAGCGGGACACGCTCGACCGCTTGCTAGGCCGGCTCGACGCGCTCGTGATCAACGACGAAGAAGCGCGCCTGTTGAGCGGTGAGCACAACATTGCCGCGGCGGCGAAACAGCTCCTGAAAAGCGGCTTGGACCACTTGGTCATCAAGCGCGGGGAACATGGCGCGCTGTACTTCGGAAAAGAGGGGATCTTCGCTTGCCCCGCCCTGCCCTTGGCAGATGTCGCCGACCCGACCGGCGCTGGCGACTGCTTCGCGGGCGGCCTGATGGGTTACCTCGCCACCCAAGCCCACATCGACGACGGGGCGATGCGACGAGGCATCGTGCACGGTACGGCCGCGGCCTCCTTTTGCGTCCAGGCCGTGGGGACCGGTGGAGTACGTCAACTCGATGAGCCCTCCTTGTCCTCGCGCGTGGCGGAAGTGTACGCCCTGTGCCGCATCGAACCCGAAGCTCTGGCAGAGCGCTGCGCCAGCTAGATACGAGGATGGCCAGCACCGGCTCGCCATCTCAGAAAAGGACCGCAAAATGAAGAAGCACTGGATCACCCTCGTTGGAAGCGCCACCGTGCTGAGTTCTCTGGGACTCGGTGCGTGCAGTGGCGACGATCCGTCTCCACTCGGGCCACCGGTGGTTGACTGCACGCCCACCGATCCCGCTTGCCCAGCCCTCGCCGTTGAAAGCGACTGTCTCGCGTTGGTCGACAACCAAGTGGTGACGGGCGAGATGGGCATCGGCCCGTTTGCGATGCGTATGTCGCAACTGTCCGTCACGGCGCCCGAAGCGCTAACAGGACCGGCCGTGTACAAGATCGTCTCCGACGGCGTGAACATCAATCTCCCAAGCTGCAATATCAGCGGTCTTGGTACGTTTTCCTGGATCAACGTGTTCGACCGAGACAACGGAGTGCTCAAGACAGGCGGCGCGCTTCCCGAAGCCGACCCTACCAACGGCTATTGTTTTGACTATGACGCCACTCACAACATCGAACCGGCGACTGTAGAGACCAAGTTCGACGCCGATGGGGGGTTCGAGACGCAAGTGATTCCCGCCATCACGGTCCCCATCTACCTCGACCTCGCAGCGAGCAGCGCCGTGTATCTCCCCTTGCGGCAAGTCCGGATCCTTGACGGCATGATCTCCGCGGACAACAACTGTGTCGGCAGCTACAACGCCAAGGGGCTCGAGCCGATCAACAGCTGCAAGCCCGATCTGTCCAACGGGATCGAGTATTTCGTCAACGGGGCGAAACTCGAAGGATTCATCCAACTCGAAGAAGCGGACACCGTCGTGGTGGACACCATCGGGCAAACCTTGTGCGTCTTGCTCAGCGGCAACGCCACCATGTACGGCGAACCCGATCCCAATGGCCCAACGACCTGCAAACGGGACCCGGACACCGACAAGATCCTCATCGAGGGCGATTGGTGTTCGACGACGGACAGCGCGGGTGGATGCAAAGATGCTTTTCGCCTCTTGGCTGGCTTGGCGGCCAGCGCCGTCACCCTTCGTGACGACTGCGAAACGGGCGGAGGCGCGGGCGGAGCTAGCGGCTCCGGAGGGATGAGCACCACGAGCAGTGGCGGCGCGGGTGGTAGCGGAGGCGCGGGCGGGGCTGGCGGCGGCTGAAATCACGTGCCATTGTGAGTGAGCCGGGGTGCGCTTGCGTGCACCTCTTTAGGCCCCTAGGATGGGCCACCGCTGGAGGGCTACGTCCGCCCCAAGCTGGAGGAAAATCAATGCTTCGCTTTGTTCGACACCTTGTCGCGATCACCTTGTTTGTCATCTTCAGCGGTTGCGCAGGTGGTGGTTGCGCGAGCGGGTGCTCCTGCGGCGGAATCACGCCATTGCCGCAAGGCTTCCCTGCCGATGAACGCATTGAAAACGCCGCGGCGATCCGCATCACCGACACCGGACTCGGATTTCTCTCGGACAACCTGGGTACGCTAGCCGGCGCAGTGACCGGCGGCAGCGAGGGCGGCGGGGCCCTGAGCTTCCCCATTCCCTCCTCGTCAGGCAGCCAGCTTGGCATCAGTTTCGACGTCTGTCCGGGCGGACCGGACGAGAATGCTACCCCACCGAAATGCCTGGCGGAGATCGATTTGGCGAACGCCGATCTGAGCCTCGTCACGACCTCTGACCACAACATCAAAATCACCGGCCCCCTCCCCGTACGCCTCCAGGACCTGCCGCTCGACATCACGTATTTGTTCATTCCCAGCAGCCTCAACCTCACCCTCACGGGCAACGGTGGCTGCCCAGGGGACACCCAAGACTATGCGTTGATTCAGCTAACCGCAGATATCTCGATTGAAATTGACGCCAATCCGATGCACTCGCGACAAGGCTACAGCCGCGTCAAGATCAACGAAATTACCCTCGATGAGGACGACCTTGCCGACCAACTGAAATTCTGTGGCGGTTTCGATGCCGGACTTCTCAACGCCCTCAAAGGCATCCTCGTTCCGCAATTGATCGGCCCGCTACTGGGATCGCTCGACGGCCAACTCGAGGAAGCGCTCTGCCAGTCGGCGAACCCTGACCTGAATCCCCCCTGCCCCGACGGCACGGTCGACGTCGACGGGATCTGCCGTTACGAAAACGACCCGGACGCCGATTGTGCATCGACGATCCTCGGTCTCGACGGCAACGTGAATCTGGGTGGACTCCTCTCCTCGCTGAGTCCCGGCACCACCGGAGGCTTCAACTTCTTGCTCGCCGCGGGTGGCGATTCGAAGCGCGATGATGCCAGTGGTTTTCACTGGGGTGACCTCAACCCCGTGGCCGGCGGCGCTTCCCTCGGCATGTATGGTGGGGCCACACCGACACCGTTGAGCGGCTGCGTCGAATTCGCCGACATCGCCCTACCGAGCGGCATACCCATGCCGGACGAGATCCTCGGAAACACCGTCGCCGATTGGCCCATGGAGACGCCTGGACCGCACTTCGGGATGGCCCTCTCAGAGCGCTATACGAATTATCTTCTCGCGCAGATGTACAACAGCGGTGCGCTTTGCCTGGGGATCACCGGAGACGCGCTCGGCGACGCGATCCCCCTGAGCACAGGGCTCCTCTCGGTTGCCCTCGGCGCCCTATCCATGACCGAGATGGGCCACCAGAAGGAAACGACCTCGCTCGCGATGGCGATACGACCAGGAGCCCCCCCCACCGTCGAATTTGGGAGCGGAACCAACGCCGAAACCGATCCACTGCTCGCCCTGAGCTTGCCCAATCTGAGTATCGATTTTTATGCATGGTCCATGGATCGTTTCGTGCGCGTCATGACCGCGCAGATGGATCTGACAATACCGCTCAACCTCGCCGTGACGCCGGACGGGCTCGTGCCCGCGGTCAAGGCGATCGGCATCAAAAACACCAAAGTCTCCAACACCACGCTCATCCGTGAGGACCCCGAAAAGATCGCGACTGCGGTCGAGACCTTGCTCGGCAGCGTCGTAGGATCGTTCATCGGCGACGCTTTGCCCACCATCGACCTCAACGAGCAGCTGGCAAGTTTGGGCATGACTCTGGAGATTCCGCCGAGCGTCGACGGGAAAGGCTCTCCCGGCCTGCGCAAGATCACCAAAGGCAGCGACGACTTCTTGGGGATCTTTGCGGCCTTCGGCCTACCCATGATGATGCCAGCGCAACAATCGCAGACCCAGGCGGAGGTGGAGTACTTCGACCTCGATCCCGAGGGCCTCGAACTGACGACGATGACCCGGGAGAACGCGCCGCGCCTCGGCCTGCGGCTCGGTTCGGATCTGGATGACGGCCGCCAAGCCATCGAGTGGCAATACAAAGTCGATAGTGGACCCTGGTCACCCTTCACGACCGCCCGGGCCGTCGACATCGTCGATCCCTGGCTTCGCGCTCAGGGCCGTCACTATGTTCGGGTACGATCGCGCGTCGTCGGCGACGTGTATAGCTTGGACGCAGATCCAGAACGGCTCGAAATCCTGGTGGATACCAAGGCGCCCCACATCAGGCTCGATCGTGACGTCGAAGGCCCGCCGCGGCTGCACGTCAGCGACGCCGTCTCACCACAAGACGCGACGAACGTTCGGCTTCGCTACGGCGAGCGTGGCGATGACGGAACCATGCAGTGGGACACTTGGTCAGCATGGCATCCCGCGAGCAAGTTCGACCTGCTCGACGGCGGCGACGCCACGCACGTCGAAGTCGAAGCCCGCGATGAAAGCGAAAACGTAGGCCAGATTCAGCAGCCCTTGCTCCGTGGAAAGGCCGTAGCCGATGCCGCAGGCTGCCAGTGCCTCGTCGGGTCGCGGCCCGCGCCCTCCAATCCGGCAGCATGGTGGTCGATCCTTGGCCTTGCCGCCGCAGCCATGTTCCGCCGACGGCGGCGGCAGGAACAGCCACAGAGCGCGAGCCCACCCCGCCTCTCGCAGAGCATTCGCCCCGTCACCATTGCCTTGTTCTTGTTGGCGAGCGGTGGCTGGGCCGGGTGTTCTTGTTCCGAGACGACGGGAGGCCTCGAGGCGGGCTGCCGCGGCCGAGGAGATTGTGAGGTCCTCCTCCCGGGACTCGTCGGCGGCTACAGTTCAGCCGAGGTCAACGCCAAGGGCGAACTTTGGGTGTCGGGCTATCTCGAAGGCAACTGGTTTGACGATTACAGTTACGGTGATCTCGTCGTCGGCCGCTATGACGGCCAGCGAGTGGATTGGATCGTCATCGACGGTGTGCCGAATGAGCCAGCGGTCGATCTGGAGCGCTACGACATCAAGGGGTTCCGCCGCGGACAGACCGAGTACGGTGACGATGTCGGACTCTGGACCTCTCTCGCCTTCAACTCCGGAGACGAACCGGCGGTCGCCTATTACGACAAGACCAACCGCGCCCTTCGCTACGCCAATCGCAAGAGCGGCGTATGGCAGACCGCGACCGTCGCCCAGGCCAGCGGCACCGATGTGGGCCGTTACGCCAAGCTGTTGATGGTAGGCGGCAAGCCCGTCATCGCCTATCAGTTCTCGGAAGCACAGCCCGACGGCAGCATTCACAGCGGCGTGCGACTCGCACATGGCAGCACCGTGGACGCCGCAGACGCGAGTTGGACGCACGAGGACGTGGTGAGCGACGCCACGACGCCATGTCGAGCCTACCTCTGCGCGAGCGGCACCCGGTGCGTAAAGTCAAATGGCCGATGTGAAGCCTCGAGTCAGGATTGCGCCACAGACTGCGATGATGGGCTGAAATGCGTCACGGTCGGCGGCGAGCCTACCTGCGAGGCCGTCGACGCTCCAGCCGCGCTCGTCACCTACCCGGACGCGGTCGGCCTTTACGTCTCCGCTGCATTGACGCCAGAAGGTCAGATTGGCCTTGCCTACTACGACCGTTTGCGGGGCAATTTGATGGTCGCCACCCCGAACGCCGATGGCTACACGACGCTGATCGCCGACGGGGAAGCCGATGGCCAGAGCACGGGCGATCGTGGGATCGGAAGCTCACTGGCGATTGACGCGGCGGGGGATTATCACATCGCCTACGTGGATGGGCTCGCCGAGCGACTCATGTACGTGCGGGTCAGCGGTGGCACGACTCCAGCAACACCCGAGGCCGTTGACGATGGCTTGAGCGTGGACGGAACCCCGCACCCCGACAAACAACACATCGTGGGCGACGACCCCCACCTCACGGTCGCGAGCAGCGGTGACGTCCAAATCAGTTATCAAGACGCCAGCGCAGGCACCCTTCGCTTCGCTACCGGCAGCGTCAACGGGGACGCTCACGATTGGGCGAGGAAGCTCATCCCTCAAGATGGCTTTGGTGGCTTTTTCTCCCGCCAAGTAAATTACGACGGCTCGTTGGCGATCACGAACTTTTGGCGAGTGGCCTCACCGCAAGCACAGGGCGACGTCCGCGTTCTGCGGCCCTGACAGCGCGGGCTAGGCCGCAACCACGGAAGGTTTCGCTTCGCTCGTAGCGGTATCCGCAGCGACGGGCAGCGTCTCGCTCGGCCCTTCTTGCGTCATGGCGTCCGTCTGGCCAACGACTGGCTCAGCGTGGGCCGAAACGCTCGTGGCCGGCCCGAAAACGATGGCACGCTGCTCGGCCACCAAGGCGAGCATCTCGGCCTTGTTCACCTGACCACATTCCATCAAGGCGCGCATGTAACCATCGATGTAGCCATGGCTCCTCGCAAGGCGCGGCGTGGCGGTTCCGGTCGCGCGAGCCGTAAATACGTCGCGCAACATGGTCTTCAGCTCAGACAGCATCTGGGACTTCGAAGTCATCATTCCTCCAGTTGGGCCCGCGGCACACGACCACGAGGCCCCCCAGAGCTACTGAATGACGGGTTCGGGGGCCAAGAAACGAGCGGCTCAATCGATCAAATCGAGGGCCGCGCGCATCGCCCCCTCGTCGCTTGTGGACACCGCCAATTTGGCGCCCCTGCGTGGCACCAACAGCACGAGGCGCTTCTCGGCTCGTCCCGGGAGCAGGCTGCTGAACAGGAAGTCGAGCATCAGGCCTGCGCCAACCACAGTGGCTCCCAATGCGATGAGCGACGGCGATCCAACCAATGCGGCCTCGGTCATGAACTTTACGCCAACGTAACTGCCCACAGCCAGCGCGGTCAGCCCGACATAAAGTCCCATGCGCGGAAAACGAATCTCGGTCTGCGCCAGCGCCAAATTGGAGATGTTGATGCGCGTTTCCGCAGTGCGCAATGTCCTTCCCAAGAGGCGCAGTTCGACCTTCGCTGTCACACCTTCAGGTGAAAATCGCAACTGTATCGGGCGTTCAACCCGCAAGATCCAACGTGAAATGACATACACGCAACCGCGCAACAACAAGACCCCCGTCACCGCCTGAAGAACCAGACTCAGCGAACTGGGTGGTGGCGACACACGCTCGCCGCTGAGCACGACCTCGCGACGGCGCGGTTCGGCCACTCTGGCCGGTGCGTTCTCCCCCTCGGGCGCGGAGTCGCGTAGCGAGGCGTCGAGCAACGAATCTTCGATCTTGCCCCTCATCGCACGGGCTTCGGGGTGCTGGCTGCGCCTCAGAGAAGCCAGCGCGCACGCCGCCTCCCCGCGATCACGACCCTCGGCATCGAGGAGCGCGACGTGGGCACCGACTGCGGTCCATAAAGATCCGAGCTTGTCGCCCGCAGCGTGCTCATCCAAGTGCCACAAGGCGTCGATCGCAGTATGTGCCGACAACCAACTGAGTCGCGCCGCGAGGCGCTCGAAATCCACCGTCTCATCGGCCATCCGGATCGCTACGCCCTCAGCCATGAGTCGGCCAAGCAGTTCCCGGACGCCACCATCCGCCATGTCGCCACCACGCATCGACCCGAGCAGGTCATGTCCGGCGATCAGGCCTTCCTCGCCGCCAATCTGCGCGTCGCGCGCCAGTTCGTCGATGCCATCACTCAAGCGCACGCGCTCCTCATCAGCCGCACTCATCGCTGCGGTGAACACAAGGGTGGCCAGCACATCCATGCGTGGATGGTCGGTGATCGCTTCAGACAGCAACGGCTCGTCGCTCATGACTTGAGACTCATAGCACCGCCGGGCCGTTCACTGAAAGCTCATGGCGTGGTGGGGGGAATGTTCAACTGCCCGGCCACCTGGGCGAGGATCCGTTTCAGCTGAACCTCCGTCACGGTCACGCGCAGTCGAATCATGTCCTTTTTCACGTCGAATACCGGGTCGTCGAAGTAGCGATTGCGAAAGAGCCACATGCTGGCTTGTACGGCGCGGACCTGCTCTTCGAGTCGAGACGCGTCCACCTTGGCCGCCTTGTGGGACACATCCTTCGCGTCCGCCTCCAGGAGAAAACGTCCGCCCGCGACCGGGGTGAGCCTGAGCCGAAGCCATTTGATACGTTTGGGAAACTGGACGAGAGGCGCGCGTCGAAAGGCGCGCCACGGCGTCGTGAGGTAGATCCCGGCCACCACCGAACGGCTCGGCCGGAAACGGCGCAAGGATTCGATCTTCCGGCGACCGAGCTTGGCCTTGGATGGAACGATGGCGAGCAGGCGCTTCTCTCGCAGAACGTGGACCCGGTGCTCGCCCTTCGCTCCGACGACCGCGACCGGCCGCTTGACACTCCCGGGCAACCAGCGCCCCGTCTTTCCACTGCGGCGCACGACCGCGTCGATGGCATTTTGCATGCGAGGCACCGACACGTTGAAGTCGGCAACCGCCACGACGACCCGCGTGCTTTTCATATGTGGACCGCTCAGGGACAGGTGGTCGAAGTGCTGCAGCGGATCGATACCCGTGCCGCCCAACAAGACCTGCCATTGGGGCACGTGCTTCAGGATGGAGCTGAGTTGAGGTGCGAGAGGGCTCTGTCGGATGAGGTCCATCGCCAGATAAATGCGAACATTGGGGTGCTTGGCGCCTATCGCGCCAGCCCCGCCAGCCATGCGACGCGGATCCTCCACCGCTCGGCGGGGCGGCTCCTGTTTAGCCTGATCGGACGATGTCGCCGGAGGGGTCTCGGCCTTCGCACTGGCCGAAGCGCGTGGTTTCGGTGGTTTTTGCTTCGGCGTCGCAACGGGAAGAAGCACCGCACCGGTCTCCGCCTTCATCGCCGTCGGCGCTGGCGCTGGCGCTGGCGGGCTGTCATCGGTCAGTCCGACGTCGAGTTCGACCGGCATCACGATCTCGTCGCTCAACGGGCCAGTCTCCTCGTCGGAATTCGCGAAATGCCCGTACAGAAAATGGGACAGGGCGTTGGGCATGATGGGCAGGTGCATCATCAGTGCGACGATGATCGCTACCCAAATCGGCCTCCGAGCGCCCCGCTCGCCGATCATCACGCTGAGGGGGGCGGTCCTCCATGTGGGCGTCATGCCTCGGATGTGCGTCAGGGCCACCACATCGCAGATTAGCATGTCCCGTATTTCGGCGTGTTAGCCATGGCACGTATTTGGCAGTGATCAGGGCACAAGTGCACGATTGTGGCGGCTAGAGCGCTGAGAACTGGTTCGACAAGCGGCGCTGCAAGTATTAATTAGCACCGAGACTCGACCCATGACCTCTCCCTCTAGGCCCTCCGGATCACGCACTGGCGCGCGGGCCCGCAATCAGCGGGTGCCCCACCGGCCCCAACAGCCCGGTACAGAAGAGACCACCTCGCCCTCTTCACCCTCCCCCAAGGCGCCGAAGAATCGTCGTGGAGGGGTCTCGGGCCTCTTGGTCGGAGCCCTGCTCGGCGCCGCCGTAATCGGAGGGGCAACGTGGTACCGCTCTCGTCACCGCGCACAGAGCCCGGCCCCACCCCACGCCGTTTCGTCGGTCGACCCCTTCGCTGGCCTCCCCGCCCCGCCGCCGATGCCCGACGATTCGAAGGAGCCCGTAGCTCCAGAACCGGATCTACCCAAGCCCCCGGCCAAACCCGCACCCTATGAAGGGCCATGGCTCGGTGCCCTCGCGCAGGCGACACCCATCTACCCCACCGCGCGCTTCTCGCGGAACCGGCTCGGGTACATCCGGCGCGGCGGCACGGTGCCGTCCGGCAGCAAGCCCATCAAGACCCGCTCCTGCCGTCAGGGGTTCTTTCCTCTCGTCGACGGAGGTTATGTGTGTGGAAAGTACGCGACGCTCAACGTCAAGGATCCCCGCATCAAGCACGGCGTGAAGAAACCGGACCTCGAAAAGCTGCTGCCGTATCGCTACGCGTTCAATCGCACCCACGGCACACCGCTGTACACGAAGGTGCCAACGCGCGAGGAGATGGTCAAATTCGAGCCGTATCTCGCCGCCAAGAAGAAACCCGCGACAACCGTGGTCGCCGAACGGGAGACCGCCAAGGCCGAGGCGGAAAAGGCGGACCAGCCTCGATCCGCAACGGTCGCATCCGACAAGACGGTTCGCCCCAAAACGACGAGCGCCAAGACGCCAAAACCGCCGCGAGCCGACCCGAAAGCCGCTTCGTCGAACGCGCCCGGCTCAACCCCTGCTCAGCCTGCCGCAAGCGCATCGGCCAAGGGCAGCGTCTCCGCCTCGCCGGTCGCCGCCCCTGCCGCTAGCGCACCTTCGGCCGCATCCTCAGCACCAAAGCCATCTACCCCGCCCGCCAGCTCAACCCCCGCCCCAACGTCCAGCGCTCCCGCGACCGCAGCCCCCCCCCCCGGGCCCGAAGGCGGCGGCGGCTCTCCCCCAGCCAAACCATGGTGGCAACGCGACAAGGGCGAGCAAATCGATGTCCGCCTCGAAGATCTGAACGTGCGCGAGGGCGTCCTGTACAAGCGAATGGTGCGAGGCTTCTTCATCGCGGTCAACCGCACCTTCAGATCGAACGGCCGCATTTGGTACGAGACAACCGACGGTCTCATCGCACCAGCCGACCGCATGATCATTCCGAAGACGCCTAAGTTGAAAGGGATCGAACTCAAGGACGGCGTGAGACAAGCCGGTTTCGTGCGGGCTCACAAGGCGTATCGGTACGCCTACGACGAACAGCAAGACAAGCCCAAGCGCCTCGATCGCCTGCCGCGCTTCAGCGCCGTCGGCCTGACCGGCAAGACGCGGCTGTATCGCAGGGCCCGTTTCCGCGAGACCACCGAGGGATGGTGGCTCAAGGGCCTGCACGGCACCTACACATCGCCCGGCAAACGGCCCAGCGAGGTCGGCCCCGACGAGAAGTGGATCGACGTCAATCTCAGCCGCAAGACACTCGTCGCCTTTGTGGGCGACAAGCCCGTTTACGCAACCTTGGTCGCCCCCGGCAAACGCTCCAAGAATCGCAAACGCGACCACCGCACCAAAGTAGGAAAGTGGCGGATCCGCGAAAAGCACGTGACGACCACGATGGACGGTGATGGCACGGGCGGAGACCTGCCCTACAGCATTCAAGACGTTCCTTTTGTTCAATATTACGACGGTTCTTACGCGCTGCACGGCGCGTTTTGGCATCATAATTTCGGCCGCGAACAGAGCCACGGATGCGTCAATCTCGCTCCTAACGACGCGAAATTTCTGTTTCATTGGACCGAGCCACAGCTTCCCCGAGGTTGGCATGGCGTCTGGTCGTCGGACAAACGCAAGGGAACACTCGTGGTGGTGCACGAATAATCTGCCCTATGATGGCAGACAAACTTGAGCCCGCGGACGCTTCGTGGGACACGCCCGACGCGCAATGGACCAACTGACCGCTCATTTGGACCGTGGCTGGGACCTTGCCCAGCGCGGGGACGTTCACGGCGCCCAGGCGTCCGCGAAACGAGCGATCGAGCTCAGTCCCTCCTCGCCCGAATGTTACAATCTCCTCGGGTTCGTAGCCGCGCTCGACGGAGATTGCGACGAGGCCCTCGAAGCGTACCAACACGCCGCCATGCTGGACGACACCTATGTCGAAGCGATGCTCAATGCGGCCGAGCTTTTGGTGCACCCCATCGGCGATTTCGATGAGGCCTACGCCATGTGCGCACAAGTCCTCGACGTCACCGAGTTCGAGGACGAAATTCTCGACGCCAAATTGCTACAGATCGAGGCCAGCTTGTCGAAAGGCGACAAGGACCGCGCCCGCCGCGTTCTCCGCTCCCTGCCGACAGAGGTCAGCGAAGACCCGACCCACAACTACCTGACCGGCCGCGCCCACTTCGAAGTCGGTCAGCAGGAACGAGCTGGCGCCTTCCTCGACGCGGCGCTCGCAGCCGATCCCTCCCAGCCCGAGGCACTGTACTACCGGGGCCTCTTGTTCGAACACGAGGGCGACCGTCGCTCCGCGACCTTGATGTTTCTCCACGTACGCGAGGCGATGACCGCGCTTGGCCCGCCAGCATGGGCCCCAAATGCCGACACCGTGCTCATGTTCACCGAGAAGGCGGTCAAGGCGCTCACTGGCCCGGGTGCGGAGCTACTGCGCGACGCGAGCCTTTACATTGTCGATTTACCAGGCTCAGAGATGGTGGTCGACGGGGTTGACGTCCAGTCTCCGATCTTGATCGAGGTCGTGCCCGACAGCCCCGAAGAGCCGGGCGGATTCCGGGTGTTCTTGTATCTGTACAACATCCTCCGCATCGCGACCGGCATCGATAACGTGCAGAGCTGCATCCAGACGGCGTTGGAGACCGAACTTCAGACGGTGGTCGAGGACCTCGAGCAGTTGCGGACCGAGAACGCCGACGTCGAGGCCTTGCTGCAGGTGAACAAAACAACGGCCAGCGCCTAAGCGCCAGCCGTCTGTTTTAGTCGATTGCGCCACGGGAGGGCGACGCCTTCGACACCGAATTTAGAAGTCTTCGTTCGAAGCCGCACGCGGCGTTTCGTCACCGCGTTCCTCGTCTCGCAGCACGGGGAGCCGGCGCTTCCCGATCGGGCCCTCATCGACATAATCGCGGAGGGCAACCATGTCCTTGAGCGCTTCGAGCTTCGCCAAGGCGCGGACCTCTACCTGGCGAATACGTTCGCGCGTGAGATTCATGATGGCCCCCACGTCCTCGAGTGTTGTCCCACCTCGATCCGCGACATCCAGGGCGCAACTGTCATTCATCTCCCACACCTCAAGATCGGGGAAATTCAATTTGATTGCTCCTGTTCGTGGCGAGACATCGAGATAAAGGTGGTACTTGCATGAAACGAACGGGCACGGGCGCTCCGCCCCCTGGCACGCCTCTCGCTCACGCGGCTTCCAATAATCCGTCTCGGGGTACAGCAGTCTTCCCAGCTCGAGTTCGCGCTTCGTCATCCGCTTGACGCTGATGGTTCGCGCACGAACGGCACGCTTGCGCCGCGAACGTCGCTGCTCCCGCGTGACCGCCGTTTCCGCTGTCTGCGCGTCATGGCGCGCGAGATTGCCATCGATAGCCAACGGATCCTCGATATCCGACAAGTTGACCGTGTCGCCGTTCTTCAAAACGATGTCCTCATGTTCGGCCGTCATTTTTTCCTCCCGTTTTGCTGGTCCTAACCAGCTTCAGACGCAACTCAGCTTTGTGTGCACGGAGCACACCTCAATCCCCAGACCCGCGACATGGCTCGCGGGCACCCTCACTCATCGCTCAATTGTTCGCACCCTCCCACCCCCATGGTGGGCGGGCACGACTACATAGGTGGTATGACAGTGGTCATCCAACCCCCTCTTCGCTGTTTTGATCCGGCGCATTGTCCGGATCGAACTTCTCTTTCGATGACGAGAGACATCATGATGCCGCCGCCTCCGAGGAACCTTCTTCCGCCTCGTTGATGAGGCGCTGCTCGACCTTCTTGATCCGCTCGAGCAACTCGTCCGCGATGCTCTGCGCACGCTTCAGGTCGCCCCCCATGGCCCGCGCGCTGATCCCTTGGTCGCCACGCTCCTCGACCATGCGATTGAGCACGACAAATATCCGCTGGAGCCGCTCTTCGAGTTGCTCGATGTCATCGCGGACGAACAAGAAACGATTTTGGATATCCTCAATCGTCAGGTCCCGCTCCATGAGCGACTTGATGCGCATGATGCGACGCACCACGGTGATCGGGTACATGCCCTTCGACCCTTGGTGCTTGCCCTTTTGCCCGACTCGGATACTCCGCGGGAGCAGACCGAGCTGAACCCACTTACGAAGCGTCGCCTCGCCAAAGCGAATCTGATGCTCCGCGAAGAATGTCAGTAGTGCCGCAGAAGTGATGCCGCCGCGATGCTCGCCCTCGAGCTGTTCAATCGCGCTATCGGCTAAATGGGGCATCCCTGGTTTCCGCGTCGTTGGGGGAACGAGATTTCCTCCCTCGGCACAACGAAAACG
>JAPYTK010000081.1 GCA_029941785.1 Polyangiaceae bacterium | reverse complement strand
CGCTTTGTCCAAAGCAACTTGCCCAACTGTCGCATCCAGCCCAATCCGCGGCGGTCCGTGCCCGACCGAGCGAGGCGCTCGCCGCCGCCAGCGGGCGATAGCAGGCTGCCTACCAGCGCCCCAGTTCCACGATTGTGCATAAGTAAGATTATGTTAACGCTGCCTAGCTGCACCCACCCCAACAATTGCGCATAAGAGACATTATGTGAACTTTGGGCGAGGCCACACGGGCCATCATGGGGACTCATCTCTCGTGCATTGTTCAATGCGTTTTCGGGGATGCATCACGGCCCTCACCCCAAGCCCCCACCGCAGCCAGCTCGTGCCCAGCTCACGCGCCAATTCGAACACCGAAAGCGCTGCGGAGTTTCTGCACGGCGAAGCGCCCCTAAACGAGAGGTCGTCCCTTTTCTATTTCGGCGTCGACTCCGTCAAGCAGCCAAACAGGATGTCGATCTTCCCGTCGACGTCCGACTGGATCGCGGAGCAGCTGAGCGGGCACAGTTCGATGGTCGTGGGGTTGCTGGGGTCGTCGTAAAACCAACCCCCGTCGACGCCGCAGTCGCTCTCCTTGCCGGCGAAGTAGATCGACTGTGGTGTTGCTTGGCCACCGGCCGTGTAGCTCACGTTGACCTTGTTCGGATCGAGCTGTTTGCCGTCTGGAGGCGTAGGGATCTCCCACGCGCACGCCAGCGCCTTGTTGTTGACCACGTCGGTCACGAACCCATCGAACACCGATTGCCAGTTGGGCTTCGATTGACAGAGCTCGACGGCGAGCCCGCCGGTCTGTGTCACGAGGGTCTGATAGGTCCCTCCCGAATCGCTGTAGCCGCAAAACAGGCCAAACACCTTCCATTCATCGAACCAACCGGGATCGAGCTGGTTGATCTGGTTGGAGAAGCTCGCCGCGCTGATGTTTGCGGAGTCGTCCGTCACGACCACGAAGTACTTGAGCGAGTCTTCGCGAAGCGCGCTCTTGTACTCCGTGTACTCACCGATGAATCGACCCAGGGCGTTGTGGCTCCCCACCCAGTTGGTGTTGTGATGATAGCCTGGCGGATTGTGGTCGTTGGGGCAGCTGCCGTTTCCGAGCGGTGCGTCCACGCAAATTCCACCGTCGGAAAGTGGCGTGGCGATCATCACAACGTGCACGTCGATCTCGGCGTCGGCGATCTGCTGAGCGAAGAGGTTGATGTTGTTTCGAACGGCCTGCTTTTCAGCCGTCATGCTGGGCGAGGTGTCGATCGCCCAGATGATGTCGACGGGGCGGATTTGGTTGGTGGCCTCTTCCGAGACCGCCTCGCAGATATCATCGTCCATCTTACCGCCGCTCGCGCTGCTCGAGCTGGTGAAGCTGTGATCGTCATCCCCGCCACCTTGTCCACCGTTTGGCGACTCGCTCGGATCGGAGTCGCCCGCGGAACAAGCGGCGAGGGGGCCGGCAGTCGAGAGTGCGGCGACGATGAGCCAACCCCAATGGTTGTTTCGTTTGAGCAAGGTTGATTCTCCTGTTCCATCCAGAGAGCGGCGCGGCGTCGGTGTCTGAAGGTGATCGTTAGGTTTTCAGTTATTGGCGCGAATCTCGCCCGCATCAATACTTAAACCTGACCGACCGACCGGTCTAGTACAACGAATATTTAAGGAAAACTTCAGCTTTTGTGAATATCGGCCGGTTGGCCGGTTTATGTGGCATAATGCGCCCATGGCCAAGCTGTTTTCGGTCCTCGTGAGCCTCTTCCCTCGCTTCTGTAGCGCCGCGATCGTCTCGCTCCTCTTGGTGTGGTCCAGCTCGGCTCGAGCCTCCTCGGTGAGCGTGTCCGTGCTCGAGGACAACCCCGCGCGTACCGTCCTTCGCTTCGAGACGCTGAGCTACGCGTTCGATGAGGCGAAACCGAGCCCCACGAATCATGTGCGTGTTTCCTTGGGTCGTGAGAGCCGCTCGAAGGAGCTTGGCGCGCCCGAGCTGCCAACCATCGCGCGCAGCGTGCTCATCGACGCTGCTGCCGAGGTAAGCGCGACGGTGACCGCGGCGCAGTTTCACGAGATCAGTGACGTCGACGTCGCGCCCTCGAAGGGCTTTCTCTATCGATCCACCGATGATCCGGACGAGGTGCCGCTCAGCTTTGGCCCGAGCTACGAGCACGACGCTTTCTATCCTGGCGCGCTGGTCGATCTCGGGACGCCGTACTTGCTCCGTCACCACCGTGGGGTCGTGGTGACCGCCCAGCCTTTCCAATACAACCCCGTGACGCGCGTGCTGCGGGTTTACGATGTGCTGGAGATCACCGTCGAGGCGATGGCCGCCAGCGGCGCCAACCCACTGGTGGGAGGCCCCGTCGGGATCAACCGCAGCTTCGAGCAGATCGCGTCTCGTCACTTCGTCAACCACGGCAACAAGGCCGCCTACGCTCCGCTCGATGAGAACGGCGACATGCTGATCATCGCCGCTGACAGTTGGCTGTCCAACGTGCAACCGCTCGTCGCCCACAAGAACGCCATCGGGATCCCCACGACCGCGGTGGGTGTGTCGAGCGTGGGCAACAGCTCGGGTCAGATCAAGAGCTACATCCAAGAAGCCTACAACGGCGGGAACCTCGCCTTCGTGCTGCTCGTGGGTGAGGCGAAGCACGTAGCCACGCCTTATGCTTCAGGGGGCGCGGCGGACGCGACGTACGCGACGGTCGCGGGAAACGACGACTACCCGGACATCTTCATCGGGCGATTCAGCGCGAACAGCGGTGCTCACGTCGACACGCAGGTCCAGCGCACGATCGACTACGAGGTCGGTCAGGCAACACAGCAGCCCTGGTTCAAGCGCGGGACCGGGATAGGTTCCTACGAAGGACCCGGTGACGACAACGAGTACGACCACGAGCACATCGACAAGATCCGAGATGATCTAATCGGCAAAGGTTACACGAAGGTCGACCAGCTCTACGGTCCGAGCGCCAGCAGCTCGCAGTTCATCAGCGCGCTCAATCAAGGTCGAGGCGTCGTCAACTACGCAGGCCATGGAAACCCATCGACCTTTGGCACCACCGGCTTTGGTGTCGGCTCGGTGAGCTCCTTGAACAACACGGGCAAGTTGCCCTTCGTGGTGAGCGTCGCGTGCAACACCGGTGAGCACGACACCGGGACCTGCCTCAGCGAGGCGATGCTCCGATCCACCAAGGGCGGGCAGGCGATCGGCGCGATCGGCATGTACGCGTCGAGCATTTCCCAGTCGTGGGATCCGCCGATGGCCGCCCAGGACGAGACCGTCGATCTCCTGGTCGCGGAGTCGTATCTCACGCTCGGCGCCCTGTGTTTCGGTGGCTCGGCGAAGATGATCGACGAGTACGGCTCAGGCGGCGCCGACATGTTCGACACCTGGCATTTGTTTGGCGATCCCTCGCTCAGGGTGGTGGGCACGGTCCAACCTCCGAGCGGGATCAGCGTCTCACCGAGCGACGACTTCGTGACCCAAGGTCCGTTCGGCGGCCCGTTCAGTTTGCAGCAGATGACCTACACGGTGAAGAATTTTGGCGAGACGCCCGTGCAGTTGAGCATCAGCTCCGCCGCGAGCTGGCTCGACATCAGCCCGAGCGCGGTCGAGGTGCCCGCACAAGGCTCTGTCGCCGTGAAGGTGTCCGTGAACGCTTCGAGCGCCACGCTATCTGATGGGCATTGGCCGAGCACGATCGCGTTCGTCAACCAGACGGATCACGAGGGCGACACCACCCTCGGCGCGTCGATCACCGTGGGAACACCCTCCGTGATCTTGGAGTGGCCGCTGGACGAGGATCCGGGGTGGACGACCGAAGGGGATTGGCGTTTTGGCAAACCCAGCGGAAACGGCGGCGGGAAGCTCGGCTCACCCGATCCGAGCAGCGGTCACACCGGACAGAACGTGTACGGCTACAATCTCGACGGCAACTACCCGAACGACTTGCCCGAGCGACACCTCACCACCACGGCGATCGACTGCCGGGAACTATCGAGCGTGAGACTGCGTTTCTGGCGGTGGCTCAACGTCGAGGAGACCCAATACGATCACGCCTACGTGAGCGTGAGTCGCGACGGTCAGAACTTCACGACGGTGTGGGAAAACGGCGGCGATCTGACCGACAGCTCGTGGCAAGAGATCGAGATCGACGTCTCCGAAATCGCTGATGGCGAATCCAGCGTGTACTTCCGCTGGACGATGGGCTCGACGGATGAAGGCCTCACCGCGTCCGGATGGAACATCGATGACATCGCGCTCATCGGTTTCGAGGAGAGCTGCGAAGACGGCGACGGCGACGGGGTCTTGCGGCCGGAATGCGGCGGGGACGATTGCAACGACGCCGACGCGCAGATCCATCCCGGTGTGGGAGAGATTTGCGACGACGGGATCGACAACGACTGCGATGGCGCCATCGACGCCAACGACATCGATTGCGGCGGTGAGGATGGCAGCGAGGGCGGCGAAGAGGGCGGCGATAGCGATGATGGACCACCGCGCCTGTGGCAGCCTGGTTGCGGCTGCCGCGCGGCACCGGCGCCGGCGTCCTGGTACGGGCTCGTCATGCTCGGCCTGCTCGGCCTGCTCGGCTGCCGGCGTCGAGAGTCGTCGTAGCCTCGCGCGCGAGCCTGGGCGTGGCGCTGCTCCTGATCCTCGATAGCGCCACCGCGTGAGCTGGCTCTCGGTGAGGGCCTATGGTGAGCGGTCGTTTTGTAGAGAAGCTTCGCCAGGGTTACTCGACGACCAATTTCTGTTGCAGGACGATGAAGTCGAACGCGAGTTCAGTCAGGGACTGACCGTTCAGCTGTGCGTTCCAGGGGCCGTGCCCAAGGCCTTCGAGCGGATAAAAGGCGTAGGGCGCCCCGGTCGTCTGGTACGCATCGCGGATCGCCTCGGCCTGGCTGAAGGGCACCGTGGGGTCCTCGGTGCCGTGCACGATCGACACCGGCGCATCGGTCGCATCGAATCGCGGAGCACCGCCGAGCATCTCCAACATGGTGATGACGGCGGTACCTCCCCAGTGATCCACGATCGTCTGCACGCGCGAAGACTGCTCGACATGAGTATCCGCGAGCGTCGGATCAGCCTCTGAGGACACCTCGCCAACGCAGTCTGCCTCGTCGCTCACACCGAGGGCCAACGCCAGGAACGAGCCGGCGGAGCCACCGATGGCAGCGA
Organism: Polyangiaceae bacterium; assembly: GCA_029941785.1. GTDB lineage: Bacteria > Myxococcota_A > Polyangia > Polyangiales > Polyangiaceae > JAPYTK01. The sequence continues at coordinate 16,696 of JAPYTK010000081.1, read as the reverse complement.
CGTGATCGGTGGCGAGCGAGTAGTCGTCCGCGTGAGCCCGAATCCAGCGAATGGCCGCCTTGGCATCGCGGCACGCCGGATACAGCGCGCGCCATTGATCAGCCTGTTTGGCGGTGGCGCCCTGCGGAGCATCTGGATACCCGGCCGGTAGGGTGCCTGCATGACTGGCCACCCGATAGTCGATCGAAAACGAAACCCAGCCACGTTCGGCGAAGCCGCGTGCCATCCCCGAGAGCACCTGATGTCCCTTTGAGCCACCGACAAAACCACCACCATGAATGACCACGACCACAGGCATGGGCGCCGGGTTGTCTCGGACGGGCTCGTAGACGTCGAGCAACAGGTCCATTGGCGTGCCGTCGCCCACCCCCCAGCTCGAGTGGGTCAGCCCCTGTGCAAAGACGACGTCTTCGGTCACCTTCACCTCGAACTTCTTCTCGTTGTACACGACGCCTACATCGGACGGGCTCGTCGCGCCACCGACGCCACCGACGCCACCGACGCCACCGGTTCCGCTCGCCATGCCGCCGGCCGCAACGGTGCTGCTCACCTCTCCGCCCCCGGCGCCTGCAGCGCTGGCGGGTGTCTGTATATCCGTACCGCAACCGGCGATGGCAAGCGCCGCCACCGAAAGGCTCAGCAGAAGTGACCGCCGTCGTTCCCTCATTGTTCTTGCACCCATGCTCTTACAATAGCCGACTGCAGGTCCCGAGAACACCGACAAGAGGGAAGCTGGCTACGACCTTCTCGTCTACCTGCTCCCGACACCACATCCTCGCATAAGAGACAGGATGTCAACTCTCGAGCGGGCCAAAAAGGGCCTTCATCAGGAGATGACGATCACCGCCTGTCGCGAGAAGAACCCGAAACCGGCGTAACGATAACGCCAGCCGTGGCTCCGCGCTGCCTCGTCCCACGCGCGATGTTCATCCTGTCGCCACTGTGGATTGCAGAGATAATCGTCGAACACGACGACCGTTCCGCGGTGGAGCCAAGGGGCGAGCTGCTCGAGCGCCAACTTCGTCGACGAGTACAGATCGCAATCGACATGGAGCAGCCTGAGCGCGGGACCATCAAACCGAGAGAGCGTCTCGTCGAACCATCCCGCGTGAAGCCTCACGTTCGGCGCCATGTCCGGCAAGGCGCCCCGGGTGCTGTAGCTGCCCCGCTTTAGCTCGTGCCACTCGCTCGGTAGTCCCTCGAAGGAGTCGAAGCCATCCACCGGATCGGGAGACACGCGTTCGGCGAGGAAACGAAGCGAGGTACCGAAGCGAACGCCGAGTTCGACGACCGCCCCGGCGTCCGGCGCGAGAGAAAGCCCTAGAGCCAGTCCGGCGAAGGTGTCGGCAAGGAGCCGCGTATCGTCATCGCGTTGGGCAGCGGCGAAGGCGTAGCTGTCACACAAGAACGAGGGCAGATCGCTGGCGATCTCGCTCTGCCCCAAGCGCCACGCCCGAGTGGCGGCGAGTTGAAAGCGCGTCATCTCGTGGTCCGGTCGCAAAGCCAGCGCGCGCTCGAGCGTCTGCTCCGCCTCGAGGGGATCGTCGTCATGAAGCGCCGCGAAGAGGTTGTAGTGGGCCGCCGCCGCCGCGGCGTCGAGATCGATCGCGCAACGATAGGCACGGACCGCACCCGCTCGTTCACCGACCGAGCGCATCGCGTTTCCCAGGTTGATGTGCGCCGCAACCAAGGTCGGCTCGAGCTTGACCGCAAACTGCAGCAGCGGCAGCGCCTCCATCGGTCGTCCGTCCTCGTGCAAGACCACCGCGAGATTGTTGAGCAGCTCTGGATCCTCAGGCGTAAGACGCTGGGCATGGCGGTACGCTTCGATGGATGCGACCAGCTTGCCGGCGCGCCGGTGCTTGACGCCCAGATTGTACAGCCGCGCGGCCTCGTGCTCGGGGTTCACCGCCGCATTATGGATCAAGCAGACGCCAATGAGGCCGGAGAGTTGCTGCCTTCCCAGCGATGAGAGACCACGGGTGACCGTTCGCCCGACGCCTCAAGAGGTCGCGCCTCAGCGGGCCTCGGGGTGTTGCTCGATCCAATCGGCCTCGACTTTGTAGGCGGCAAGCCATGGCAACTGCATCAGATCGACATCGTTGAAAACGAGCGCCTTGAGGTAGGTGAGCGCAAGCTGGGGGCCCGGATCCACGCGGCTGGCGGCGACGTCACCGTGCCGCTCGACCGCGTCATCCTCGAGACCATAGACTAGATGAAGAGACCGACCGAGCATGACGAAACTGAGCGTTTGATAATAGGTGTAGGGCTGCCATTGCTCGCTCGTCGCGTATTTCGACTCCGCGCCGGGGATCCCGCCCGTCACCTTCACCGGCTGGTCGCCGTGCAGGGGTAGCCACATCGTGTAGCTGCGGTCGGCGTAGTCTTTCCAACCGCTGCCATCGGGCTCGAGGTAGCCCGCGTTGGCAAAGTCGACCCCAAAGCGATCGACGTTGTACGTACTCCCGGCGTGCCAGGTTCGATGGGCGTGGGAGAAGATCTGGACGATGAGCCCGTTGCGTTCGCTGCCGATGACAAAATGCGTCGAGGCATGCGGCGAGGCGCTCACGAAATAGCCAATGGTCCCGTTCTCCCTTTGCGCTGCCGTGTAGTGCACGATCATGCCCCGCATCGGTTTGCTCTGGCTGTGACCGCTCGTGAAGTTGTCGTGAATGGTCTTTCCGAGAACGCCGGTGATGAACTGCTGCGAGGCGGCAAAGTTCGCGTCGAGAAAGGCGAGAGCATCGGTCTTCGTCGCCGTGCCCGCGAGGATCTTGCGACTGAGTGCTTCGACCGACTTGTCCCCGAAACTCACGAGCGCGAAGTAGCAATCGTCGTCCCCGATCAGGTTGCCCCGATCGGCGCAGGGATCCCCCCCGAGCCAGCTCGATGGCACGCAAACAGGACGGACCGTGGCCACCTCGGCGTATCGCGGCTCGATCACACATTGGTAGCCGGGGCGACAGCCCGCCGTGTGTGGATACACCTGCATGTCGCAACGGGAATGACAGAAGCCCGAATCGTTCGCGGGGGGCTGGATGCAAAAGGTCGCCGGAAAACCGGGATCGTCAGGGCAGTACTTGTCGCACGACTGGCTGCAGTGACCATCAGGATACCCTTCTGCGTCGGGCTGACAGACCGCGCCTAGGTATTCGCAATCGGTGTCGCTCATGCACGGGCTGCCGATGAAACCGGTCGGCACCGGGACCGGCTCGCAACCTGCCTCCGGATCGGAGCCGTAATAGCCCTCCTCACAATGGCAACTCAACGTCTCGACATCGCACCAGGCCCCCGCTCCACATTCAGGCTCGCATCCCGGCGTCATGCCCCCCTGGCCCCCGATCTCACTGCCCGAGCCACCCGCAGCGATCGCGCCGGCGGCGCCCCCTTCTCCGTCTGTTGTTTCGCTGGGCCGGTCGGCAGAGCAGGCGCCGAGAAGGAGCACAAGAAAACAGCCCACAACGCTGCACCCGCGGGGCGGGGCCGAGTCGAATGCGGACTTGGATTTCCGTTGAATTCCAGGTGCAAGATTCATCGCGGAGCGCATTTTACTATAATGAATGAATCGAATCCATGACGGCTACAGGAGCCTGGACCAAAGCGGGCGGGTGAGCCACAGCGACAGGAACATGGCCGCCGGACCTCGCTTTTTCTTGCTCCACAGAAACTCGAACTGACTCTTCAAGAACGGAGCGCCCAAGAAGCTATCTGCGATCTGTATCGACTCGCGCGCGTTGACCGCCTTGAGTTCGGCCCGATCGCTCGAGCCACGGAAGCGACGCTCTGCCCCCTCGTCCGCCCACTGCTGCGCGATCCGCTGGGCCTCGTCCATCAAGTCCTCGTGCGAGGCGGTCCATTGCACCAATCCCGCCTCCAGGGCTTCGGCGGCGGTCGGCTTCCAGCCCTCCTTACCGAGCATGCGTTGCGCTGCCCGCTCGCCCATGAGCTGCGCGAAGAGCACGCTCGAACAACCCTCCGGACAGACGCCGAGCGCTGCAAACGGAGTAGAGAAGGTCGCCTTCTCCGAAGCGATGATGCCGTCGCACAAGGTGGCAGACGTCACGCTCGCCCCTATCGCGGGTCCATTCGCCGCCACGAGGATGGGCTTCGGGAAATCCAGGAAGGTATCGAACAACGCCTGATTGTGCTCGACGATCATGGCGTGCAATTCCTTGGGGTGCTCCATGCGCAGCGTGCCCCCGAGATTCACCCCCGCGCAATAATACGGGTCGGCGCCCGTCAGGATCACCGCTTTCGTCTCATCGTCCCGCGCCGCCACCGCGAGCGCTTCCTTCATCGCGGCCATCATCTTGTCGGTCCAACCATTGAGCCGCTTCGGCATGTTCATGGTGAGGGTTGTCACGCCTCCCTTTTTCGCCGTCAGGATCAACTGGGTTTTCGCGCCTCGCGCCGGCTCACTCACTGCGGTCATGGTTGGACTCTCTCCTCGCCACGACGACGCGCATGAGGAGCCGCGCGTCGCGTTGTTCTTCGATGAAGCTCATGGCGGGTCGGAATGTAGTCTTTCCTGCGGCGATTTTCTTCCTCGGTGAACAAAAAAGGCGGATGTTTCGTGACCGGGCGACGCTTGGTACTCTAAGGGGGTGACGCGCCGCGCCTTGTTCCTCGCCTTGCTGGGTCTCAGCCTCATCTCGCCCCTCAGCTCCTCAGCCCGTGCGGGCAAACAGGCAGACAAGACGCCTGCTTACACGATGCGGGCCTTGTACGACGGGGCGGGCAAGCGCACTTCCCTCGCAGAGCAAGCCCCGGGCCAGCTATTGGTCGTGGTGGTCATGAAAGGCACCTGGTGCCCGGTATGCGTGGCTCAGCTCCAGCGCCTCTCGAAACTCCGGCAGCAACTCGATGCTCGCCACACGCGGGTGGTCGCGCTCACCAGTGAACCCCCCGCCAAGATTGCCGCAGCCCAGAAGCGGATCCCCTTCAAGCTGCTCAACGATCCGAAACACCTGGTGCTGCAGCGGCTGGGGCTGTGGCGGCCACGCTGGAATCATGCCCAGCCCTCGATCGTGGTGTTCGACCGCTGCGGCAAGGAGCGCCGTCGCGTCGAAGGGCGGGCACCTGCCGTGCGTGTCGAACGAAGTCTTTTTCGTGTACTCGACGAGCTGTTGCGAGAGAAACACCGCTGCAAGCTACTGACCGCATGAACGGGCATGGGAAGCCCTTGCCGTAGCCACAGCGATCCGATACGAACCGGCTCCCCACAAGGAGAACCACCATGATCGAAGTCGGTACCAAGGCCCCCCATTTCAACCTCCACAAGTCCAAGACAGACACGGTCAACCTCGAAGATCTGCGAGGCAAGAACGTCGTGCTCGCCTTCTTTCCGGCCGCCTTCACGGGTGTGTGCGAAAAGGAACTGTGCACCTTCCGCGACAGCCACTCCGCGCTGAACGCGATGAACGCCGAGGTGTACGGGATCAGCGTCGACGGCCCTTTCGCCAACGCCGCCTTCGCCGCAAAGAACGAGCTGAACTTTCCCTTGCTCTCCGATTACGCGCGCGCGGCTGTCACCGCCTACGGTGTCAATCACGACGACTTTGCTGGTCTCACCGGCTACACAGCTGCCAAACGGTCGGTATTCGTGATCGATAAAGAGGGCATGATCCGCTACGCATGGATTGCCCCCAATCCGGGCGTCGAGCCCAACTACGACGAGGTCAAAGAGCTCGTCGGCAGCTTGAGCTGAAGCTCACTCCCATTCGACTCCAACCCAAACGATCTCAAATTGCCCGAGCGCGCCTCGCTTGGGCGATTTATGTTTGTGGTGATCGGATCCGTGGGTAAAACGGATTGCGCTCGAGGAAGGCCCCATGATCCAAGCGGTTTGGCACGTCATGCTTCAGTTGTCGCCCTGGCTTCTGCTCGGCGCGATCGTGGCGGCCATTTTGCACGGCGTCCTGCCAGACGGGCTCATCAGGCGGCAATTTCGTGGTCCCAAAGGGGTGGTCAAAGCCGTTGCTTTCGGCGTACCCCTGCCTCTTTGCTCCTGCGGCGTCATCCCGGCCGCTCTGGGCTTGAAAAAGGACGGCGCGAGCGATGGGGCCTCGGTCGGTTTCTTGATCAGCACGCCGCAGACCGGCGTCGACTCGGTGATGGTGAGCGCCGCGTTCCTGGGTTGGCCCTTCGCCTTGTTCAAGGTGGCGAGCGCAGCCGTCATGGGCTTGGTTGGCGGTTTGCTGGCGGACCGCGTCAGCAACCAAATCGCCGCGACAGAGGCCAGCGAACCCGAGAAAGCCACGACGACCCGTCAAGCACTGGCGGGCATGGTCGATCACGGGCTTCAGGTCATCCAGTCGGTCTGGGTTTGGCTCGTCTTCGGTGTGGTGGTGTCGGCGGCCATTGAAACCTACGTGCCAAGCTCGGTGTGGACCGGCTTGAGCGCCTATGGCGGCCTCGTCACCTTCGGGGCAGTGCTCGGCGTCTCCTTGCCCCTGTACGTGTGCGCGACCGCCTCGGTGCCGATCGCGGCCGCCCTCGTCGCTGGCGGCCTTCCCCATGGCGCCGCGCTGGTGTTCTTGATGGCCGGCCCTGCGAGCAACCTCGCGACCATCGGCGCCGTTCTGCGGGGCTTCGGCGCGCGCGTCTTGTTCGTGTATCTCACGACCATCGTCGTCGGCAGCATCGGGGCTGGTATGTTGTTCGATTCCGTCCTCGCAGGATCAACCGCGACGAGCAGTCACCACGGCGACCACAGAAGCTGGTGGGCCGTCGGTAGCGCGGCCGTCCTCTCGGGTATGCTCGTCACCTTCGCGGTCGCCGATGCTCGGCGTTGGATCCGACAACGCACCGCCACCGCGCCGAGCGCGACCATGATCATCGGCGTCGAAGGCATGACCTGCGGCGGCTGCGTCAGAAAACTCGAGGCGGCGCTGGGCGAAATCGACAACCTGGACTTCGTGGCCGTGCAGCTCGAGCCGGGCGAGGTACGCGCCAGCGGCCAGATCGATCGCGATCAGATCCTCGGCGCCATTCGTGCCTGCGGCTATCGGCCCGTCGATGCTGACTCGACATCGGAACCACCCGCCAAGGCTTGAGCGCACGCCCGTTTCTCAGACGCGCATGGCGGCAACGCCGCGCCTCGACTAACATGACCTGTCGATGGGCTCTTCGATCCTCGCGAAGTCAAGACACCGACTCGTCTTGCTTGCCCTGCTGAGCATCATGCTCGCCTTGCCCATTCTTCAGGTGGGATTCGTCGTCGACGACTACCCGCAATTGATGGCCATTCGCGGACACACCGTGGGTGGAGCGACCGCCTACGATCTGTACCGCTTCACTTCCAGCGACCCGGCTGAAGTCAAACGAATCATCGAGCAGGGGCCGTGGGGGTGGTGGGCCGATCCCGAAGTGCAGGCCTCTTTCTTTCGCCCCTACGCGAGCCTGCTCCTCAACATCGACCACGCGCTCTTCGGTCTCGACTCGCGGGGCTACGCCGCCCACACCCTCCTGTACAACACGCTTCTGGTCCTGGTCGTCGCCCTGTTCTTTCGACGGATCTTGCCTCATCGGGCCGCTTGGCTGGCCGCGCTGCTCTTCGCGATCGATGACCTGCACCTCCAAGCCGCGGCGTGGATCGCCTCACGTTATTCGATCATCGCGCCCATGTTCGCGGTGCTCGGACTGCTCGCGTACATCCGACACCGCGAAGAAGCGTGGCGCCCCGGGCTACCCGTCGCCGTCTTCTGTTTCTTGTTGAGCCTGAGCTGCGGCGAGATCGCGCTGTCGGCGCTGGCCTTCTTCGGCATGTACGAGATCGTGATCCGCCGCGACCCATGGAAGACGCGATGTCTCGCGCTGACGCCCTTCGCGGTGACGACCGGTATCTATCTTCTCGGGCACCGAGCCTGGGGTTACGGCGTAGCCAACTCGACGCTGTACGTGCACCCGATCACCGATCCGGGGCGCTTCATGCAAATGGGGATCAAGCGGCTCACCTGGTTGCTCGGTGACCTGCTCGGTGGCGTTCCAGCCGATTTCTCGCTCGCCTTTCCCGAACAGCAACCGGCCTTGCTCGTGGTCGGTCTCATCATGACCGCCTTGTTCGCGCTGAGCATCCGAGGCGCATACCGCGGGCTGGAGGGAGACGACAAGCGACTCATCTTGTGGTTGCTCAGCGCGAGCCTGCTCGCCATCGTGCCCACCTTGGGAGCGCCCAGCGGCGGTCGCATGCTCGTCCTGCCGAGCGTGGGCGTGCTCGGCGCGGTGGGACTCATGATGACCCGCGCCTGGGGACATCTTCGCCCTGAACGCCAACCGCCAGCCAAAGAGGACAGCACCGAAACCAATGCCCCCAAAGAGTCGATCCCATGGCATGGCCGCACCGGCTTGTGGCTCGGTCTACTTTGGCTTGGCTGGGTCAACGTCGTCGCCGCGCCGATGGCCGGATTCATGCGCGTGAAAGGCCTGACGGATCTCGGGCGGCTATCGTCCGAAGCTCTGCTCAAATCCGAAGCGCAGATCCGAAAGGCCGACTCGGTGCTCATCATTCAATGCACGAACCCCTTGGTCGGTGTCTTCGGAGCGGCTGAGATCGCCGTGATCCACGCCGAACGCGATGTGCTGCACTCCTCTTGGCACACGCTATCGCTGGCGGACCGCGTCCACCGCGTCACACGAACCGGACCACGTGGTTTCATGGTGGAGATCGTGGACGGCGATGTGCTCGACAATGCTTTCGCCAAGGTGTTTCGTTCCGACAATCACCCCATGAGCGTGGGCGACGAGGTCGAAACCCGCACCTTTACCGTCCGCGTCGAGGCAGAGAATCGCGGACACCCCTCACGCTTTCATGTCGAGCTCAAACGCAGCCTCGATGATCCAGCGTTCTTCCTCGCGCGCTGCACGGCCGCTGGCCTCGAGCCGGCTACGCTTCCCGAGCAGGGCGAGAGCATCCTCTGGAAACCGAGCCCTCTGCCCATCAAGTAGCGCGCGCACCGCCAGACAGAATCAGTCGACTTCGCACTGCAGCTTCGATAGCTTTGGAGGATGTCCTATCTGTCTCTTCCCAACCTCGCCACCATCAGCGTCTGCTGTCTCCTTGCCCTCAGCGCCTGCTCAGGCTCGGGCAACTCTGACGCCACAGCCTCGGCCACTGCCACGACGAGCACCGGCGCCGGGGGAAGCGGCGGGGCGGGAGGCACCGGCATGGCTCCCGCCGCGAGTACGGGTAGCCTCACGGTGACGGTGGGTGCAGGCGGCAGCTGCCCCAGCACGTGCAGCACCGATCTCAAACAAGTCATCGACTGCAATGGCCAACTCGCAGAGACCTGCGGGCTGGACGAAGCATGCCTAAGCGGAGCCTGCAGCGACAAACCGTGTGACGCAGCAGCGGCCGCCGGTAGTTCCATCGGTTGCGATTACTGGGCGCTCAAGCCCGATGTGATCTCAACATCGGGAACGGAGGGAGCGTGCTTTGCTGCCTACATCGCCAACACCTGGGACACGCCCGTTCAAATCACCGCCTCGCGCGGTAGTCAGAACCTCTCCAATTTCGTTTGGATCCCCAAGGGCCAAGGCAGCAACGTGAGCTACGAGGCCTACGACGACATGGCCGGGCTCGGGGTTGGCGAGGTCGCCATCCTGTTCTTGGCGCACGATCTGAATGTCCCAGGAAATTTGCCCAAGTGTCCTCAATCCGCCGGCTTTATTGGCAACCCTGGCCTGCTCGGTACCGGCATCGGTGAGGCCTTCAACATCAAGGCAAGCCGACCGGTCGTCGCCTACACGATCTACCCCTACGGTGGCGGGCAAGCTGCGGCGACCTCCGCCACCCTGTTGTTGCCCACTCCGGCTTGGGGCACGAACTACATCGCGGTCAACGCCTACGAGAAGAGTACAGCTGTCCCAAATGCACAACCGTCTCTGACGATTCTGGCCAAAGAAGACGACACGAACGTCAAACTGCTTCCCAAGGTCAACCTCGTAGGCGGCAACGGTGTTCCGGCAACACTCGCCAACAACACGATGATCGTGACGCTGAATAAGGGCCAGTATGTACAGATCTCACAGGATGAGGAGCTCACCGGAAGCCCCATCGAAGCCGACAAGCCCGTTGCGCACTGGGGCGCCGCGAGCTGTCTCAACATACCGGTGAACGCCTCAGCGTGCGATTCCGCACACCAACAGATTCCGCCGGTCAAGGCGCTCGGTTTCGAATACGTTGGGGTGCGTTATCGCAATCGCAGCACGGCGATGGGCGAAGAGACACCACCTTGGCGGCTCGTCGGCGCTGTGGACGGTACGACGCTGACGTGGTCGCCAACCACGCCACAGGGCGCGCCGACGACGCTCGCGTCTGGTGAATTGGCGGAGTTTGAAGCCGCGGGACCGTTCTCCGTCGCGAGCCAAGACGCCGACCATCCCTTTTACATGGCGCAGTACATGACCGGCGCGGGACACCTCTCAGGAAGCGAAGGCGATCCCGAATGGGTCAACGTCGTGCCGCCACAGCAGTACCTGAAGCGTTACGTCTTCTTCACCGATCCCACCTACCCGGAAACGAGCTTGGTGGTGATCCGTCGACGCGACCCGAACACGAAGCAATTCGCTGACGTCACCTTGGATTGCGCGGGAACGCTGGACGGCTGGCAAACCGTCGGCGACTCGGAGTACACGCGAATCGACCTCGTCACAGGCAATTTCATGGATGTGGGCAACTGCTCGAACGGCCGACAAGAAATGACGAGCGACGCGAACTTCGGCGTCACCGTCTGGGGCTGGGGCACCGGCGCGGCGAGCCCCTCATCGACCCATGTTTCCTACGCTTATCCGGCCGGCGCCGGGATCAGGCCGATCAACGAGATCACGGTCCCAACCACACCGAAGTAGTCGGGCTGAATCACGCTCGGCTCACTCGAGACGATCGAGGATCTCGCGCTCGATCGCGTGGTAGTCCACCGCCACGTCGAGTCGGGCCAGCACAGAGTAAAAACCGAGCTGAAGGCGATTGAAGAACACCCACTCGGGGGGAAGCGGCTTCAGCTCGTCCTTGGACCAACGAAGCGCCTGCTTCGCGTTGTCGCGCATCTCGCCAAGTAGCTCGCCCGCGAAGGCGCGCGTCATCGTAAAGGGTCCGGGCGACGAGAACGGACGAAAGCACTTGTGAATATAGGGACGGGCAAACTCCGCCATGCGCCCTTCGGCCGGGATCTCGAACATCTGCATGGCGGCGTCCGACAGCCCGTCGAGATCGCCCATGTTCGCCGCCCGGTGTGCGGCACGTACTTGTTCGACGCGCAGGTCGGGAAGTTCGCGGGTGCAGCCAAAATCGAGAAAGTCGACCACGCCGTCCTCACGAAAGAGGTAGTTGCCAGGATGCGGATCGGCGTTGAACAAGCCGTGCCGGAGCAGGCTGCCAAAGACAAACCGCCACATGGTCTCGGCCCAGGCTCGTCGCTCCGCCTCGCTGCCCTCACACGCGCGCTCGAAGGACACCCCAGTGGCCATCTCGCTCGTCATCACCCGCTTGCTCGACAGGTCCTCGATGACAGCCGGGATCAGGATCTTCGGCTCGTCGGCCATGGCGGCGGCAAAGCGTTGTTGCTGACGCGCCTCGTGGCAATAATCGAGCTCTTCGAGGAAGCGGGCTCTGACTTCAGCCAGCTGCTCCTTCACGCCGAACTTGGAGCCGAGTGGGCCGAGCAGGGCCCCAAAGAGCGACGCGTTGCCCAGATCGGACTCGACCGCTCGCTCGATCCCCTCAAACTGCACCTTCACGGCGACCGCCCGACCGTCCTTCAGCTCGGCTCGATGCACCTGGCCGATGGACGCCGCAGCGAAGGGCTCGGCCTCAAACCGCGCAAACAACTCCTCCGGCGGCGCTCCGAGCTCCTCGATGAGCACACGACGAGACGCCTCGGGGGGCATTGTCGGCGCCGCAGCCCGCAAACTCGCCATGCTCCGTTCGTAGGTGTCCCGATGCTCCTCTGGCACCATGCCATCGACGTAGCTCACCATTTGGCCGACCTTCAGGGCGAGCCCGCGCATCTGCCCCAGCGCCTCCGTCGCCGCATTCGCCAGCTTGGCCTCGGGCTTGGCGCCCATGAGTCCCGCCAATTTCCCCCCGCTCATCCGCCCACCCAGCAGGGCAAGACGGCCCAGGCGGCCCAAACGCGACGTGGGAAGAGCTTTGTCTTTCACCGCCCTTCAATAAGCCACGTCAGGCAGGCGAACAAGACCTCGTGCCCGGTGCGACGCGCATACGCTTGACGCGCCCGCGTGGCGTGTTTACCTGGGCTCAACCCCTGCTGATGTAGCTCAGTTGGTTAGAGCACCAGATTGTGGATCTGGGGGCCGTTGGTTCGATTCCAACCATCAGTACCGAACGCACAGGGCCATTTTTTCCGGAGCTGGCCCACCGCGAACAGCCGTCATACAGTCCGCGCCATGGCCAAGAAGCCTCGACGAATCGACCCGCAGCTCGTCAAGGGCATGCGAACGCAGCTCGGCGCACCCATCCGGCGCCGCGCAGAGATGATTGCGCGGATCCGCTCCGTCTGCGAGCGCTTCGGTTTTCAACCACTCGAGACGCCCGTCGTCGAGTTCGAGCAGACCTTGACCGGCGCCAAGGCGGGCGAGACAGGCCAACGGATCTTCACCTGGCTTCACGAGGAAGACGAAGCGCACCTAGGACTGCGTTTCGATCTCACCGTGCCCCTCGCCCGCTTCGTCGCGGCCAATCCACATCTGCGGAGGCCATTCAAACGCTACCAGACCGGACCGGTGTTCCGCGTCGACAAGCCCGGGCCGGGCCGCTTCCGCGAGTTCGTTCAATTCGACATCGATACCGTGGGCACCAACTCGATGCTCGCCGACGCAGAGATCTTGGTTGCCATGGGCCAGGTGCTCGCCGAACTCGGCTTGCCGGCCTACACGATCCGCTGGAATCACCGCGGGATCTTGAACGCGGCGCTCGCCCGCGCAGAGGTACCCCAAGATATGGCGACCGCCGTCATCCGGGTCATCGACAAGGAAGACAAGATCGGTCCGGAAGGCGTGCGGCTCGAGCTCGGCCCTGGTCGCATCGACGCCGAGTCGGGCGCGAAGATCGCAGGCCTCGGTTTGCCCGATGGTCAAATCGAGGGCGTGATGAGCTTCCTCGAGCTGAGCGCCGAGAACGACGACGGGATGGCGGTCGCCGTCCAAGAGTTGCTCGGCGAGGTCAAGGGGGCGGCCATCCCACTCAAGCAGGTCGGCGAGCTGCGTAGCTTCGTCGGATCGCTCGGTGGTGATCCCAGCCGGGTGCGCTTCGATCCCAAGCTGGCCCGGGGCATGGATTACTACACCGGTCCGATCTTCGAGGCCTCCTTGGATACTCTTCCCCACTTCGGCTCGATCATGGGCGGCGGCCGATACGACGAGCTCGTGAGCCGCTTCTCCCACGAACAGCTCTCGGGCGTCGGCGCGAGCGTCGGCATCGACCGCCTGCTCGCCGCACTCGCCGAACACGAGGGCGAGAGGGAGCGCAGCAGCGTGACGGACGTGCTCGTCACCACCATGGACAAGAAGATGCTCACGACCTACGCCGAGCTCGTCACCGAGCTACGCGGCGGTGGACTGAACGCGGAGATGTGGCTCAAGCCCAAAGCGCGCCTCGGTGACCAGCTTCGCTATGCGAGCGAGTGGGGGATCCCCTTCGCGATCATCATGGGTGAAGACGAGTGCAACAAGGGTGAGGTCACCGTGAAAGATCTCGAGGCCGGCGCCAAGGCCTCGGAGGACATCGCCGACCGCGACCAATGGGTCAGCGAACGGCCCGGGCAGTTCACGATCGCCCGCAGTGAACTGCTCGCACGACTTCGTAAGCTAATCGTCCGCTGACTCCACCACGCTCAGGACCACCCGGATCACGGGCTCCTCGTCGGCGATAACCGTATGAGTGCGACCCCCATCGGCCACCACCGTGCAGTGCTTGAAGAAAAAACCCGTGCGGTGCGTTTTGGACGGTACCGCGACGAGACAGGTCGGCTCTTCCCACAACCCCGGGAACTGCCTCGCTTCGATGTCACCGAACGCTTCGACCAGTTCCCCGAAACGGCTGCCCACGCCAACGCCGCCCTTGCCCGGCGTGCGCAGCGCCGGTGATGTGATGACGATCTTCGAAACCGTGAGCTTGTTTGCGCGAGCGAGCTGCGCGGCCCGCTTGCGCATCTCTTTGGGAATCGGAACCCCCGGGTTGGCATACCCAAAGTCGCCATACGGCCCGCCGGCAACCAGCGCCAATACCGGCGGCTGTTCAAACATGAAGCCTTCGATCGGCTGCGCGTCCGCGTAGAGCCGAGCCCAATACCGGCCGGCCAAATCACCGTCCAGTAGCGCACGAGGCAACGGTTTTCCCAGCTCGATGAGCCCGACACGAGCCGCAGGGCCTATTTCAATCGGCGGGAGGCCTCGGCCAGGGGCAATTTCCTTCACCTCCGGCTCTGGTACCTGGCTCATCACGGGCTCGGCCGTGCGCTCCGGCTCGGGGCTTGCGGGCGTCACGCTCGTCGCTCGGCAAGCCGCCATCAACGCCAACAACAACAAGGCACCATTCGAGAGTCTCGCTACACACGTCATGCTGCCCCACTTTGCCACGAATCGCGCGGTTCCGGAATCAGCGGGATTCGCCGCCTAAACAAGAAACGTAGCTCGACCACAGCCTCGCGATGCTTCATCCTGTGACGACGGTGCCTATCCAAGCCAGCCAGCTCCTGCCGCTCGTGATCGACCTGAGCGTGGCTCTCGGTGCAGATGACCGCTACCAGAAATTGCTCGACGCCCTGCGGCGACTGTTCGCCATCGACGGAGCCGTACTCCTCGAGTGTCGGGGCGATCGGCTCTTTCCCATCGCGCGAAGCGGAGTCTCTGCCAAAGTCCTGGGCCTGAGTTTCCCCTTGTCCTATCAACCCGTTGCCGGAAACGTCGTAAGCAAGACTCCCCATCGGCACGTTGGCGACGTCGCGCTCATCGAAAGGCCAGCGCCGCAACCGGGCGAGGAAGCGGCGGACGGCGTGTTGGTCTCCTTGCCTCTGTTCTTCGAAGACACCTTGGTCGGGGCGCTCAACCTCGGCGGTATCGACCCGCACGCCTTCGACGACATCGACGACGACACCTTGATGCTCTGCGGGGCTCTCGCCGGAGCCGCCCTTCGGAGCGCTAACCTGTTTCATCGTACCGAGAATCTCGCGGCCCGGCTAAAACGGATCAATCAGGATCTTCAGTCCCATGTTCGAGAACAGCTCAGCGGCGTCCTGCTCGGTGACAGCCGAGCGGTCGTCACGCTGCGCCAAGCCATTGTGGCCTGGGCCCAAGAGTCGGGCGCGGTGTTGTTGTCCGGTCACGCCGGCAGCGGTCACGAGAGCGTCGCCCATGCGATCCACGCACAAGGGCCGCGGCACGAACAGGCTTTCGTCTACGTCAACGGCTCCCGGTACCGCGAACCGGACACCGCTGACACACTCCTGTCGACCGAATCCACAGACAATCAGCTGAGTCAGCTTCAACTCGCATCGGGTGGCACGCTGTACATTGAAGCCGTCGATCACATCGCACAGGCCACGCAGAGGCGCCTGGCGACGATCATCACCGCGCACGATCAGCAGCAAGAACAAGAGTCCATCACGGCCGACACGCCGCGCATCATTATGTCGCTGCGAGAGTCTCTCGATTCGGCGCAGTCGTCGTTGGGACCACAACTGCTCGAAGCCATCAGGGAGCGCGTTTTGCGATTGCCCGCCTTGGCCCAACGCAAAGACGACATTCCGCTGCTCGCGCAGCACTACGCAGCCTTTTATTCACAACGCGCAGGCAGAACGATTCCAAGGCTGTCCGCCGACACCTTGCAAGGTCTCGCGAAGCACCACTGGCCGGGCGGATTTCAAGAACTGAGCAGCATGATCGAGCGGGGCGTTCTCACCTCGACGGGGTCGGAGCTCATCCTCGACCTCGACAGCTTGGTCGATGGCTCGACGCTCGGACACTACCGAATCCTCGACAAACTCGGCGAGGGCGGCTTCGGTACGGTGTG
The DNA here is from genome assembly GCA_029941785.1 of Polyangiaceae bacterium. Taxonomy (GTDB): domain Bacteria; phylum Myxococcota_A; class Polyangia; order Polyangiales; family Polyangiaceae; genus JAPYTK01. The sequence goes on along the minus strand of JAPYTK010000081.1, from coordinate 669 downwards.
GCGCGCCCGGCACGAGATCTTGAGGCGCGATGTTGCCATCAAGGTCATCAACAAGGACCGCCTCGCCACGGAGCACGGTGCCGATATGGTGCTCGAACACTTCAAGCGGGAGGCGCGATCGACAGCGAACCTCCGCTCAAACCATAGTGTTGACATCTACGACTTCGGCGCCACTGACGACGGAGGGTTTTACTACGCCATGGAATTGTTGCACGGCCTCGACCTGGCCACCTTCGTGCAGCGCTATGGTCGTCTACCGCCGGCGCGCGTGGGCTTCGTTCTCGGTCAGATTTGTCGGTCGCTGGAAGAAGCGCACGTTGCAGGGCTCGTCCACCGAGACATCAAGCCAGGCAATATTTTTCTCTGCGGCCCTCCCAACGAGGACCTCGTCAAGGTCCTCGATTTCGGACTCATGGCCATCGCGGGTGGCGGGGGGACGAACGCCCCACCATCGAGTCGGCGCCCTGGCCGCAACCTGCGGGCATTGGTGTCGCGAGCCACCGGCCCTTGCGGAACTCCCGGCTTCATCGCCCCCGAAGTCTGCGCCGGTCTCCCTTTCGACAGCCAAAGCGACATCTATGCCTTCGGTGCCGTGGCCTATTCGCTTCTCACCGGCGAGATCCTCTTCGACAGCCCGAACACGCTCGAAATGTTCAAAGACCATATGCA
>JAPYTK010000080.1 GCA_029941785.1 Polyangiaceae bacterium | reverse complement strand
GCCGAAGCAGCGAGACACCGTCCAGCGCGAAGTGGGTCGCGGCTAGAAGTTTCCTTCCCGCACCTGGCCCTTCTTCAGATTCTGGCGCAGCTTCTGCACGTTCTTGGGATCGACGCTCGCGTTTTCCGGCAGCGGGTTCTTACCACTCTGTTGGGCCATCTGTTTGATGCTGAGAAGGTCCTTGAGTTTGTCCATGGCCCCGAGGGCTTCGCCGTCGCCGTAGTAGTCGAACCACGGCAGGCCGGCCTGGTTGTATCGTTTCGCGGTTGGCGGCGTGGTGGGCGGCTCTTGGCCGGTGATGCTGCGCCAGGCCAAGGAGTTGGCAATGTGGATGAAGCAACGGCTCGCGGCGTTTTGATCCCAGTCGTCAAAATCGTAGGGATCGTCGTAGATCTCTTGTTTCATGCGGCCTCCGGCTGCGAGTCCCATGTCGGGCGCACCCCCGGCCGGAGCGGGCGCACAAGGTGATGCTGGCATGCACATCTCCATCATCTCCCCGACTTGCGTGCGAAGGGGCTGCTTGGGGAAGCGTCGCTCGAACACCTCACGTTTCATCGGGTAGACGACGACCTGAATACCGCCGTGCTCCGCTTCACCGGTGATTTGCTCTTCGGCCGTGTAGCCATCACCGAGCGGCATGGCGACGAACTGCCGAATGAGCCCCTTCTCCACGCAGTAGCCATCGAGCCAGGGCTGGTGTGGTGACACCACATAGTCTTGCGATTCACAGTCCAGCGGGTCGGTCCAAGCCTCTCCTGTGACGGCGTTGATTTTCCCTGCAGCGATCTTGATGGCGAAGGGGTACGTCGCGTCGCGCTCTGGACAATAGCCTGCATCAAAGTGGAGCCACAGCGCTTCGGATTGGTACATCGGCAGCATGACGCCACCATGTTTCATCCACAGCGGCGGAACGTCATCGGCGAAGTCGTCGACATGCCGCAACGGGAAGCGACCGAGCCCCGGCGGAAGCGGGTAGGTCTTTTCGTCGTCGGGTATCCGAAGGGTGCGCTGCAGGTTGATGCTGACCTCGGCGTGCTCGAAAACGTCGGGAAAAGAGAAATGAAGGTTGTCTTTCTTGAGCTCGATCATGGGTGTGTCCTCTCTCCTTCACCACGCGCCGTCGCGCACGACACGTACGACGCGCAGGACGGCGTGGTCAGGAGTATCTTTGAGTTGGCGTAAGAGCTCCGCGAAGAGCTCGGGTCGGCGAATGATCACCTCACGCAGATCGCCGCTCACCTTGCCGGCCATCGCCAGCAGGACATCGGCGTTCTCGCCCAGGTCATCAGCCAGTTTGCGAATCGTGTCCTCGGAAGGAGGCGATTGGTGTCCGCGTTCGATTTTGCTGAGGTAGGAGGGCTCGATGTCGATGCGTTTGGCGACCTGGCGAACGGAGAAACAACGGTCGGTCTCGCGAAGAGCCTCGCGTTGTGTCCGTATGTATTCGCCGAAGGTCATATGTAGAGTGTGTACTAAACACTACACGAATGCAAGGCAAAGCGATGACGAAGCAGGATTCGGGCGGATTCGCCTTTAGCTCCCGCTTTCAAGAAATAGGAATAAACTGATGGATGACGGCAGCTTAGATCTACCGTCGTTTGTTTCTCTGGCGGCCCGATCCTGCGGTGCCCGCGCCTTTGCTGGGCTTCTTCTTCTTCTTCGTCTTCTTCTTTGCGCTTGCCGCCAGGACCTCGTCCAGCGCCTCGCCGTGCTCTTCGCGCAGCGCCCGGAGCCGGTCGCGCAATCTCGAGGCTTTCTCGAACTCGAGGTTTTCGGCTGCTGCGAACATCTGCTGGCGTAACGATTCGGCGATATCGATGGGGCTCACGTCGCTGCCTGGCTCGAGGGAATCGTCGGCTCCGGTTTTGCTGACGACGTAATAGTCGCGGTTGCCCGAGGTTGGCGACATGTCCGTGATCGCCTTGACCACGGTCTTGGGTGTGATGCCGTGCTTTTCGTTGTACGCCCGTTGTGCTTCCCGCCGACGGTCGGTTTCGTCGATGGCGGTTGCCATGGCGTCGGTGCGGCGATCCGCGAACATCACGACGGTCCCGTTGATGTTTCGCGCCGCGCGCCCGATTGTCTGCACCAGTGCTCGGGCGCTGCGCAAGAATCCCTGCTTGTCGGCGTCGAGGATCGCAACCAGCGACACCTCGGGCAAGTCCAAGCCCTCTCGAAGGAGGTTGATGCCGACGAGCACGTCGAATTCACCACGGCGCAGATCGCGTAAGATCTCGACGCGCTCCATCGTGTCGATGTCGCTGTGGAGGTAGCGGATCCGGATCCCGAGCTCGGCATAATACTCGGTCAGATCTTCAGCCATTCGTTTGGTCAATGTCGTGACCAGTACCCGCTCGTTCTTCGCGACGCGGTCCCGGATCATGGCCAAGAGGCCGTCGACCTGGCTCGCAATCGGCTCGATCTTGATTGCGGGATCGACCAAGCCGGTGGGTCGAATGATCTGTTCGACCACCACGCCTTCGGTACGACCGAGCTCCAGATCGCCAGGGGTGGCGCTGACGAACATGACCCGATGAAAGAGCGACTCGAATTCCTCATACTGAAGCGGTCGGTTGTCCAGAGCGCTCGGGAGGCGGAAACCGTGATCGACGAGTGTCTCCTTGCGCGACTGATCGCCGCGGTACATCGCGTGCAGCTGTGGCATCGTCTGGTGCGACTCGTCGATGATGAGCAGAAAATCCTTTGGGAAGTAATCGATGAGTGTTGGGGGCGGTTGCCCCGCTTTGCGGTTGGAGAGATGACGCGAGTAGTTCTCGATGCCGTTGCAGAAGCCCATCTGCTCGAGCAATTCGAGGTCGTACATCGTGCGCTCTTCGATGCGCTGCTTTTCGAGGAACCGCCCCTCGCGGTCGTAGAAATCGAGTCGCTCCGCGAGTTCTTTGCGGATGGATTGGATGGCCCGCGCGATCGCTTGCTTTTCGGTCACATAATGTGAGCTGGGGTAGATGCGAATGGAGTCGAGCTCCCCCAAGACCTTGCCCCGCACCGGGTCGATTTCCTTGATCGACTCGACGTCGTCGCCCCACAGTTCGATACGAATGGCCCGCGACTCCTCGTAGACGGGGAAGATTTCGATGACATCGCCTCGCACCCGAAAGGTGCCGCGATGAAAGTCTACGTCGTTCCGATCGTACTGAATGTCGACCAAGCGCCGGAGCAGCACGTCTCGTGGGACGACCTCGCCCTTTTCGACCTCGATGAGCATGTCTCCGTAGCTCGAGGCGGAGCCCATGCCGTAGATGCAGCTCACGGAGGCCACGATGATCACATCCTCGCGTGATAGCAGCGCCTGGGTAGCGGCGTGTCGCATCCGGTCGATGGCGTCGTTGATCATGGCGTCCTTCTCGATGAAGGTGTCGCTCGCCGGGAGGTACGCTTCGGGCTGATAATAGTCGTAGTAACTGACGAAGAAATTGACCGCGTTGTTCGGAAAGAGATCGCGCATTTCGCTGAAAAGCTGTGCAGCGAGCGTCTTGTTCGGGGCGAGGATGAGCGTCGGGCGGCCGTAGGACTCGATGACTTTGGCCGCCGTGAAGGTCTTGCCGCTACCCGTGACCCCGAGCAAGCACTGGTACTTCTCGCCCCGCTCGATGCCCGCGCGCAAAGCCTCAATGGCCTGCGGTTGGTCGCCACGGGGCGTAAAGTCCGTGACCATCTGAAAGGTGCTGCTCATAAAGGGAGAGAAGCCTAGTACATCCCGCCTGTGCTTGTCATGTCTGTCCCGGCATCGGCCAGCCGTCATTGACGGGCGACGAGCGGGCGGCGGGCAGGACTGGGCTGATCCTACGTAGCGTGCTACATGAAGCGCGCCGCGCGCCGGGGTTCTTGTTGTCCGGGTGGGTCGGCGCTGAACACACGGTCATGAGCGACTTTGCCACGCATCCGTACGCTGGGTTTCTCACCCAAGTCACCAAACCTGCACGGTACACCGGTGGAGAGGTGGGGGCCGTGCGCAAGGATTGGTCGAGCGTCGACGCGCGTGTCTGCCTCGCTTTCCCGGATATTTACGACATCGGAATGAGCCACCTGGGCTTCAAGATCCTCTACAAGATCCTGAACGATGATCCACGAACCTTGGCCGAGCGCGCCTACTGTCCATGGGTCGACATGGAGGCGCAGTTGCGCGAGCGGGATCTTCCCCTCATCAGTCTCGAGAGCTATCGCCCGCTTCGTGACTTCGACGTCGTGGGTTTCTCACTGCAGTTCGAGCTTACCTACACGAACGTGCTGACGATGCTCGATCTCGGTGGCATTTCGCTCCGCGCGAGTGACCGTAGGGAAGACGAGCCGCTGGTCGTTGCCGGCGGACCCAATGCGACCCACCCTGAGGCCGCGGCCGACTTCTTCGACGCCATCGTCATCGGTGACGGTGAAGCCAAGCTGACCGAGCTGGCGCTTCGCTGGACCGAGCTAAAAGAGCAAGGCCTGCCCCGCGCCGAACGGCTGAGGAAGCTCGCGGACCTGGGCGCCGTGTACGTGCCGTCGCTCTACGAAGTGGAGATCGAAGCGGACAACGGACTGCAGGTTGTCAGCCGCCCGAGCGATCCGACCATCCCGTTCCCCGTGCTGCGGTCGATGGTGAACATCAATGACTACCCCTTCCCAGCCGACAGCCCGACCGGGGGTCCGGAGGCGATCTTCGACCGCACCTCGATCGAGATCACGCGTGGTTGCACGGAAGGTTGTCGGTTTTGCCAGGCGGGCATGATTTACCGCCCGGTGCAGGAGCGAGACCCCGAACAAGTCTACGACACGGTGAAGCGCGCGATCGAATTGACGGGCAACGACGAGGTGTCACTCACGGCCTTGTCGACCGCGGACGTGTCGTACATCAACCCGCTGATCAAGAAGCTCGCACCAGAACTCGCCGAGCAGCGGGTCAGCTTGAGCGTGTCCTCGCTTCGCGCCTACGGGCTCGAACCGGAGCTGATGGACGAGTTGAAACGGGTGCGTGCCGGTGGCTTGACCTTCGCGCCCGAGGCGGGGACCCAGCGCATGCGTGACGTCGTCAACAAGAACGTCACCGAGGCGCAACTGCACGAAACGGCCGAACGGATTTTTGCCCGTGGCTATCAGCGGATGAAGCTGTACTTCATGATCGGCTTGCCGACCGAGCAGGACGAGGACGTTATCGGAATCGTCGAGACGGGGATTCGAACGGCCAAGGTCGGCAACCGCGCAGCGGGACGCCGCGTCGACGTGACGGTCAGCGTGTCGACGCACGTGCCCAAGCCGCACACGCCCTTTCAGTGGGCAGCGATGGACGACCTCGAGGAGATCGATCGGAAGCATCGCTTGTTGCGACAGACCGCAGGCCAGTATCGCCCTCTCAAGCTCAAGACCCACGACTCGGAGGGGAGCGTGCTCGAGGGGATCCTCGCTCGTGGCGATCGGCGGCTCAGCGCGATGATCGAACGAGCCTGGCGAAATGGCGCGCGTTTCGATTCGTGGGACGAGCAGCTGAAGATCGACGCCTGGCAGGAAGCGATCGCGCATTTCGGTGTCGAGCATCACGTTTACCTCGGGACCTTGCCGGTCAAGTCGCGCGTGCCGTGGGATCACATCGACGTCGGACTCGAGGATGGCTTTCTCGCACGAGAATACCGTCGCGCCCTCAAAGATCGCCTCAGTCCTCCCTGCGGGAAAGCCAAGGGAGCGTTCGTTCACCACACGAACCTCCAAGACGCGCAAGACGATGCGCGCAAGTTGATTTGCTACGATTGCGGGGTTGCGTGCGACATGACGCACATGCGCGAGGAGCGACTCGTGTTTTTGCGCAAGCTAGGTGCTGACAAACGGCCCGAGGCTGTGGTCGAGGCCGAGCCCGATGAATCGGGGCCCAGGCTTCCGCCAAAACGGGACCGACCCAAGGTCGGCGATCCCCATGCGGGCGAGCGATTTCGCCTTCGTTTCGAGAAGAGCGGTCCGATGGCCTTGCTCGGGCATCTCGACATTGTCCGCGAGCTGCCTCGGATCTTTCGTCGTGTGGGACAAGAGCAGATCTACACCGGCGGCTTCAATCCCAAGCCCCAAATGACATTTTCGCCGGCGCTGTCGCTGGGTGTCATCAGTTTGGGAGAGTACGTGGATCTGCGCCTCGACGGTGCTCCGGCCGACGAGCACTTGCCCGAGATGCTCGAGGCCCTCAACGCGCACAGTCCAATGGGTCTACGTTTTACAGGGATCACTCGCCTCGGCCCGCTCGATCCCCCGATCGGCAAGGTGGTCGACGCTGCGCGCTACTTGATCGTCTTTTCCCGGGACGTCGTCGTGGCCGAGAGCCAGGGGGCGAAGCCGGAGGCTTGGCTCGAACAGCAAATCGCGTCGTTGATGGCTCGGGAGTCTGCCATCGTCCATCGCAAGGTGAAGGGGATTCATCGTACGCGTGACGTGAGGGCTTTTCTCAAGACCCTGCGCACATTCGACGGGCTACAACTGCTCGAGCGGGCGGGCTTGGTCGGCGATCTGTTGACGATCGAGGCGCTGGTCCGAGTGGGGAACACGGGCTCGGCGAAGGTGCGAGAGATAGCGCAAGTTCTCTTTGATACCGACGAGCCACCTCCTCACCAGGGGGTGCGCTTGTCCCTCTTGTCGGAGCGCGCCGGGGCCTTGTTCGAGCCCCTCGATCTCGAGCATTTGCGGGTGGCCGAGCAGGTGGTCCCAGAGTCGGGACTCGTAGCGGCCGTCGCCAGCTGATCCTTGCGCCAGTCCCCAGGTGGGATAAACTAGCCCGATGCGGTCTTCTTTCGCTTGGTCTTTGGTCGGCTTGTTGCTCGGCGCGCAATTCATGGTCGCGGGATGCGGAGCGGACGCTGTGGTGATGTCAGGTGCCTCGTCGCCCGGCAGCGGGGGTTCAGGGGCGGCCGGTCAGGGAGGCTCGAGCGAATCGGTTACTGTCGGAGTTGGGGCAGGCGGACCGGTCGACTGCGCGGATCCCTGCGAAGCGGGCAATGTCTGCTCGCACGGGGTCTGCATTCCGCTCACGATGTGTGATGGAGACAACGACTGTCAATACGATACCCATTGTTCGGCGTCGGCTTGCGCTCCCTGGGAGGGAGAGATCCCCCCCTACGATCCGGACTGTTCTCAACAGTTTGCTGACGGTGTGCTGCAGCCGACCATTCAGTGCGAATTCAGTACCCCTCCGATGGGCGACGCCTTTCCTGACCATGTCGATGTGCAGACCTCACCGATCGTGATCCATCTGTCGCCCGATCCCAACAAGCCCGAGCTGCCGAGCAGTGGACCCTCCAGGATCATCGCTCCTTTTACCCAGACCATCGCCAACAATTACAGCGAAGGTCGGGGGGTCATTCGAGTGCTCAACGGCGCGGACTGCACGCTCGAAGCCAATCTTGGCGGAGTGGATGTGGACGGCGACAACCAAGTCGACTGGATTGTCTCCTCGGCGGCGCTTGCGGCCGCGGACATCGACCTCGACGGCCGGCCCGAGATCATCGCCTATGGCGCCGATGGGTCGACCATTGCGTTCGGTCACGATGGCAACAAGTGGGGTTTTGCGTGGAAGGCGCCATTGCCGCCGGGCGTGAGCTGGGCCGCGTGCGATGCGAACGGCAGCCGTTGCCCGAAAGGCTGGGGCGGGGCGGCGATTCACGATCTCGATGATGATGGGCAGCCGGAGATCATTCGCGAGGGTGTCGTGTTTTCCAACACGGGCGCGTTGCTCAGCGGGCCTCCGCCCAACTACCAGAGCTACGGTTCAGGGTTGTTTTCGGTGTTGGCGAATCTTGATCAAGATCCGCAAATCGAGCTGACCAACGGCAAACAGATTTGGTCCTACCAAGGGGGAGTCTGGGTCGAGGATCCCAGCTATGCGGGTACCCTAGGCCACGTGGCCGTGGCGGATTTTGGTGCCTACGGAAGCGGTCTGCCGGCGAGCAACCCGGAGATCGCGGTGGTCTCCGGCGGTAATGTCTATGTGCGCGCTGCCACCGGCGAGATCGTGCAAGGACCGGTCACCCTGCCCGGCGGAGGGACGGGGGGACCACCTACGATCAGCGACTTTGATGGCGATGGTTTGGTCGAACTCGCGGTCGCGTCGAAGGGCGCCTACACGGTCTTTGATATCGACTGTGGAGCGAACCCCCGACCCGGAGGCCAATGCCCTCCTGGCAGTTGTGATTTCAACGGTGGGACCTGCCCCCTCGATATCGCGTGGTCCCGCGAGAGTCAGGACTTCTCATCGAGCGTGACCGGCTCGAGCATTTTCGACTTTGAAGCCGATGGGAGCGCGGAAGCGATCTACGCAGATGAGTGTTTTGTACGCGTGTACGAGGGATCGACAGGGATTGTGCTCTTCAGTCAATTTCGTTCTTCGTGTACTTGGTATGAAACGCCCATCGTGGCCGATGTCGATGGTGACTACCGAGCGGAGCTCGTGACCCCTTCGAACAAGGCTTGTTCGCCAGGGGGGCAGGGCGTCGCATGCACGATGCTCAACGCCGATGGTGTTGACAAGCTCTTCAACGGTCTCCGTTGCGACAAGCCTGGGGACTGTGTGTCGGGGAACTGTGATGCCGGCTTGTGCCGTTGCATGAGTTCGGCTGGTTGTTGCGCGGCGGCTGACGATATGGCCTGCGAGCAGCAGGGTTATCGTTGTGCGGCGGCGAATTCGGGCACGCCGGGAAATGGCAACACCTGTCGCGCGAGTCACCCCGGGGGCGTGTCGGGAATTCGCGTGTATTCGGACGCCAACGACCAGTGGGTGACTTCCCGTCGCATATGGAATCAGCACGCCTACGCTGTCACGCATGTGCACGAGAGCGGCTCGGTCCCCAAGACTTCGTCTTGGGCGAACAACTGGGATGATGCCAAACTCAACAATTTTCGACAAAACGTACCCGGAGAGGCGAGCGGCGACGCATCGAGTGACATGACGGCCGGCGCTTCGAAGAAGGTCGATTGCACGAGCGCGGGCGCCACGATGTATGTTCCGGTGTGCAATCGCGGATCCTTGCCCGTGGGGCCAGGCGTGGCTGCCGGTTTCTATTTGAAGACGCAGTTACTCTGCGAGGGAAAGACCGCCGACACGCTCAAACCGGGGGAGTGCGAGTTCGTCTCCTGTGTCTGGGCCGGCGCGCCGACGTCTCTGGAGGAGGCGGTCGACGTGACCGTATTTGCTGACGAAGGTGACTCGGTGAGCGAGTGCAAGGAGGGCAACAACATCGGTGGGGTCTTCGGCGTGTTTTGCAAGCCGCCCGCATAGGGGGTGGCGCGCGCCTTCGAGGCGACTTAGGTTCGTCGATGTGGGACGGATTCTGCTGCTGTTCATTGTCGTTCCCCTCGTGGAGTTTCTCCTCTTGGGTCGTATTTCCGAGGCCTTAGGCTTCTTCAATACGATCGTGCTGGTCGTGGCTACGGGAATCGTCGGCGGTTGGCTCGCCAAGCTCGAAGGCCTGCGGGTGCTCGCCCAATGGCAAGGAGCGCTCGGCGAGGGCCGGATGCCCGAGGAGGGCGTTCTCGGCGGAGTCGTGCTCCTGCTCGGGGCCGTCTTGCTCATCACTCCGGGTGTTCTGACAGACGGCTTCGGATTGCTCATGCTCCTACCGACGACCCGCCGCTGGTTCACCGAGGGCGTGGTTCGTCCCTGGCTCGAGCGGCGCGTCGCGGAGGGCGCGGTGCGCGTACAGACGGTGCGGGAGGTGAATTTGGGGGGCATCGATCCCTTTGACGATCCCTTCACTCGCGACGAGGCCGAGCAACAGCGGCACTTGTCGGCAGGCGCCCGCGTCATCGAGGCCGAATACGAGGTCTCGCGCGTAGACGACTAGCCGTCGGGCGGGCCCGTGCGGCTCGGCAACAATCACCCTTGAGTCACCCGGGCCGATCCGCCAAGAGTAAGCGCATGAATCGCATCGTCGTGACAGGAGGAACGGGTTTTGTGGGCCGAGCCGTGGTGTCCGCCCTCGTGGGCCGCGGTATTCGGGTGACCGTGCTCAGTCGTCATGTACAGGCTGCGCGCGCGCGCGTGCCGAGAGGCGTACGCGTCGTTGCGTGGAACCCCTCACACAAGGGTGCATGGTTTGACGAATTGGGTGTTGTGGACGCGGTGATCCACTTGGCAGGCGAGCCGGTGGCGCAACGTTGGACAGCAACAACCAAGGCGCGAATCGACAACAGCAGGGGCGGGGTCACCAGGAGACTGGTCGAAGCGATTGCCGCAGCCGAGAAGAAGCCTTCGCTGTTGATCAGTGCGTCGGCAGTCGGTATCTACGGCGTTGACCGACGCGGCGAGACACTCACCGAGGACTCCGATGTGGGAGAGGATTTTCTTGCCGGAGTTTGTAAGCGCTGGGAGGGGGCTGCTCGTGGTGCCGAAAAGCACGGCGTGCGCTGCGTTCAGCTGCGTTTTGGCGTCGTGCTCGGCAAAGGGGGAGGCGCGCTCAGCCAGATGCTCCGGCCCCGCTTGTTCGTTGGCGCACCCATCGGTAAGGGGGACAATCGTGTCTCCTGGGTGCACCGTGACGACGTGGTGGGCATGACGCTCGCCGCCCTCGACAGCTCGTCTTGGCGAGGGCCGATCAACTGCACCTCGCCTTACTCCGCGACCCAACGAGAGTTGGCCGATCAAATAGCGTCGGTGGTCGACAAACCCGCGATCGGACTCCCCGAGTCGGTGGCGCGGTTGGCATTTGGGGACATGGTCGACGTGCTCGTTGGCGACTCGCGCGTGTACCCGCAGCGGGCGGTCGAGCGCGAGTACCCGTTTTGTCACGCTCGTCTCACCGATGCTCTCGAGGCGAGCCTGGCGCCCGACGTCTAGACGCCCCGAGTCAAAGACGCTCGCCGCGGTTCGTGAAGATCGTGCGCACAGCCTCTTGGCCGTGAGGACTCAGGTTGTGGATCTCGCCCCGCGCAATCTGGGCGAATTGATGACCGCGCGCTCGGACGAGTGCCTCGACCACCGCACTTCGCTCGGCCTGGCCGTCGTGTTCGAGGACACCGAGAAGCCAATGGGCCGCTTCGCTGGTGTCGATCCGGGCAAGGGCCTGCACCACGGCGACCCGGACCTTGGCGTCGCTGGCCTCTCGGTAGATGCGGGCGAGCGGATCGAAGGCGTGAGGAAAGCGAAGTGATTCGATGCTGTGGCATGCGCGTTCCTGGACGCTCGTGGAGGCATCGTCGAGAGCCCGCCGCAGCGTGATGAAGCTGCGCTTGTAGAGAAAACGCGAGAGCGTCTCGACGACCGCACTGCGGATCTCGGCGTTGCGATGTTGGAAGAGCCGCTCGAGCGGGGACAAGATGCAGTAAAGCTCCAGCTCGCCGAGGGCTTGGGTCAATCGCAGCAGCGCATCGCTGTCGACAGCCTCTCCAGCCGCATCGACATCCTGGGCTGTCAACCGAGCGAGAAGGGCGCGGCGTCGCGTAATCTCCGACCAACTCGAGCGATCCAAGATGACGTCGGCACAGGCGGCCGAGGCGGACCCGGCTTGCTCCCATTCGAGGAGATCGACATGCCATACATCCGGAAACTCGGCACCGAGTCGCAGGTGATCGGGCAGCGGCGCGCCCTTGACGGCCAAGTCTTGCTGGTGATTGTAACGGGGTACGACGCGATTGTAGTGGGAGACGCGTGCCCCCTCCAAATCGAGCTTTCCAAGCGCGCTGTACAGGGCTCCTACGCGTGCGAACTGTCCGAGCCGTGCGCGCGTGGCCACCGCAGCCAGAAGAGCGTTCTCCATGAGCTCTGCAGGGGCGCCCCGCTTCTCGTGGGCTTTCGCCGCCCCCTCCCACATTTCGGCCTTGAGCTGGTAGGCGTGGGCGGCGATGAGCGGCATGTTCTGCTTTGTGGCGTATTTCGCGAGCTGTTGAGCGAGCGTGGCCGCCGCTGAATGCTCGCCGCGTTTTGCGGCGATGACGATGCAATTCTCGTAGCTCTCGATGGCGTAGTGACGCAGTTGATCTTGGCTGAGGATCCGAATCGCGTTCACGTAGCCCTCGAGGGTGTGTTCAAAGGTGCCCGTCTTCTGGCCGATCGCAATGAGAACCTGGTAGCAATCGAAGGCCTTTTCCCGCAGGCCGAGTTGCTCGTAACGATCTGCTGCTTCTTCGAGAGCGTGCACCGCGTTGACGACCGCATCGTGGGCGCCCCGCTCGTCCTTCAACTCGATACATGAGCGAGCGACGTTGAAGGTGGCAAGCCCCGCCACGTACAGTTCCGTCCCGCCTTTCGTCAAGGGGTGGGCGAGCCGATTCCAGAGGTTGAGTGCTTCGCGGTGGTTAGCGGACCGTTCATGGCAAACGGCTGCATGCGCGAGCAAACCGCACTCGGTGTACAATGCGGCGGCTCGCTGGTGTCCTTGTGGATCGCCCGAGCTGTCCGCCCAAGCTTGCAGCGTGCGCGCCTGATCGACGAGCGGCACCGACTTTATGAGATCCGATTGGCCTCTCTTGTCATCGCGGTACCAGTCGATCGCCAATGCTGTCCGCCAACGCTTCTCGTGCACGGCGACCCGCCGAAAACCGGCGAGCATTTCGACGTAGTCTTTTTCTCGTGTCGTGGTCTTTTGCGCTGCTTGATAAAATAAGGACGCGGCCTTCTTGGTCTGGCCCTGCGTCTGCGCGCGGTTCGCGTGGTCTAGCAACACGTTGAACGGCGCTTCATTCACGATGAAAAGACCTCTGTTCGAGACCGTGATCCCCCTCGCTCGAAGTCGCCGTGAACCTCGGTGAGGATCCCCCGAGCCGTTTCGGCTCGTTGTTGACTATGCCCGAGTGCCGCGTGGTCAACGAGCCAATGGGTGCTGAGAAGATCGATATAGTTGAGATCCAAGCTTCCACCGGAGGGCAAGATGAACACAGCCGCAATCTGAGACAGCTGCCGGACCCGGCTCACGAGCGCACGTGGTGCGTAAAAGGCCGCGTGGGTGAAGAGGTGAATCACCGGCGCCGCTCGCCGCTCCGACATCTGAAGAAGCGTGAGAATTTCGCCGAATACGCGAGCGGGGTTACGCCCTCGTTCGCCGTGAAAAGACAAGATGTAAGCTGTCGGCAACATGCCGTTCCGTGCGGCGTGGGGTTCGTAGAGTCGCGAATCGAAGAAGCGAAAGCTGACACGCTCCCCTTCGAGCAGGAGCTTTTTTCCGGTGGCGAGTGCGATGGCCCGCGCGAAGGTCGAACGGTCACCGCGCATCGACGCGGACGCATCGATGAGCAGCCAGTGCTCGCGCCCCTCTTCTTCGGGTTGTTGCTCGCGTGCGTAATATAGAACCTCCTTTTCGACAACTCGGCGCATGAGCTCGAGGTCGTCCCAGGCGAGTTCTGTGAGCACCAAGTTGTCGAGCGAGCCGCGAGTTCCAATGCCCGCGTAACCTTGACCTACGGATGTTCCCGCAGCTGGCTGGGGCTTGCTTTCGAGCACGCTAGGCAAGATCTCGAGAGAGAAGTTGACGATGTCGTTCGCTTCGGGTGCATCGAGGGTGGCCAAGAGTTCGACTTGGGCCAGGGCGCCACCGTCGGCCATCCCGAGCATGCCTAGAAGGTGCAAGGTGTCGAGGTCGAGGGCATCGATGAGGGTGAGCACCAGCAAGCTGTGTTGAGCGAGTGCGGCGAGGCTCTCCAATTCGAATTGGCGCGAGACGGAATGGAACAGTGTCGCCAGGCCCTCCTCGCTGAGCTGGTCGAACATCGAGCTTGTGATACCTTGTTGTGGATCGTAGGCCGGACGGCTTGTCGTCGTCTGAGCGACTTCTCCGAGCAATTGGGCAAGGAGGACCGCGACGAGGTCGTCGCTCAACACGAGCTGTTGGGACCTGCGGGCCGTCTCGCTTGCGCGAGCTTCGGAGAGAAGTTGGCGGTAGACCGAGCTCGCGGTGCCGACCTGTTGCCCGTTATTGATCCCTTGTCCGGATTGGATGGCTTGGCAACGGGCGCGGATGCTGATTTGCTCCGCGGTTGCGGTGAGGACCAAGCCCAGATCGTGCACCACGAAAAACGGCAGGCTCACACCCAGCCGGTTCAGGCTCTTGTGCCATTGAAGCGCGCGCAGGACGGACGTGGTGCTGTGGCAGTAGACCTGGCTGAGCGCGAGGGAACCGAGTACGCCCCGAAGCGTGGGATCTTCCAATCGCTGAGGCATATCCTCACCTCCTGGGCTTGAGCTTGGATGCGCAACGGAAGCCGATGACCGGCGCGCTAGCGGTCGCCAGCTGGTGGTCACGAGCTGCCGGCTTGACCCACAGGGGAAACTCGCCATCGTAGCCGCCGCCGCGGATGGCTTTTCGATCACCTATCGAAGCGCCCTTTGGGTTGACGACGGGCTCTGCCTTGTAGAGTTCAAACCAGTCGTCGGTCCATTCCCAGACGTTGCCGATCATGTCCAAATGGCCATTCTGCGTTTGGGCGCGAGGAAACCGGCCGACGGGCGCTGTGCCGATGTACCCATCGTCCTTGTTGTACATGAGCCCACGGGGCGCCGGCAGCTTCCGTTGTTTCAGCCACGCCGCCCACTCATTGCCGGCCGCGTTCATGTAACTGTAGCCACCCGGATCGTCCCCCCAGGGGAACTCCCTGCCGTCGGTGCCCCGCGCAGCGAACTCCCACTCCGCTTCGCTTGGGAGCCGCAACCCTTGCGACTTGCAGTAGGCATCGGCTCGAAACCAATCGATGCAGTTGATCGGATGGTCGTCGCGGTCCGATGCGCTGGCGTTACAAAACTCTGCGAAAGCGACCAGTCGTTCTTGATGAAGCTCCTTGCTCGTGGATGCTTCCCTCGGGTAGTCGGGTTTCTTGTCAGCAGGTTTGCAGTTGCCCCTCTCCACGCACCGGGCGTAGGCGGCGACGGTGACTTCGGTGACGTCCAGACAGTAGCTGTCGATCGTGACTTCGTGGGCGGGTTGCCAGAGCGGGAAGCCCGCGGCGTTCGAGCCCATCGTGAAGGTCCCGCCGATCACCGGTTTCATGCTCTTGGGGCAAGGGCCGTCCGGCGGGATCGCGGGCAGCTCGCTCGGGCTGCTGCTGCCGGACATGAGGCCATCATTTGTGCTGGCATTCGTCGCGCCTGTAGGGGAGCCGAGGGCCAGGTACATCGCCCCGCCTCCTAGCGTGACCAAGCCCACGGCAGCCAGAGCGGGGGTGAGGTAACCACCGGTGGCTCTGGGCCGAACATGAGCGGTTATCCCCGGAGCTGTGGGGAGCTGTGTAAAGTCGTTGTTTGCTGGGCTCTTCGAGGGCCGTGGCCGACTCTGGTCGGTGGCTCCGCTCAGGCCCCATGGCGTGCCGAATACGCAGTCATGGAGTTCGGACCACATCTCGTACATCGAGCGATGACGATCGGCGGGTGACACGGCGACGGCCCGCGCGAACACCGCCTCGATCTCATCGCTGACTTGCAACCCGAGCGTTCGCGGCGTGGGTCGCGTGGCGATGTTGCAGCTTTCGATTCCCAAATCGTAAACCTTGCGGCCTTTCAGCGCGCGCTCACCATCGAGCAACTCCAGCAGGATTAACGCCATGGCGTAGACGTCCGTCCACGGCCCGGTCGCGCCGAAGTTTCGGCTAAACTGCTCAGGTGCGCCGTAGTGCGGAGTGAAGGAGGTGATGTTTTGTCCGGTTTTCTGCAGCTGCTCCTGAATGTCCTCCTGGCCGGCCATGACTTTTGCGATGCCGAAATCGAGAACTTTGACGGCGACCCCGGGCGCGCGTGGATCTCCGAGCACCATGATGTTGGCGGGTTTTAAATCGCGATGTGCGATGCCCCGACGATGCGCCACGTCGAGCGCTTGCGCCACGGGTTCGAGGAGGGTCATCGCCTCCGCCAAGCGGCGACACGGCATACCGCGTCTCACCTCGTCGTACATGATGTGATCGAGGGGTGCACCGTCGATCCATTCGAGCACCATGTAGGGTACCCAGCTGCCGTCGATCTCGACCTTCCCGATGTCTCGTGCCTGAACGATCGCGGTCGAGCGACTCGAAAGCTCGCTCATCAGGCGTCCCTCTTGGATGAAATCCTGAAGGAGTTGGTCGCGCGTCTCGGCTTTCGCATCCCCTAAGACGTTGAAGAACTTGACGGCGACCGGCTGATCCCAAATTTGGTGCCGCGCCCGATACACGACGCTGAATCCCCCGTCGCCCGCCAGAGATTCGATGGCGTACTTGTCTGCGATGGTCGAGCCGACCAGAGACAGGGGGTCATTGTCGCGCTCAGACATCGGCGCTGAGCCTACCCTTCTTCACGTTCTTCGTACAGCCAGTGCTGCCGCCGTGAGAGCCGATGTACAACCTCCAGGAGCGCCATGAATGTGAGCGTCGCGTCGCGCTCGACGAGATCGTCAAGTACCTCTGCGCGACCGTTGGCCGCCGATGCTGCGGGCCCCACGAGACGGCGCAATTGACGGAATTGGCCGCGTACATGTATGACTTTGAAACCATGAGTCAACCAATGATCAGGAAGATGGTCCCTGCGGCCGGTCTCGTTATGGCGACCAGCATGCTGATGGCGTGTGACCTCGACCACACGAATGGGGCCACCGGTGGGGGGGTACCTTTCCCGGGGTATTTGATGCCTGTGGGGCCGCCGGCCGAGTGTGACCATTACGTCGAGCCGAGCGACGACGACCAGACGGCGATACAGACGGCCTTGATCGAGGCCGAAGAGGGACAAACCGTATGCTTGTCGCCGGGTGAATTCGTGCTCAATGGCGAGCTCAACATCGGCAAAAAGGATTTGACCTTTCAGGGGGCCGGACCGGATGTGACGACGCTCGATTTTAGCGGCCAGGATCTCGGTGCGAATGGCATCCACATCCAGAGCGATGGAGTGACCATTATGGACATGACCGTCACCGAACCCCCGGGTGATGGGATCCGCGCCACCGATGTCAACGACATCGTGTTCAAGAATACGCATGTCCGGTGGGCCGCGAAATCATCGGAGAGCAATGGCGACTATGGCCTTTACCCCGTGGGCTGCACCGGTGTGCGGATTGAGGACAGCCTCGTTCAGGGGTCCCGGGATGCGGGGATCTACGTGGGGCAATCGAACACCGTCCTGGTGAAAGACAGCGAGGCGTACGAAAACGTCGCGGGTATCGAGATCGAGAACACGACGGACGCAGAGGTTGTGGGTTGCTACGCGCACGACAATTCCGCGGGCGTGTTGGTGTTCAATCTCCCCGACCTCGTGATCCAGGATGGCAAGCGGACCAAGGTGCATCAAAACAAGATCCACGACAACAACCTCGAGAACTTCGCCGACCCGGGGGGCGTGGTGGCAATGGTTCCGGGCGGGACTGGCGTGCTCGTTTTGGCGTCGGACAACAACGAGATCACGAACAACGAGATCAGCGGAAACGGCACGGCGGCGATCATTTACGTGAGCTACAACAATGCGCTTTTTGGCGAGACGATGGACATGGAGTTCGATCCCTACGCGCAGAACAACTACTTTCATGACAACACCTTGATGGGCAACGGCGAGAGTGGGCAGGGCATTCTCACGGGTGCAGGCGCAGATATCGTCGTCGATGGTTGTTTTGACCAATCGATGGAATTGGGTCCTCAGCGAAACTGTGTCAAGCAGAGCGGATCGCCCACCTTCAACAACGTGAACCTGTGCGAATTGAAGCCAGCGCTTACCCTGAGTGACTTCGATTGCGAGCTGCAGGGGCTCGGCGGACAGGATCCGTGAGCAGGAGCCGAGTCGCGGCGTGGTTGATGGTGGGCCTGACCGCGTGTTCGAGTCAGCGACGACCAAGCGGTGAGACAAAGCCCGATCCCGATCCCGATCCTGGTCCCACGCTCGAGATCCCCTACCCGCTGCTATCGGACTACGATCTTTTCGAGGGTGATCTAGCGAACTTGAAACCGACCACGGGGGTGTTGCCCTACCAGGTCATTGCGCCCTTGTGGTCGGACGGAGCGCTCAAGTCTCGGTTCGTCAAGCGACCGAAGGACGAGCCTCTGAGCTATGTTGACGATGGAGACTGGGGCCTTCCGGAAGGGACCATCGTCGTAAAGGACTTCGCTTTCGAGGACGAGACCGCTGCGGCGGGTCTTCGCCATATCGAGACGCGACTGCTCATTCAGCAAGAGGGCCACTTGACGAGTCATGTGTACCTCTGGAATGACGAACAGACGGACGCCAGACGGCACGTGGCGGGTAAGCGCGTCGACGTTGGCTCTCTCGAGTACATCGTACCGAACACCGAGCAGTGCGACAGTTGTCACGATCGCGATGACGAGGGGCGTCTGCTCGGTCTGGTCACGCGGCAAGTGCGGCGTGAAGTGAGCCGCGACGGCAAGGTCGTCGACCAGATTGCTTGGCTTGCGTCGGCGGGCCTTTTTGGTGGTGCCGTTCCCGATCCGCAGACGGCTTCTCTGAGCGATCCCTATGACGAAAGCGGGGAGGTCAAGCCGCGCGCTCGTTCATGGCTGCACGCCAACTGCGCTCATTGTCATCAGCCGGGAGGCGGTGGGGGCAAGACGGGCTTGGTCCTTCACGTCGACGAGATGCACCCGACCAAGCTTGGGATTTGTAAGAGTCCGGTTGCCGCGGGATCGGGCGCCGGCGGACTAAAAGCAGACATCGTTCCCGGCTACCCTGAGCAGAGCATCATGATTCGCCGGATCACCTCAACTGAGCCGGAGGTCAAGATGCCCGAGATCCCGAATCGATTGGTCGATGAGGCGGGGGCCGAACTCATCTCATCATGGATCGCGGCGATGGAACCAAAGGGCTGCAGCAGCGCTAGCGGCGCGGGAGGAGGGGGCGGAAGTGGCGGCGCGGGAGGAGGCGGCGGCAGTGGCGGCGCCGGGCCATAAGAAAAGCCGAAGCGAGCGAATGCTCACCTCGGCTTTGGCGTTCTCGCGATCGGTTGGGAACTAACGCGCGTAGTACGCGAGCTTGGGCATGCGGCCCTTTTTCTTCATGCCGCGGGCGACGACCACGATCTTGCGGATGTGTCGCTTTCCGCCCGGAAGATCGACCCAACGTGACCACGTGTTGCGCTTGAATTTCTTCTTGAGCGGGACGTTCCACTTGTCTCCGTTGCCGAAGACCAAGGTGACTCGATTGACGTGTGCGGGCGCGTGGTCCACGAGCAAACGAAATTTCGAGACCTTGCCGAGCTTGGCGCCGACATGGGTGAAATCCTTGTCTTTTCGACGTTTGCTGATGAGATCGAAGCCCAGATAGGTACTGCCGTCCTTGGCTTTTGTGCCGGCCTCAACCGACCGGACGTTGACCACGCAGCCGCTCAGAAAACTGAGGGCAAGCAAGGCGGTAAACAAGACGAACACTCGACGCATATTCATTCCTCCAGATTGGGTGAGGAGCCATTCCTCAGCCCAGGTCGTTTGGTGGTCATACTGTGAGCGGTCCGAGGTGTCGATGGGTAGGGATGGCCTAAACGCGAAGCTGCGCGGACGAAAATGTGCTCTTGGCGAAAATCAGCCCAAGGCGCGTAGCGCGCCCAGCAGGTGCTCGACTTCGCGCTCCGTATTGTAGTGGAGCAGCCCTACCCGAACCATGCCGTCCGGCTCGAGACCGAGCGACTGAGTCACCTCGAGCGCGTAGTAGTTGCCGTCCCACACGAAGATCCCCCGCTCACCGAGCTTCTGCGCGATGGCAAGCGGGGTGTGATCGGCATGGGTGAATGAGACGGTCGGCAAGCGCTCGGCCAGGCGGGCCGGATCGCGTATCCCCCAGACGGTGATTTTTTCGAGCTCGGCCAGACCGGTCATCAGTCGCTGGAGGAGGGGCGTCTCGTGCTGCTTGATCTCCTCGAAGGCGAGCGCGAGGGCTTGGCGCCGCGAGAGCGACTCGTCTGTATTTGCCAGGCTGGCGAGGTAGTCGATGGCGGCGATGGTCCCGGCGATCCCCTCGTGGTTCTGCGTACCCGTCATCCATCGATCGGGGATCTCATTGCTTGCGGGCCGCACCCGATACGCCGGCAAAGCTTCCATGAATTCACGTCGACCCCAGAGCAGCCCGACGTGCGGTCCGAAGAATTTGTAGGCCGAGCAGGCGAGAAAGTCACAACCCCATGCGGTCACGTCCATGAGCGCGTGCGGGGCAAAGTGCACAGCGTCGACGAAGACTTGTGCGCCATGGGCGTGTGCCTTCGCGGTGATGGTGGCGATCGGGTGCCGCGTGCCCGTGGCGTTCGAGGCGGCGCCGACGGCGACGAGGCGCGTCCGGTCGGAGAGCAGCTCGTCGAGCGCATCGAGATCGAGCGTCGTGTCGTCGCGCATGGGAACGAACTGCACCTCGACCTCGGCGTCCCGCGCGGCGAGCAGCCAGGGACTCACGTTGGCGTCGTGTTCGCTTCGCGTACACAGGATCTGATCTCCTTTGGACCACGTTTGGGCCATCGCGCGACTCAGCGCGAAGGTGAGTGTCGTCATGTTGGCGCCGAAGGTGATCTCGTCCGGATCGGTGGCGCCCACCAGATCCGCTCCCGCTTGGCTGGCCTCCGCGAGCATGGCGTCGCTTTCGTGTGCCGTGACGAAAGAGCCGTGCGTGTTGGCGTTTACATGCAGCAGATAATGGGAGACCGCGTCGGCCACCGACTGCGGCACCTGGCTGCCGGCAGGCCCGTCGAAGAACACGGCGGGTTGTCCCGCAACTTGACGATGGAGAGCTGGAAACTGCGCGCGAATGGCTTCGATGTTGAGCATGGTGTTTTCAGGAGAAGACCTCGTCGATGGCCCGCTCGATGAGCCCGTCGTCGCTGTGCTGTGGCAAGGTCACGCGCAAGTTCTCGTTTTGCTCCATGGCTCGCGCGATGGCGAATTCGGCCCCTTCGTTGCGTGCCCACGCGCGGCGCGCGATGCCGTTGTTCACGTCCCAGTGCAGCATGGACTGGAGGCGTCTCGACGCCTCGGCCGAGCCGTCGAGCAACATGCCAAATCCTCCGTTTATCACCTCGCCCCATCCGACGCCCCCCCCGTTGTGGAGGCTGACCCAGGTCGCGCCGCGGAAGGCGTCGCCGACGAAGTTCTGGACGGCCATGTCGGCGCAGAAGCGGCTGCCGTCGCGGATGTTCGCCGTCTCGCGCCAGGGAGAGTCGGTACCCGAGACGTCGTGATGATCGCGTCCGAGCACGATCGGCGCGCTGATCTGGCCCTCGGCGATGGCCTCGTTGAAGGCTTGCGCAATGCTTCGGCGGCCGACATCGTCTGCGTACAAGATGCGCGCTTGGGAGCCGACGACGAGCTTGTTTTCTTCAGCATGTTGGATCCAGCGCAGGTTGTCCCGGTATTGCTGCTCGATCTCCGGCGGCGCCTCGCTCGCGAGCTTGGCTACCACTCGTGCGGCGATGGCGTCGCTCGTCCGTAGATCTGCGGGATCGGCGCTGGTGCACACCCAACGAAAGGGGCCGAATCCGTAATCGAAGCAAAGCGGGCCCATGATGTCTTCGACGTAGGAGGGATAGCGAAAACCCTCGCCATCAGGGGCCATCACGTCGGCGTCCGCGCGGCTCGCCTCGAGCAAGAAGGCGTTGCCGTAATCCCAGAAGTGCATCCCCTGTTCGCACATCGTGTTGATGGCTCTGACCTGCCGACGCAGCGAGGCGCGGACCTGTTCTCGAAAGCCCTCTGGATCGCTGCGCATCATCTCCTTGGCGTCTTCGATCGAGAGGCCAGCTGGGTAATATCCGCCGGAAAACGGAGCGTGCAAGCTGGTTTGGTCGCTGCCCAGTTCGATCGGGACCTCGTGTTCGGCAAAGTACTCCCAAAGATCGACCACGTTGCCATGGTAGGCGATGGACACGCCGGTCCCTTCGCTGCGCGCTCTATTGAGTCTGGCGGCGAGCTTCTCCAGGTCGGTCTCGACTTCATCGACCCACCCTTGGGCGTGCCGTTTGCTCACCGCCTGTCCGTTGACTTCGGCGACGACACCGATCGCTCCGGCGATGACGGCGGCCGTGGCTTGAGCACCACTCATGCCCCCGAGCCCGGTGGTGACGAAGA
>JAPYTK010000079.1:6736-21982 GCA_029941785.1 Polyangiaceae bacterium | reverse complement strand
GTCCAGGCTCACGCTCGTGTCGACGGGCACGAGAATGTCTGCGTAACTGGCGAGATAGGACCTCGGCGCCAGGAACGTGTACCGGGTGCGAAACTGTCCGGGCGTCACGAGCATCGAAACGGAAGGGTCGCCACGACGCTGACCGTTGCTCGGCGCGTCGGGATCCTGCACCTCACCGCCGTACATGAAGGATCCCACCGCGAAGGACTCGTTCGCCGTGACGCGAAACGGCTGCTTGGTTTCGATCTCCGCCACGTCGCCCGCCTGAAGGGTGTCGGGCGCGCCCGCCGGCTTGCCATCGGGGTAGTTCAACGTCGTTTGATCGAAATTGCCGTAAAAACGAACCAGGTGACCCACGTTGGTCCCGTCCGGACCGCTCGGCGGCGCGACCACATACTCTGCGCCGAGCACCTCGGCTGGCAAGACCGTCTCCTCGAGATGATCGGCGTAGCCCTGTCCCGCCACGCCTTTGGGCACGTAGGCCAGCGGCGACATGCTCAACACTTGCACGGGCCTGTTCGCGTTGACGAGGCTGCCGCTCAAATCCGCGTGCGGCGCGTCCCAGCTGACGCCCCAGTCTCCGAGCAGCTGCACGACATCCCCTGCCCCCATCTTGAAGCTCAGCGTGCCGCCGGACGCGGTGGCGGTCACTCCCGTCCCCGCAGCCACGCAGTTGCCCGCGTTTGGATTGTTGGGGTTGTTGTTGCAGCCGGCCGCGAGCTTCACGGTAACGTCGGTATCATCGGCGGTGGCGGTGATCGCGACACCACCCGCGGTGCCGCCCCACTGATCGCCAGTCTGCGCCTCGGACCGCCCGAACACACGGTAAATCCCGGTCATCGCCGTCGAAGGGAGCAACAGCGAGGCGTCATTGCTCACCGACAGACAATCCGTGGCTCCCGCAGGGGGCACGCCGGGGCAAACCGCAATGTCCGTCTTGTACTGTAGCGGGCTGAACTGCCACGCCGTCACCGGAATCGAGCTGGTGAGGTGATAGGCGCCATCAACGACCCGAATCGATTCCTTCACGCGGCCAAAGGACGTATCGGAGCCAAACGCTCCACCTTTGAGCTCCGCCACCCACGGGAGCGTGATCACCTCGAGCCCGCCCGGCGCGACCGTGGCCGTGGTCACCTCCGCATCGCCGCGCGACACGACGAGGGCGGCCTCCTGCGCACCGCCATTGGCAACGACGACAGCGAAGTCGAACACCTCGTAGACGGGGTTGTAGGTCACGGTTGGCCAAAAGTCGCATCCCACGTAGGTACGCTTGGTCGCCGCCTCCGCGCACGACAACACCTCACTTCCACCGCCGGAGCCGGCAAACGCGCCGCCCGAGCCCACCACGCCCGCGCCGTTCGACGCCGAGAGGGTGCTCGCGGCTCCACCATCACCGCCAGGTGGCGAATCGGCACGCTGGCCGCCACAGTCGACAACCGCAATTAGCAAAACCGCCCAAGCCCATTTCATGCCACGCATCTACTGAACCAGCCTCCGCGCAGCTAGATTGGGGCAAACGGGCGACAACCACCAGCCGATCTTCGAAATCGGACACGAATGAGATAAGAAACCACCACGTTCGGACCACCTTCATCGCGACGACACTCTCGGCTTCGATGACCGTTCGTTGGTCCTCACCACGTCGGCAGCGTGGAATGCTTGCACATCTGGCGTAGTTTCTCGTGAGTTCAGCCACCCGGACCGCGTCGTCGCATGTGACAGAGATTATGGTAACTTTCGGGGAGAGTCGAAAGGGGCTTTCATGGGGCCTCATCTCAGACTCCAAAAGGCGACTACGAAAAGAGACGGCGGGTGACGATGTTTGACAAATGGCAAGTAGCCGGCGGGGTGCTCCTCGCGGCGCTCACCTGTGCTGGTGCATGCGCCGAGAGTACAAGCACGTCGGGCCCCTCGACCTCCGCGACCACCGGATCAAGCGAGGGTGGGACCGGAGGCGAAGGCGGCGAGAGCGCGAGCGTCACCACCAGCAGCGGCCAGGGCGCAAATGGCGGAGCTGGGGGGATCGGAGGCTCGGGCGGACTCGGGGGCTCGGCTGCCACGGGAGGCTCCGGTGGTGTTGCAGACCCTTGTGGCGACCCTCCTGCGCCCCCGCCAGCGGAGCTGGTTGCCTGGTATCGATTCGAAGACGGCTCGAGCACGACGATTTCGGACAGCTCGATGTACGGCAATCACGGCAAGGCTTCGGCCGGGGTCACGCTTGATGTTCCTGGACGCCACTGCAAGAGCGTCCGTTTCGACGGCCAGACGAGCAACATCGAGATCCCCTCCTCGGCTTCACTCGACATCACGGGCGACATCACCCTCGAAGCCTGGGTCTTTCTCGACACGCCACAGTCGTACAACCGCATGCTCGTCCGGAAGGTGCTGCAATACCAGATGAGCATCAGCGTCGTACCTCAGCCCAACCTGCTCGAGTTTTACACCCAGCCGCTCGGATTTGCGCGAACGAGCGTTCCGGTGCTCTTCGGACACTGGGTTCACGTCGCGACCTCTCACGATGGCAGCGTGGCGCGGCTGTACCTGAACGGTGAACTCGCCGACGAAGTCTCCCTACCCGGCAGCTTGCCGTCGAACAACGCCTCGCTCAAGCTTGGCGGCGACGGCTTCAACCAGAACGCGCCGAATGGTGGAATGGACGAGGTCAAGATCTGGAACGTCGTGCGCACCGAGCCAGAGATCTGCGAAGATGGCGGCGGAGTGTACAACTCTGCGCTCGATCCCAAGTGCAGCTACCCCTGACCCCGGAAAATGAAAAGGGATGTTGATGAGCAGGACGCCCGCAGCTGCGAGCGTGCCGGCCAAACCGGCAGCAACCAATGCCTTTGATTCCTGCTTCGTTTCCTTGTTTTGATGATGGTGTGGACTCGATACATTACCAATGCCCATGAAGATGGTAGTCTGAATATCGCTATGATGATGACAGGGGGAAAGATGCGATTGGTGAAGAGGCTCATCGCGATGGGTTTGGCTGTCGGGCTTGCGAGCGTCGCGGCCTGTAAGAGCGACGTTCGTGTGTTTGGCACGCCGCCGGGGGGGGGGGCGCAGACGTCGACCGTGCTGAACAATCCGACAGACACTGCGATAGACAAGGTCGATCTGCTGTTCGTGATCGACAATTCCCGTTCGATGGCCGACAAACAGGAGGTCTTGCAGAGCGCCGTACCGGATCTGCTCAAGCGACTCGTCAACCCATCTTGCGTCGATGGCAAGGGCGTCGCCTCGGCTGAACAACCCGCGGGTCCATCATTGCCTTGCCCGACGACCGGAACCCGCCGAGAGTTTCCTCCGCTGACCGACATGCACATCGGCGTACTCACCTCGAGCATTGGCGGTCACGGAGCAACGGGCGTGTGCGAGCCCGAGCCGAGCGTTCCTGGTTCCGAGATGGCAAACGACAAAGCTCACCTGATCGATCGCGCCGATCCGGACGACCTCAGCAAGAAGGTACCAACCTGGGACGGCAAGGGCTTCCTGGTCTGGGATCCTTCCGACGCGGCGCCGACACACACGCCCCAAGGGGAGACGGTCGCCGACACCCTCATCGACAAACTCGAGAGCATCGTGAGCGGCTCGGGCGAACGCGGATGCGGATACGAGGCCCAGCTCGAGGCGTGGTACCGATTCCTCATCGAGCCAGCGCCCTACGAGTCGCTCGAGGTGCAGGGCGCCAAGGCGGTCGCCGTGGGCACCGATCAGCTCCTGCTCCAGCAGCGGGCCGACTTCCTTCGCCCCGACTCCTTGCTCCTCATCGTCATGCTGACGGACGAAAATGACTGCTCGATCATGGACGTGGGCATCAACCCGACGACGGACGAGCCGAATCACGGTCTGGGTCACTTTGCGGCCGACTTCTACACGAAGCTCCCGGCCGCAAGGCCCGAGTGCGCAGTAGATCCGAACGACCCGTGCTGTGCATCTTGCGGACAACAGCCCCAGCCCTCTGGCTGTCCGGACGTCTCTGCCGTGTGCAGCCAGCCTCTTTTGCCATTCCAGGACACGTCGAACCAGCGGTGCTTTGACCAAAAGCGACGCTTCGGTATCGACTTTCTGTGGCCAATTGAGCGGTACCTGACCGGTCTGACGAACACGCAGGTGCCCGACCGCGATGGCAATGTCATGCTAAACCCGATCTTTGCCGATCTTGATCCCACGGACGCCCCCGCCAACACTCGCGATCCGTCCAAGGTGCTCTTCGTCGGTATTGTCGGCGTGCCGTGGCAGGACATCGCGCGCAAGAACGGCAGCGGCGAAGCTGATCTGATCCATGGACTGGACAGCGACGGGCGAAAGGTCGGTGGTTTCCAGAGCAGCTCCGAGCTGGTGAAGGACGGGACGTGGGACCTCATCCTCGGCGATCCAGAATGCTACGTGACCGATCCCAATTGCAGGCCGACCGATCCGCACATGATCGAGACGGACGAGAAGCGAGCGGGCACCGGGGCCTTCAACGGGGGCGAGCACACCATCGCCGAGCACGACGACCTTCAGTACGCCTGTCGGTTCGAGCTTCCCACAGCCAAGGACTGCAGCGGCGCCGCGATCTGCGACTGCCCGAAGGACGGCTCGGCGACCGACAACCCCTTGTGCGATCCAAACGACTCCACGAAGCAGACACACGCCAAGGCGTATCCGGGCATTCGTCATCTACAAGTGATCCGCGGGATTGGCGAGCAAGGGGTCGTGGCGTCGATCTGTCCTGCGCAACAAGAAGAGCTGGCGGGCGCAGATTACGGCTACCGACCGGCGATGCTCGCCATCATCGAGCGTATCAAGTCGGCTTCCGCCGGGCAGTGTTTGCCAGAAGCGATCCAAGGGGTCGTCAATGGCCAGGCACCTTGTTTCATCTTGGAGGGGCGGCGCGTCTCTGAAGGCCAGGTGTGCACCTGTGATTCTGCGGGACGGCAGCACGTGACGGTGGAGCACGCGTCGGCAGTGAAGCCCATCAGCGATGATCCATTTTACGAACACCTCAACTGCTTCTGCGAGATCAAGCAGACGATCGGCAAGGACCTTGCGGCGTGTAGCGAGGAGCCCAGCGAGCCGGTCGTCAATAGCGACGGCGCCGCGGTCGACGGTTGGTGCTACATCGACGCGACCACCGTGCCTCCGCTCGGTGATCCAGAACTGGTGGAAGACTGCCCGGACACCATGCGGCGGAGGATCCGCTTTGTAGGTGGTGGTGTGCCCGCCGCAGGTGCGACGACCGTGCTCGTGTGCGGCTCGTAGCACCAAGTCCCGTTACCAGCGACGAGGGCTACCCTGCCGACCCGCCGGCTGCGCGGTGGTCGCTTGGTCTCAGCTCTCGGAACTTGGCTCCGCGGGTCCCGTGACCTCGTCGGACACCAGCTGCTGGAGGTGCCAGTTGTGCAAGAAGGTCTCGTTCTGGAGCGCGGTGAGGCGCTCGCGAATGCGGCTCATGACCGCCCAGGGCAAGACGATGGTGACCAGCGATGCGATCACGAGCATCACCTGTGAGGCCTGCGCGGGCAGGTGAAAGGCGGTGGGCAGGATCTGAACGCTCCCGTCGGAGAAGTGGTAGGACGGCGCCAGGATACCGAGGTGCTCGAGAAGAACCGATCCGAGCAAGACGGCCACCCCTCCGACCAAACCAAACAGCCGTATCGCGCGACGCTCGACCATTGCCATGCCGACCGCGCTGACGGTAAGGAAGGCGGGCATCACGACGAGCGGTCCGAAGAGGCGTCCCAGACACCCGACCGCGAGAAGCTGAAGCCCGATGTTGACGAAGGAGAAATGTCTGAAGAGCCGTCGCTTGCGTAACATCCAGGACACGACGAGGGCCAGCGCGAGGCTCGTGATGAGCAGCATGGGCACGCGCATGTCAACAACGCCCATCCAGAACATCCCGAGCAGCATGGCGGCGAAGGCGATCGGCACGACGATCTCCGCGGCCAAGATCCGGGTTTGGTCCTTCTGGTGTTTGGCCTCGCGCATGGCGCGGCGTGCGTCTGCGGGGAGCGTTCGCGGCGGCGTGGTCATGATCCGGTAGAGCAGGCCGGTCGCTCGCGCGTGTCCCGGCTCGAGCGCGATCGCTCTTCCGACCTCGTGCATGGCCTCGCGTCGGGCGGCTTCGGCGTCGTCGTGATCGGAGAAGGCGCGCTCCGCAAGATCGGCCGCCCGCTCGGCGTGTTGTTCGGCGAGCAGGCGGCGACGCTCGAGGTCCCGATCGCCCTCGACGTATCCCTGCACGGCGTTGGCGAGTTCGCGTGCGCTCACGTACCGGTCGATGGCATCCACGGCCGTCGCCTTGACGCAGATGGCCTCGAGCTCAGGGGCGATGTTTCGCTCGGGCGCACGCTCGCGCGCCTTGGCCGAGGAAATCCCCTTGAGGGTGGCATACAGAACAGCGTTCGCACTATCCTTTGCGTGAAAGCGCTGCAGCGTGAGGATCTCGAAGAGAATCGCACCGAGCGCGTACACGTCCGAGCGCGCGTCGAGCTGCCGGTTGCGACCTCGCGCCTGTTCGGGTGAGAGATACCCCAAGGTCCCGATGATCACCCCCTCGGAGGTTAGCTCGGCGGAGCGCTCGCCGCTCTCGACCAAGGCCATGTCCCATTGATCTTGCGTCACGATCGGGATGGTCTCGGCTAGGTGAGGATCGGGGGCGAGCGTCATCGCGACGCCCCAGTCGAGCACGTACACCTCTCCGTAATCACCAGCCATGATGTTGGAGGGCTTCACGTCGCGATGGACGACACCGCGGCTGTGCGCAAAGTGCAGCGCATTGCACACGGTGAGGAATATCTGAATGAGGCGTGAGCGAGGAAACTCGGCTTCGGTGTCCTCATCTCGTTTGCGGAGGTCCTTCAGGACGTCCCTCAGCGTGCGACCCCGCAAGCGCTTCATCGAAAAATAGACGCTATCTTCTTCGTCCGTCCCAATATCGTACACAGGCACGATCGCGGGGTGTTCGAGTTGCCCTTGTATACGCGCCTCGCGCACGAAACGGCCGGACCCTTGCTTGCCGATGCGGGACTTGATCGCGATCTCGCGACCGATCATCTGGTCGCGACACAGGTGCACCACACCATGTCCACCGCGACCGAGCTCGCGCTCTCGTTTGTACCGAGCGCCCGACAGGTTCAGATTAGGCTCGCCCGGATCCACTCGGGACAAGGTTGAGCCCTTCGTCCAGACAGGCGCGCTATCGTTCGACGTCATAGGACTACGATGGTCCGGGCTCATCGAGCAGGCAAGGCCTAGTGGTGGTGGGCCCCGGGGCCCAGGACTTCCTTCGCCATACGCCTCCTCGGCACGCTCAAGAGGGCTAGCGCAACGGTCCCCATTCAAGGTACGATGTGCACGATGACGTGGCCTGACCGGCGAGCGTGCGTCGTGCCGCTCACATTGGTGGGCGCGGTTGGCTGTGGCGAGGGTGATGCGGCAAACGGCGGCGGCGACGCAATCCCCATCCCGCACCAGAAGAAGATCCCTCCGGGCGCCAGAGTATTGAACGCGCGCCGTACCGCCGCCACTGGGGCTTGCGCTCAACAACAGTGCAACCATTGTGGCCATCGCTGCGGCATGTTTCAATTCCTACATGGTCAACCTCCCGTCTTGTGGACTACCGTGTTCAGGCGCGCGAATGAATATCGGCCCTCAACGTGCGAATCGCACCCGACTCGGGAAGACTTGTCCCTCTTGTTAATGTCCAATTTTCGTTGGAATGCCGAAGAGTATAGTCCCGATGAGGACCCGATGAAGCCCCGGTGAAGCCCCTTGTGGCCTCCATCGAAACGACCCTCCCCAAACTCGCCGGTCCTTTGCTTTAGTGATTCCTCATGTCCGAATGGCGCTCCCGGTTTTTCGTTGCGACTCGAGGCCTGCTCGCATTCATGCTGCTCGGGTATGTGCTCTGGTTGCTCGTCGCCCAACTCGAGCAGACAGACACCACCATCCCCACTCCGTCGCCTGGATGGCTCGCGCTGTGCACCATCGTGATGGCCGCCTACTACCTTCTCATCGTCGAGAACTGGCGCATGTCGATGGGCGCCCTAGGGGCTCCGCTTGGGCGCCGACACGCTTTTCATCTCATCTACGTATCGAACCTCGCAAAATTCCTACCCGGAGGCTTGTGGAACTTCGTCGGCCGCGTCGCTTTGTGCGCGCGCCACGGCGTCTCCGCAACCAGTGCCTCAGCGAGCGTGTTGCTCGAGGTGATTGGGTCCACCTGTGCGATGGCGACCCTCTCGCTTCTCACCTTGTCGAGCCGTATCGAAGAATTGGTGCACATCGATCGCTGGCTGCTCCTGCTGGTGGCGCTTGCGATGGTCTCTAGCGTCCACCCTCGGCTGTTGAACTTTGCCCTGGGCCAGGCTCAACGCTTTAGCAAGAAGTCCCTTCCTCGCGTCACCGTGAGCTACGGATTCATGCTTCTTCTTGTACTGCGGTACTTTCTGGCGTGGTCCTTGGTGACGCTTGGATTTGTGTTTCTGGTCCAAGCGCTTTCATCTCAGCCTATGAGTTTCGCGCTCGCGCTCTTCATCGCGGGGGCGCTGTCCATATCGTGGCTTGCGGGCTTGCTTACGATCATCGTCCCCGCCGGATTGGGTGTTCGCGAAGCCATGCTGACGACGCTGCTGGCCACGCAAATGTCGACGCCAATCGCGGCTGCGGCGGCGTTGGCTTTTCGACTCTATCTGATCGTCTGCGACCTGCTCCTGTTCGCCATCGCCAGCCTACTCCGTCGTCGAGCCACGAACGCGCCCGATTGAGCGCCACGCGGGGCCGATAACGGGCCGTGGGCGCTATGGCATGGCGTTGAGGTTATCCCACTGCGTTTCGCCCAGCTTGGTCGCGTCGCTCGGGCTCACCGTTCCGATCCCGACGGCAACCTCGTTGATCCACGGTGGCGTTGCGCCGCTGTGAATCACAGTCCAGCTGTGCGCGTCCGGCGACGTTTCAAGGAACAGCGTGCCGCCTGATTCGCGGATCCGCCACCAGAGGTGGCTGGCCATCGTGTACGGAACGGCGGTCTCTTGGTCTCCAATCCTCGCCACGATTTCGCCTTCGTCCACCTTGAACGCGGCCTGTCCATCGCGGTGGTGGAGCTGAAAGTAGCTGAAGCCTTGCTGGCCGTTCTTCACGAGACTTGGAACCATGATCCACACGGCGCACTTCGTCACATCGTAGTTCTGCTTCGTCGTCATGCCGGTCCACTGGCCGTCTGGGAGGCCGTCCTGTGGCGCAAAGTGCAGTCGACCTCGGTAGACGGCGATGTTGTCCACCTCCCCTTGGGTGTTCCAGCGGTTGAGATCGACGGCGTTTCCGTCAAAGGTGTCGACGAGTCCCGGTGGATGGCATGGCGGGGCTGGCGCGCCGCCTACACCCATCCCGCTCGCCGTCGTGTTGGTGACGGACACCGTGTTCGTGGAGGGGGCGCCACCAGGGCCAGCGGTCGTGATGGTCGCACCATTGCCCCCCGCTCCCGCGGCGCTTACGGCTCCGAACGTGACGAAATCTCCGCCGCATCCAAGAACCACAGTGACTGTCACGAAGATTGCGTAGCGCCTTAAGTCACGATCAAGCATCGTCATACCTTCACGCTATCTCGTCTTGCTCGGTAACGCACTCGTGAACGACATCGCCCTGTGCTGTCCCTCCGCTGGCCGCTGTTGCCTGGATAGGCTAATCTCGCTCCGCCCATGACATGAGTGGGGCAAGATGGGCATACAGGATGAGCACGATGACGGCGACAGTGTGCGATTCGGTGTAATGCGGCGGAGCCACGATGAACGCAGTTATTAGCGGAACCGGCCTTTTTGTGCCGCAGCAGGTGATCAGCAATGAAGAGTTGGTCGAAGCCTTCAACGCCTATGTCGCTCAATTCAACGACCAGCACCGCACACGGATTTCGGCTGGCGAACTTGAGCCGCTCAAGCCTTCGAGCGTCGCGTTCATAGAGAAAGCCTCTGGGATCAAGCGCCGCCATGTGATCGACAAGCGGGGCATTCTCGATCCGTCGCGGATGAGGCCGCACATCGCTCAACGGGACAACGAACAGCCGTCTCTCCAATGCGAAATGGCGGTCAAGGCCGCCGAACAGGCCCTCAGCATGGCCAACAAGGGCGCCGCAGATGTCGACATGGTCATCGTCGCTTGTTCCAACCTCGAGCGTGCGTACCCCGCAGTGTCCGTCGAAGTGCAGGCAGCTTTGGGGATCGACGGCTACGCTTTTGACATGAACGTCGCCTGTTCGTCGGCGACATTTGGACTGCAAACCGCCCAAGACGCGATAAGGAGCGGTTCGGCCAAGACCGTCCTGATGGTAAGCCCTGAGATTTGCTCGGCGCACCTCAACTTTCGCGACCGCGACAGCCACTTCATCTTTGGTGACGTCTGTACGGCAGTGGTCGTGGAGGCCGCCGAAACGGCAAGCGGTGACGATGTATTTGAGATCATCGCGACACGCTTGAGGACGAAGTACTCCAATCACATTCGCAACAACTTCGGGTTCCTCAACCGTTGCGATGAAGCTCGGCGTCGCGACGTGGACAAGCTCTTCGTTCAGGAAGGGCGCAAGGTCTTCAAGGAAGTTGTGCCGATGGTCTCCAGCCACATCTTGGACCATTTGCGCGAAGTCGACATCGCCCCCGCGACAGTGACGAGGATGTGGCTACACCAAGCCAATCTAAGCATGAACCAGTTGATCGCGAAGCGCGTATGGGGACGGCCCTTCGATCGCGAGGAAGCGCCCATCGTGCTTGACGAATTTGCCAACACGAGCTCGGCGGGCTCGATCATTGCCTTCCACCAACATCGGAAGGGTCTCCGCGTGGGCGACATCGGTATCATCTGTTCCTTCGGTGCCGGATACTCCGTCGGCACGGTCGTCGTTCGCAAATCAGACCAATGACCACAGCTCGGTTGGTTGGCGTCAGTTGAAGCTGTACACGTTGAGCAGGTCGCCGGTCCCTTTGTCGTAGGCGCCGAACCAAACGTTGTCGGAGCCCGGAAACGTCGGATCCGGATGCGCGAAGACGGTAGTCGTTGAGAGATCGTTGCCTTCGGGATCATCCTCGCTGTCCGCGATCGGGGAAACGGCGTTCACGTCGACCGCGTCTTGGGCGGCCTGCAAATCGTTTCCCCCGCTGCCGATGATGTCGTTGCCATAGATTGCGTAGTAGTTCACCAGCGCGTCGCGCAAGTCGTTGGCGAACATGGCGGCTGACGGTGGGGGGGCGTTCACATTGGCCCCGTTCTTGAGTTTGTTGAGAGCCGAGGCGCCGACAAAATAGAGAGTCGATAACTGCATGGCGGTCGCGATCGGGCGGGCGGCGAGGATGCTCTGAACGGCGCGTGCATCGAGGGCGAGGCCATCGTCGAGCGCGGTTTCACTCTCAGTGTTGGCGAGGGCCACCGTCGCGAGCGCCTCGTCCACGCTGAAGCTCACGCCGTCGTAGGTACCGAGCAGGTCCTTCCCTTCGGGGACGAAGCCATGGTTTTGCGCGTAGGCCTTGAGCTTGCCAAGCGCGGAGGGTCCGACCCAACGAACGTCGTCGACCTCGCCAATCGACGTGAAGAGCTCGTCGTCGCTCGAGGCCGCGATGCCGTCGGGGCCGTTACGCCGGTGGAGGAGCCCGACGGCAGCGCGCTTGTCGAGCCTCGCGTCGATGTCCAAGACGGTGAGGTCGGTGCTCGCGTCGTTGACCAAGTCCAGCACGCCTACGGCCTCGGGCGTGCCGTCGATGATGGCGCTCGATGCCGTGGACGTGGCCTCCTGCGAGACGATCGGGCCGCAGGCAGCGGCGACGAGCACGATGGCGAAAAGCCCTTTATTCATGATTCTCATGATTACCTCCGAAATATGTATGCCTATGTAAGCAAATGAAGGTGTTGATGCAATAAGATTGTGAATCAACACTCATTGTTGTCTATCTGCTCCCAGCTCCACGACCTCGCATAAGAGACATCATGTTGACTTTCCAGCGGGGGCACGGGGGACTTCATGGGGACCCATTCTCTCCGGTCGGGTGATTGTGTTGCGGCTGCGACGCGACGTGCTGGGGTCACGCGCCTCGCGAGTCAGCAGCTCGTGGGCTGGCGGATCCCGATCGCGATGCCGCTGGCGAAGTCCACGAAGACGGTTGCGTCGTGGCTGCATTCGAGCGCTTCGAGGTGGATCGTGAAAGCGAAGTTCGAGTCCGGGTTGGCGGAGACGAGTGCGTCGATCGTGGCCTTGTGTGCTGCGAGTGCGTCGTATTCGGCGGCGGCGTTGGGAACACCGTCGGCCACCTTGATGTCGCGCCAGTTCTTGGCGCGGTCGAGCGAGTTGTCGAGCATGCTCTGGAACTCCTTCGTGCTCACATGCACGGCATCGTACTCGAGGTTCTCTGGCCACTGCGCGACGATGTAGTCCCAGCCGGCCAGGGTGATGACTTTGGCTTGCAGCGCATCGAGCATGTCCGGATCGTCGATGCTGGCGCAGGTGGGCACGCTCCAGGCACGCAGGTCGTGAGCGGCGTAGCTGTACGGCTCGTAGGCATCGAGGCCAGCGTCGTACTGGGTCACCGCCGGCTCGTTTCCGGGAGCCACGCTCGCTGCGCACACGCCGCTCCAAGGCCACTGATCCGAGGTGGCGAATTCTTGGAGAGCCCGCATGGTCGACTTGCCCACGCCCTTGGTCGCGGCGACCTCGGCGAGCGATGCGTAGGGGCGCGCCTCGACCACCGTGTGGCCGCTCGTGATCCACATGCCGCCGCCGAGCTTCATCTGATAGGCGGTAGCTGTGTTGGCGATGGTCAACGCGACGTCCGCGGCGTCGGTGTCGAAATACACGCCGTCGTAGTTGCCCGCGGCGCTGTTGCCGAGCATCTTTGCGGCCCAGATCGTGGCATAGCTGCGCAGCTTCTTCAGCGCGCTGTTCCCCACGTAGCCCATGGGGCCCATGGCGGTGACGGACTCGAAGGGTGCATTGGCGAAGAGGTTGCCCGCGGCGCGCACGTCGAGGGCGACGACGTCGTCGAGCTCCTGCAAGCTCGCTTGGTTCACGCCCCAGATCACCGCTTCGGATTGCCAACCGGCGAGCTCCACACCCTCGACGAGTTCGGGTTGTGGCGCGGGATGCATCGCGGCATAGGTGGCGATTTTCTGTAGAGCCGAGGTGCCGACGTAGGCGAGGGAGTCGAGCTCTTCGAGTGATTCGATGGGCGCGTCGTCGTCACTCGGGCATTGGCCATCCACGCCGTTGCGATGCGTGATGATGGCGTTTGCCGCGCGTCTGTCGAGGCCTACCGGAACGTCGAGGACGGCGAAGTCAGTGGCCGGATAGTTGACGAAGGCGAGCATTATCGACGCGTCCTGCACGGAGAATCCGAGATCATCGCGTGCCTCACCGACGTGTTCGTCAGTGGCGGTGATCGCACAGCCAGACACGAGGGACACGAGAACCGCGACGGAGAGGAAGGAATGCTGAGACATGGTACAGCGCGTTAACGCAAGCCACGTGCCACCCGCAACCCCCCGGATGCTGGTTACTGAAGATCATGTTAAGCAACTTCTATTGCTTTTTTGCAACTAATTTTGCGGTGGGAAGTCGTCTCCGATCGACGGCCAGAATGACCGCGCGGGCATCCCGCCCAAAAGCTTGGTCGTACACCGCGACGTAAAAGAGCCGCGCTTTGCGGGAACGGTCTTGGTCGCTAAGATCGCCGATGACCATCACGCTATCGGCCGCGATGACGATCTCTTATGCGCAATCGTAGAGCAAGGAGATAGGACTTCGAGCGACAACCTCATGCCACGTCGATTACACGTCTACGCAGATCCTGAACTTGGAGCCTATGGTTACGAAGAGAAGGCGTGGTATCTCCCGGGCGCCCGGTTGGAGGCCTTTCTGGACGAAGCGCGCGCACGAGGGTTGACCGAGGCCATCGACTTCGTGAGCGCGGGGCCGGCCACCGACGCCCAATTGCAGAGCTTCCACACCGCGGCTTACGTCGCCTCGGTCGTGAGCCGCTGTGCCAAGGATGAGGGCAGCCTGGACGGCGCTGTCGCCCCTATCGTTCAGGACGCAGTGCGGTTGCTAAAGGCGGTTAGCGAAGCTGCGAATGCTCAGGGGGCTGCCAACGTGTCGGTGGTTCGCGCGCAGCTCGCGGCCACGTTGGCGCCGGCGATGAGCTTCGATACCTACATGGACTATCTTGGCGCAGAGCAGCTGTTGGTTCACGACGCCACAGCCGGCACGATCCGCCTGGGTGCAGGCGCGGAAGCTTTTCTGTGCAGTGCGAACCCTCGCTTGACCGGACCCACCCTTGCCCGCGTCGGGGTGGAGCGCGCGGCGCGCTGGATTTGCGGGGCCGCGTTGGACGCAACCCGACGCATCTTGGCCGGTGACCATCAGCGGGTCTTCATCCCCATCGCGGGCTTTCATCATGCACACGCAGCGGAAGCGCGCATGTACTGCCTGTACAACGACCCTGTCCTCGCGATCCGTCACGCCTTGGGCCAGTTGTCTGGCACTGTGGCGTACATTGACATCGACATTCATCAGGGGGACGGCGTCTACGAGGCGTTTGCGGAGGAGCCACGGGTGGTGATTGCAGACTTGCACGAGGACCCCAGCACGCTCTTTCCCTATACGCCCGAGCAACCGAGCGAGCAGAACTTCCCCGGCCGGCACGAGGATCATGGTCGAGGGGCGGGCGCCGGAAGGAAGCTCAATATCGCGCTCGCACCTCAGACGACGGACGCAGAGTACTTGGCCTTGTGGACCGAGGCTGAAGCCTTTGTTCGCGCCTCAAAGCCTCAATTCATCGTCTTCGAGAGCGGGGTCGACGGGCTGGCGAGCGACCCGCTATCCAACCAATGCCTGAGCACGAAGGCTATCGATGAGGTGACCCGGCGTGTGTGCGCGCTCGCCGACGAAAGCGCCGGGGGGCGACTCTTGGTGCTTGGCGGGGGCGGCTATGAGCTCGAGGGAACGAAACGGGGCTGGTGCACGGTCGTCGAGGCGCTTCTGTCTACCTGATCCCACCCCAAGCATTGCGCATAAGAGACGTCATGTTAACTCGCGATGAAAGCCCAAAAGTCCTTCATAGGTACTATACTCGGGACGTTCGGGTCGGGACGTTTTCTATTGTTGCCCATTGGGGCGAGCTCCTTGGTCGGATCATTCCAAGGTCACAGCTTCCAATCGGCCTACGCGGATCCCATGGCCGTAGTCATCGGCATCGGTCGAATCGTGGTACATCAGCCAGCTTCCGT
>JAPYTK010000079.1:0-6726 GCA_029941785.1 Polyangiaceae bacterium | reverse complement strand
TCGGGCATCGCCAGCACGTCGGGGCCGGCGGGGGCGCGGGTGGTGATGAGGGGATATTGGGTCGTGAAGGTCAGCCCATCGGCAGCGGTGCTGTACCCGACCACCGCCACCCCCGTGTAGTCGGTGATGCCGGCGTCTCGGGGTTTGTTCAGTTGGTAAAACAGGGTCACGCAACCATCGTCCCGTAGCAATGGAAAGACCTCGCGCGCCGAAGCGATGAGAGACGGTGCGCCCAGACCGATGCGAACACCCTCTTCCACCTCCCAGGTAAGGAGGTCGGAGGAAATCGCACTGAGCAACCAATGGTCGGGCGGGCCACCGGTTTTGCGGCCTCCATCGCCAGCGCTATCGCCATGTTGCGGCGCCGGACCAAAATACCCGCGATAATTTCCATCCGGCGTTGGCACGATGCTCAGTTTCTGAATGGCATCCATGCCCGCTTCTTCCTGGGTAATGCGCTCGCCCGCTTCGAGGGTAAATGTTTCGCCTTCGTCGGAGCTGACAAAAGAGTGAATCCCCGTTTGGGATGAGCCGACGTAGAGTCGGAACCGACCATCGGCCAATCGGTATATTCGCGAGGGCCCAAGTTGAGCGCCTTGGTTCCGGGCATCCGATCCGGAGATGCGGATGTCTTCATAGGAAAACGTCAGGCCATCGTCGGAAATCGCGCTACCAATACCGGTGCCGGCATTGGTAAAGAAAAGGCGGACACGGCCATCATTGAGCCATAGAGCGGTGGGGTTCGCCACCGGGGCCATGGGGTCGGATTGTCCGGCGTCCGTGGCACTCAGCACCAAACCGAGATCGGTAAAGCTGTACTGATCTTGCGCGCAGGCGGCTGTACTGGCGTCACCGTCATCGCTATCGCCGGCATCAGCCTGGCAACTCAGAGCTAACGCACAGAGCGCAACAAGGACAATCTCTTTAACAGCAGTTTGGACCGGAATTGCCATCACATCCTCCCAAGGTGGGGTATGCGCACATGCTTGGATTGCAGGCCATCTGTCTACCTGCTCCCACACCCACAATCTCGCATAAGAGACATTAGCTTAACTCTCAAAAGAGCCAAAAAGGACCTTCATCCGGACGATGCTCTGACGAGCCGAGGCTTGGGGGGGTACGGCAAGGGAGTGCCCGCCATGCGACTACTTCGGGATCGGCGGCAGGCTCACTTCGTTGATCACCGCGATACCCGCACCTGCCGGGTAGGCGTACGACACCGCGGGCGTCGACGGGGTGGTCGTGTTCATGCCCCAACCCCAGACGGTGACGGCAAAAGGCGCGTCGCTGGTCATCTCTTGGCGGCCGTTGGAACATGCGCCGACGTTCTTGAAGTCGCCCGTGACCAAATCGATGCGGGTGTATTCGTAGTCGCCGATAGGCTTCCAACCGGTGAGGACGCCGGCGCAGTTCAGCGTGACGTCCGCAAACTCGTTCTTGTCGGGCGTGCGCTTGCGCACCACCACCAGATTCGTCTCCGGATAGGTGGGATCGGTGAAGAACACGTAGCGTTTCAGGTACTGCCCGGTCGGAATGATGTTGACCCATTCGGCGTCGCCTTCTGAGAGCGTTTGGTACAGCGTGCAGCCCACCATGTATTGCGCCATGTAAAACGGGTGTTCGGTGCTTTGGCTGGTCACGGTGAACGGCCCGGCCGCTGCGAACTCCGCGACCTCTCCGGACTGCAGCGTCGTCGGCGCGCCGGCGGGGGTGCTCGGCTGCCACGTCAGGGTGGTGCCATCGACCGCTCCGACCAGACGCCATGGCGGTGTTTCCTC
This sequence comes from Polyangiaceae bacterium, assembly GCA_029941785.1. Taxonomy (GTDB): domain Bacteria; phylum Myxococcota_A; class Polyangia; order Polyangiales; family Polyangiaceae; genus JAPYTK01. The sequence goes on along the minus strand of JAPYTK010000079.1, from coordinate 4,948 downwards.
CGCGACATTGGCCGTGGCGCGATTGCGATGGCGAACGGCGACGTAGTCATGACCCAAGGCCTTGACGGGGGGGATTTGTTGGTGCGCCGAATCGCAAGTGCCGACGTCCGCCGGTACGTTCAAACAACTCGCGGCGCCCCACACACCGATCGGCTTGTCCGCCTCGATCGGGCTACCGGTCAGCTCCTGCTGCTGCGAGAGCTGCAAATACTCACCGCGATTGAGCGTGTAGGTCGCCAGGGTGTTGGCTGCCGCCTGCTGCACGCCTGGGCCTCCGTCGATCGCGACCTTGGGTAGGATCGACACCTTGGTGTTGTCTTGGTAGGCGAGGATGGCCAAGGAGGGGACGGCGCCGGCGGCGATGAGACTCTTCTTGTAGGCATTGATCGCGAGGTAGTTCATGTCCCACACCGAGGTGGGCAACAACATACTGGCCGACGTGACGGCCGCCGAGCCACCGCCGTAGGGGAAGATGCTGTACGCGGAAATCGGCCGGTCGGTTTGAATGTTGATGGCCTGACCGATCCCCGTTCCGTAGATCCCGGGATTGGCGGTCATCCCGCTCGGCATCGGACAAGCCGGCATGAAGTACTGGTTCTGCTTGTCGTCAGACAAGAACAAGATCGCCACTTCGCCGACGCCCAAGCCGGCCACCGCATCATACGGCTTGTAGCTGATGTTGCGTCCCTGCCCTTCGGGGATGTAGATGAAGTCGGTGAAGGCCTGCCCACCGTAGCTCGCATCAATGTGTACCGGCGTATCCCAAGTGTTGGCAACGAACGCCGCGAAGCAAGCGAAGTCCGCGGCCTCCTTGATGATGACGTCGGGTTTGACGGCCCAATAGTCACAACCGATCGCGCTCTTGGCCGCCGCAGCAGCACCGCAGGGATCGCCCGTGCACTTACCATTTAGACACGCCTGATCGATGTCGCACTGGGTGACGGTCGCGCCATGACAATCGATGACCTGTTTCAGATCCGCACTGCAGCCGTCCGGACATTGACCGCCCGAGCCGGAGGTCACGCTGACCGTCAATGTTCCGCCGCCACTTGCGCCGCTTCCGGTCGCTGCCGTTGCGCCAGCTCCCGAAGAAGCGTCACCTCCGCTCGAGGCTGAACATGCACTGATGATGAGCAAGGCGACGAAAAGTACAGCGGTCGTGTTGGTGCCAGGCATTTTCATAAGCTTCGAATTTCATGCGATCGGAAGCTCACGACGTCAAGGACTCACCGACGCTCCCGCATCCGCTCGAGCGCTTCACCGCCGGCGGCCCGAAGCGTGGTCCCGATGAAGGCCCGTGTGGCCTCCCCGAGAGCTAACATGATGTATCTCATGCGAGGTTGCAGAAGGTTCTCTTCGGCGAGATCCTCCTGCTAGACTAAAACCCATGGCCAAACGACCCCGTCTCGTTTCATCATCGCCGACACTTGCGGTCCTGCTCTTCGCGGCGTGCGGCGCCGGTTTCGTGGCTTGTTCCAACGGCGAGAAGGGATCCGATCCGGTTGGGAGCGCTTCGGGTGCGGAGGCCAGCACCGGCACGGGCGGCTCTGGCGCGGGCGGCTCTGGTGCGGGCAGCTCTGGTACGGGCAGCTCTGGTACGGGCGGCTCTGGTGCGACCTCGACCAGCTCAGGCGGCGAAGGCGGCGAAGGTGGCGGCTCGACGGGCGGCGCGGGCGGCAGTTTGGTGGACGCCGACAAGGATGGCTCACCGGCGAGCGAGGACTGCGATGACGACGATCCCAAAGTGTTTCCTGGGCAAGCCGCCTGGTTTGACGTGCCGGCCCAAAATGGTGGGTGGGACTACAATTGCGACGCGACGGAGGAACTCCGGTGGCCGAACGGCAAGTGCGGCGTGTATCCGAACTGCGGTGCGATCACGCCCGGTTTCACGGGCGGACTGCAGCCGCCGGCGTGTGGCGTGAGCCAGTATTGGTTCAACACTTGTTTCATGGAACCCGGAGGCCCGAACGGCCCGCATTGCAGTGAGGCGGCTCCGCAGATGAACAAGACCCAGGAGTGTCACTGAGCGCAGCCGCGGGCCCCAAACTCTTGATTACGAGGTGAACCGATGAAGGATGTAGAACGCATTGAGATGAGCTGGATCGTCGCCGCCCGTCCGAAGGAGGTCTACGACTGCTGGATGAGCAGCGAGGGGCACGCGGCAATGACAGGAGGGGCCGCCGAGGTCGATGCGCGCGTCGGTGGTCAATTCTCGGCTTGGGACGGATACATTTCTGGTGTGACGAAGAAACTCGAACGAAACAAGCGCATCGTTCAGACTTGGCGAACAACTGCGTTTTCAAAGCGTACCCCGAGCTCACGGATCGACGTTCAGCTGCGTGCCTTCAAGGGGCAGACACAAGTGTTCTTGCGCCACACGAAACTAAAACGTGGTGATGGCGCGAAGTACACCGATGGTTGGTTCAAGTTTTACCTTGAGCCCATGGTGGCTTACTTCGCCAAGAAAAAGCGCTGAGCCTCGAGGTCGGAATCGTCGAACGCAGCGGCGATGACGGAGCTGTTCATCATGGATCATCACGCCAGCTCACCAGCGAGTTTGGGCGGAGAGTCTCTCGCGCCGACGCGATGGATCACGCCGCGATCCGGCGCTCGGGCTGAGCCGCAACCCCTCCCTGCGGCGGCGCCTCGGGCTGAGCCGCAACCCCTCCCTGCGGCGGCGCCGGGATCAGCTGCTCGTAGTCGATGGTGACGAGCCCCAAGGTCTCGAGCGCCAAGCACACCATGAAGCCGGCGTCCGGCTCCCAGCTTCGGTAGGAGAATTTCGCAGAATTCGGGTAGCGGTGATGATTGTTCTGCAGTCCCTCACCTGCGATCAACCACGCGACGAGGAGGTTGTTCCGTGAGTTGTCGTTCGTCTCGAAGTTCCGACCGCCGACCGCGTGGCCGAAGGCGTTGACCATGCCGCCTTGAAACGGGTGGCTCATCATTCCGACGAAGTACGCCAGGCCCAGCAGCCATGCGCCGCTCGCCGCGATAGCCGTCGCGACGACGGCGTGCGCCAGATAAGGCAAGTACCAACGGCGTGTACGGTTGGTCCAGTTGAGCTCGAAGTCCAGGTCGTAGGCAAACTTGGTGAACGCAGGTTCGTTTCTCATCAGGCCACGCAACACGCGTTCGTAACTGCGCAACTGGGCCATGGCGACGCCGATGATGCCGACGTTCACGGGGCTGTGCGGATCCTTGGGCGTGTCGGAGTGAGCGTGGTGCATGCGGTGCATGACGACCCAAGCTTTTGGATCGAGACCCGTGACCCAATTGCCCGTCATGACGATGAGCCGCCGCAGACGCGGGTGGAGCCGCACGGCGCCGTGGGCGAGCCCGCGGTGGTAGCCGACGGTGATCGTCACGAGGTTGAGTACATAAGCGGTCAGAAAAACGGTGGCGCAGAGTGCTAAATACATGATTGTTGCTGCCTTTCAGGGTGGGTGCCCCCTGCCGGCGGAAGCGTAACCTACGGTTGGTTAACTTACGCTTGCGTAACTTACGTTCCCGTAACATGATTGTCAACCATGGTAGGGAAAAAGAGGCGGCTCACCGGAGCCCAACGGCGGATACAGCTCTTGGGGGTGGGCCGCAAGGTGTTCGCGGAGCACGGCTACAGCGCCGGCTCGATCGAAGAAATCGCACGCGTCGCGAAGGTATCGAAGCCGATCATCTACCAGCACTTCGGTGGCAAGGAGGGCCTGTACGCCGTCATCGTCGATCGCGAGATGGACGCCCTCGTGCAGCGCATCGCGGTCAGAATCGCGGAGGGCTCAGCACGCCAGCGCTTCGAACGGGCGGTGCTCGCGTTCCTGACCTATGTGAAAGAGGAGCCGGACGGTTTCGCCGTCCTCACCCGCGACGCACCCATGACGATGGCGGGCAAGGGCATGCCAAGCGTGATCAGCGATCTCGGCCAACGAATTGGTGACGTCTTCAAACAGCAGCTGAAATCGGCTGGGCTCAATGCACAGTTCTCACCGATTTATGCGCACGCGCTGATCGGCATGGTCACCCTCGTCGGACAGTGGTGGATCGAAAACCAGAAACTGGACGTCAACACCGTCGCCAAGCACGTCGCAGCGATGGGCTGGATGGGCCTGCGCCACATGCCGAAGAAGCCCCAATTCGCGGATCCCGATCGCTAGCGATCCAACAGCCCCCGCTCTCGACCCGCACGAGCTGGATGACGTCCCTTGCGGGAAGAAGGCACCGGCGTCAGTGTGGCTGGTAGCTCTCGCGGCCGGTGGAGCCAGCCACCACATCATCGACGCTGAAGCGCATGGGGATGGTGTCGTTGGCGAGCCAGATGGCCGCTTGGTCAGCGAAGTAGGGCGAGTCGGTCAGCGCGGATTGCCCGCCGGGGATGATGTTCTGGCCACGCACGACGCCGTCGTTCAGCTCGACCACCATGCGCATGACTGGACCGGAGCCATAATCGAAGCGCTCCCCGCTCAAGCCCGGGTTGCCCGCATCGACCACGAACTGATCGCCGTCGCGCGGAAACCACCTCAGATCGGATCGTGGGTCCGCGCTCGTGATCCCGTCGGCGAGCGGTAGATGATTGGTGGAGATGGCAAACTGTTCCGTGAGCGCCCCGAATTCGCTGCTGTCGCCCAAGAAGTCTGCCAGCAAGGACTCGAACTTCGCGTAGTGGCGCAAGCCCCAGAGCCATTGGTTCATGTCGTTGCTGCCGAAGCCGCCGCTGGCCTCTTCGCCAGGCTCCGCTGCGAGAAAGCTGAGGGCTTCGCTCAAGGCCAACAGGATGATCTCGTGGCTGCTCTCCACCTCGGTGGTGTCCAGGATGTCGAAGAAGATCGACTCCTGGGAGGTGCTGTCGAAAGAAGCGAGTGACAGGGGATTGTTCGGGCCACGCCCGTCGAGAAATCGGTGCAATGCCCGCACGCGCCCATGGCTGCCGCTCGGTTGCCACACGCCCGGAAGC
>JAPYTK010000078.1:12577-21982 GCA_029941785.1 Polyangiaceae bacterium | reverse complement strand
GCGCAAAACTCCGTCTTCCGCACCGCCGACTGTAGCGTCGACGCGATGGAAATCATGGGGGCCAAACGACTCGACCTGACGCGCACACCCAGCGTGTCGGAGGTCATCGATTGGAATCGCTGCTCCGTCCGTATGCAAATCGCCGAGTCCATCGAGGAGCTGGCGCTCGCCTGTCCGGAGATGGGTGAAGGCCTGGTCGCACCGTGTCCCCCAGCGGAACGATTGCTGGACTGCAAGCGCCGCAACCGTACCGCTCTCGCGTGGTCCATCACGAAACGGGTCTTGGCCCGCAGCCCCACCGAGCAATTCGCAAACTGGAGCTTCACCGGTACGGCCGCCGAAAGCCAAGTGTATTGCGATCTGGACGATCTGGGCAGCAAGCCTGTCCCGCAGGGCTTTCACGACGTCCCGTGCACCCACCGCGCGGGACAGGTCGACGACTTCTTCCGGTTCCTCGACCGAGGGTTTCTCCCCACCCAAGTCGGCAGCAGCGATAGTCACAATCCCCGCAAAGAGCCCGGATATGCGCGTACCTATTTTCGCAGCAGCACCGATTCGCCGGGCGGACTCCAAATTGCGGATGCCGTCAGCAGCATTCGTGGCGGTCACGCTCTGGCCACCACAGGCCCCTTCGTACGGGCGACGATCAAAAAGAAGACCTTCGGCGATGTCGTCCGGTCCAAGCCCGGACAAGCCCTCGCGATGGCGCTCGACGTTCAGACGGCGAGCTGGTTCGGCGTCGACCGGGTGGAAGTCTACCTCAACGGAGAGTTGCTCCGTTTGATCCTGCCCAATGAACCGCCCGAGGCGATCTTCGACGTCCACGGAAAGGTCAGCTTCGAGGTTCCTAATCGGGACAGTTGGGTCGTCGTGATCGCTATGGGCCTCAAGCCCGGCAACACGATGGAGCCCATCTGGCTGGACGTTCCGTTTGGCGAGATTCAGCTCGCCGTCGTTGCCCGGGACGCCTTCAGCCGGATCCCGGTCATCAACGAGTTGTTCCCGCCATCGCTCACCGTCCCCGATTGGTCGCCCATACCGGCCTACGCGATCACCAATCCGATCTACATCGATACCGATGGCAACGATCGTTATGACGCGCCACTGCCCCCACCCGCCTTCTGCTCGCGTCCGTGCAACGCATCCGATCCCGACGCCTGTCCGGACGGTCAGGTCTGCCTCTCGCCCGAAAAAGTGTGCGGTATCGCCATCAGCGGCGGCTGCCGGCGCCGCGAGGCTCGCGGTCACAGCCACTAACGGTTTCATGGCATCGCGATCCGACGCCAAAGAGTGACAGACGAACCGGTGAATGGTACCTGGCCCGCATGCGCCTGTCCTACCTCACGCTCATCGCCCTCAGCACCCTCACGTCGCAAGCTTGCCAAGCACCGGCGGCCAAGCCCGACGCGGCGGCGACGCCCGGGTCAGCATCATCGGTGCAAACGCCACCTGACAGTGCACGGCCAGACAGTGCACGGCCAGCCACCGCACCGAAGGCCAACAGCCAACACTTTGGCACAGCCTTTAAGCTCGCCGCAGCGTCGCCCGTCTCGAAGGCCGTGGCCGCACTTCCCAAAGAAAACGCCCCAACAGCCACCGGCTCCGCTGCCGTCGGGGCCGACGGTGCTTGCGCCGAACCGCCAGCAGATGGTGCAAGGAAGAGCAAAGGTAATCCCAAGGACGCCGCGGCCGAGGTCACGTCCTGCGCCGAGCTGACCAAGCCGAGCGGAAAAGTCGTTCGCATTTCGGGCACGGTCAAATCCGTGTGCAAGAAGGCTGGCTGCTGGCTCATCCTCGAAGAAGGAAACCAAGAGGTCCGGATTTTCACCAAGGACTACGGCTTCGTCGTGCCAACCGATATCGCAGGTCGCTCAGCCGAAGTGGAAGGCTCGCTGCGCGCCAAGAAACTCAGCCGAAAATTCGCCGAGCACCTAGCGGAAGACGAAGGCAAAGACCCGAAGGCGGGCAAGCTCCCGACGCGAGAGTACATTATGACCGCCACTGGCGTGAAATTGCTGTAGAACGGTCACGCGGGCAGGTGACGAGCCCGCGACTCAGGGATCGTACAATGCCCCTAAAGCTCGGAGAGAAGGCGCCCGAAATCTGCGCCGTGACAACGACCGGAAAGAAGTTCGTGTTATCCGAGCAACAGGGCTTGTGCACGGTGGTCTTCTTCTTCCCTCGTGCCTTCACCGCCACGTGCATCCACGAAAACAAGATGTTTTCGGCGGACTACAACGAGTTGTTCCTCGCAGGCGCCGGCCTCGTAGGGATCAGCACCGACACGCAAGCCACGCAGTGCCAGTTCGCGGAAGACCTCGCCATTCCCTTTCCGCTTATCGCCGATTCCGACAAGACGATCGCCAAAGCATACCGAGCGCTACGCCGCTTCTTCGGCTTCGCGAAACGCATCACGTACATCATCGGCCCCGACCAGCGCGTCCTCGGACGCTTCCAGCACGAACTTCGGGTCGCGAAACACCGGCGCGAAGTACTGCGTTTCGTCAACGAGATGAAGACAGCGTCTACGAGCGAGCCGGATCTTAGTCACCGATAATCTTGAGCAACACTCGCTTGGGACGTCGGCCATCGAATTCGCCGTAGAAGATCTGTTCCCAGGGACCGAAATCGAGTTTCCCCTCGGTGATGGCGACCACGACTTCCCGGCCCATGATCTGGCGCTTGTGATGGGCATCTCCGTTGTCTTCGCCGGTTCGATTGTGATGGTAAACCTCGGGACTCGCATCGAAGGGAGCGAGCTTCTCGAGCCAACGCTTGTAATCCTCGTGCAGTCCAGGCTCATCATCGTTGATGAAGACGCTGGCCGTAATGTGCATGGCGTTGACCAAACACAATCCCTCCTGCACGCCGCTCGCCTCGACCTCACGCGCGACCTCGCTCGTGATGTTGACGAAGTCCATTCGCGCAGGAACGGTGAAGCTGAGATAACGAGTGTGTGACTTCATGATGACGCGCCTCCCTCCGGCATCGGGCTACATGTTGGCTGCGCCGGGCGTTACCGTGGGCGAAAACTTCCAGTCGGCTGCCGCGTCGTCGGTGTCGGTGCCATTCGGGAAACGAGTCAGCGAGCCGTTCGTCTGGTTGCTGTCCGCCACGTTGGTGGGCAATACCGTGCCTTCGACGAAGCTGAGCGTCCCGGCACCATTCACCTGCCCCATCGTGAGCCCGCCTTCGTAGGACAGCGCATCGAGGAGCGTGCTCGCTCCGACGTCCAGCAAACCGACCGCATCCGGGGCGCCGTTTTGAATGTTGTTGGTCGCAAGGGGCAACTCCTTGGACTTCGCTGTCGAGGGAATGGTTTGGATCAGCGCAGCGCTTCCAACGACCAGGTACTCGCCTGCCTGCAAGGTCCCCACCGAACCCAAATCGACACGTGCGTATTCCGTGTTGCCCCCGCCATTGACAAACACGAGCGCAATCCCTTGCAGATTCACCGGTGCCGCAGAGCCGTTGTAGATCTCGACGAACTCGTCAGCATCGGTCCCGATCTGATCGTAATCGACCTCGTTGATGACCAAGCCTCCGGTCGACGTCACGTTGATGGTCGCCTGAGCCATGCTTCCATCGAGCAGGGCAGTCAGCGTCTCGATTCCCTCGGCCACACCCGTGAAGTCGAAACTCCCCGCGATCTGATCCACAGGGACGACGACCTGCGCGGGTACGCCTCCAAAGATGCCTGGCATGAGAGACAAGGACACCGCGCTGCCACCCATCGGCGCCGGAATATCGAGCTCGACCTGCAAGCTGCCCGTGGTCATCGGCGCGATGTTGGTCATCGACGGAGACAGCATCGTGAGCTGAGGCTGCTCCGACAAGCCCACGACACGAACGGTAGCCTCGACCATCGCAGTATCGAGCAGGGCCGTCAGCTTGACCGCTTGAGCCTGCATCACGCCATCGAGAAGAACGATGGCGCTGCTCGCGCCTTGCGCGATCGTCACGCCTCCGCCCACGACACCGAGACTCGCCGGATCCGCTGACGTGATCGCGACGAAAGTCGGTTGTTCGACGACGCCGGACAGGGTCACCTCGAGAGGCGTGGGGATCGTCGCCACGCCCTGTTGACCCTGCCGAATGAAGGCCGGCTCCGGGCCAAAAGAGACCAAGATCGGAGGACCGAGCTCGACATCCGTGGCGGCGCGGGGCTCGATTTTGCTGAATCCGTTGCGATACGCGAGGGGCCCGGCGATGCGCTTGAAGACCGCGTTAAGGGTCGGCGCCGGGCTCACATCGTGCATCAGGTTGTCCACGCGCAGGACGCCATCGACAAGAAACTCGCCCGTCGGATCTTGGTCACCTGGGCCGGCCATCGGATTCGGATCCGTCACCATCGCGTCCTTCACCTCGACCAAGACGCCTTCGTAGGCGTTCGCCTGCTCGCCGCCAGCCTCCGTCGTGGTGAGCTCCACGAGCGGTGGAAGGGTTTCGCCGGCGGAAGTCTCGACGGTCACCGTGGCGCCGTTTAGCTGGATCTGACCAAAAAAGTCACTCGCGGTCGCCGGGTTGAGGCTGATCCGATCGCCAATTGCAAGGTTCGCACCGCAGCTGGTGTCGGGATGGTAGACGAACACGCCGGAGTTCTCAGGGCCGGCGTAATCGGCATCGCCGGGCTTCACTTGAAGGAAAAACCCGCCGCCATTGACGCACGCCGTGACGAGCGCATTGTCGAGAGCCACCGGCCCACTGACCTCGCCCTTCTTGATGGCATAGATGGTCGTCACGCAGGCCAAGTTGCCGGGGTTGGCGGCCTCCGGACAGGGGTCGCAGAGATCGCCCTTATCGTCCATGTCCGAATCCGCCTGGTCCGCGTTGGCGATGTTCGGGCAGTTGTCCGCATCGTTCGCGATCCCGTCGCCATCGGCATCCGTCGAGTCGTAAGGCACGCAGTCGGTGACGTCCGCATCGAGGGGGCACACATCGCAAGGATCACCTTCGCCATCGCCATCGAAATCGCCTTGCTGTCCGTCGTCGAGGGGGCGGACCGGGTTGAACACGCCGGGACAATTGTCTTCGGCATCGGCAATGCCGTCCCCATCCTGATCCCCCGCCGACGCCGCTCCGGTATACACGCTCGAGCCGTTGACCCCGCTGGGGCGCGACGGCACGCAGCTCGGTTCGTCCATCGGCGTGTCGCAAAAGAAGAGCGGATAATCCGGCTGCGCCGAGGCCTCTAGCTCTGCCAGGCTGACACCGAGATCGTTGCTCGAACACACGCGCTGGGCTTGACCGCAGACTTCGAGCGCATCGCATCCGCTCGCGAGCGCGTCGACGACCACCGCGTCGCCGTAGAGCACTTCGCCACCGCGCAGGACGAGGACGACATCCCCCGGATCGGCTGCCACCACCGCGGCATGTGCACTTGTGGCATTCGCGCCGTCGAAAATCGCCACGTCCGCGATCGTGCCCCCGCGGAGCGTCCCGATCACGTCATCGGTCGCGCTGGCAGCCGCCGCCAGCACCGTGGTCATCCGCCACAGATCACGGTCATCGAAGTAGCCACCATAATAATCGCGGTTCAGATCCGCGGCGCAGCGAAGCTCTCGCAGCATGTTCATCGATCCGGTCGGGATCCAGTCGGTGCCGAGCACGATGCGCACGCCGAGCCGATGAGCCACGGTCACCTGGGCGGTATCGCCGTACAAGGTAACGTTCGACCGTGGCGACCACACCAGCGTGGTGCCGTCTGCCGCCATGCGTGCGTAGTCTTGGGGGTTGAGTCCGACAGAGTGAATGAACGCACTCTGTGGTTCGAGCAGGTCTTCTCCGTCCGCGGCGTAACCGCTCACGCACTCAAATTCGTTGCGGGCGAACGCATCGATGCCTTCTGCGATGTGCGGAAAATAGGCGTCTTGATTCGCAATGCTCGCCTGGGTCGCGATGTCGGGATATCCGCAGCCACTGGAAAGCTGGGTGCCGCCCGAATCACCGAGCGGGAAGGTCTCATAATCGACCGGTTTCTCTGACAAGCCCTCTTGGTTGTCCGTATCGAGGTTACGCAAGAAACCCGTCGCACTGCCCGACCCAATCGTCGAGGTTGCGCCACCGATGATGAACCGCAACTCCGCCCAGCGAATATCATCCTTGGAAGCACCGCCTCCTGCGCTGATCTTCGTGTGACCATTCTTGCCTTTACGCCAATCGTGCCGATGCTCGTAACGCTCACCGGTGTCGGTGTACGGACGGTTCTGCGAGAAGGTAATGTGATCGTGACTATTGATGAGGCCGGGAGATACCGCGGCTCCGGGACAATTGATCTCCGTCGCTCCTGCCGCCCCTTCGCAGGCACAGTCGGCGCATACGATGCTCCCCTGCTCATCGATGAGTACCTGCCCGCCGACGAGCACCGTGTGGGGAGTCATCACGTCGCCCTGGATGAGGCGGCGCGCGTCCCCCGCTTTGACCGCACAACGTCCCTCGCTCAGGGGGGGAAGCTCAGCGCACACCACCTCGTCGGGCGACTCGGTGCAGTCGGCCTCGCAGCCATCGTACTGAACCGTGTTTCCGTCATCGCACGCTTCGCCCGCTTCGAGCTTGCCGTTGCCGCAATCGTCCTCCTGCCCACAGGTCGATGAGCAGCCATCGCCATCTTCGAGGTTGCCGTCGTCGCAGGCTTCACCCTTGTCGATGACGCCATCACCGCAACCGTTCTCGATGCCGCAGCTCGCGCTGCAGCCGTCACCGTCGGCGAGGTTACCGTCATCGCAGGTCTCGCCCTCGTCCACTACGCCGTCACCACAGTCGGTGGAGCCACATGAGCAGCCGGCGAAAGAAGCAAGAAACCAAATGACGGCCCCCACGAGGCCGAGTCGGAGGCGTGTAAACATCCGCCACGTTTAGCCTAAATTGAGGGATCTGTCGCCCCCGACAAACGCAGCAGCACTCGTCGCGTGGGTTCGTACCGGAGGTGATTACACCGCGAGCGGAATTGCCGTCTCGTGACCCACCTGCGCCGAGGTCACGATACAGCGCACTTCGCCGTCGATCAGCGCCACCGTTCCGCTTCCCACCGTGATGACGACGTCGCGGCCATCGTGCTTCCTGAGCACGATTTCGCCAGGTCCTATGGCGCCGAGCATCGCCGGCGTGTCGTGGTGGAGCAGCATCTCGCCGCGGCCATCACGAATGAGCAATTGGCTCGCGCAAGCACCGAGGACAACACTGTGAGGCGTGCGCACGATGATACGTAAGCTTTTGATATTAATCATGGTTATTATGTGATCCTCCCATATTTTCTGGTCGCAAGCGACCTTCTGCTTTCACCGCCAGACCGCCAACCGAGGGGCCTAGCTTGGCTGTGTAGATCGAACAAACGAGTCCCTTGGCCCATTCCTTCGATGAACGAAGGACGCCACGACCGCGCAGCAGAGCGGTGGCGGTCAGCCGCGACGCGCCCGATACGGGGCTCGCCTCGGCTCCAGCGAGGCCCTATGCTCGCGCCATGCTCAGCGACGTCGAAATCGCCCAATCCGTCACCCCACGTCCCATCGTTGAAATCGCCGAGAAGCTCGGGATCAGCGCGGACAAGCTGTATCCCTACGGTCGCGACAAGGCGAAAATCGACCTCAGCGTGATGGACGAGCCGCCGCGTGGCAATAGCGACATCAAGAAGAAACTCATCCTGGTCTCAGCGATCACGCCCACTCGCGCCGGCGAGGGAAAGACCACGACGACCATCGGACTCGGACAGGCCTTCAGCCAGCTCGGACAGTCCGTGTGCCTCGCGCTGCGTGAACCGTCACTCGGGCCTTGCATGGGAATGAAAGGGGGCGCCACCGGTGGGGGTTACAGCCAAGTGATCCCGATGGAGAGTATCAACCTCCACTTCACGGGGGATTTGCACGCCGTCACCGCGGCCCACAACCTGCTCGCAGCTGCCTTGGACAACCGCATTCACTTCGACGACGACTTGAAGATCGATCCGAGGCGCGTGCGTTGGCGCCGCGTGATGGACATGAACGATCGCTCGCTACGCGATGCCATCATTGGACTCGGCGGCGTGAACCAAGGCGTGCCCCGGGAGACCGGCTTCGATATCACCGCCGCCTCCGAGGTCATGGCGATGCTCTGCCTGGCTGAGAACTTCGACGACCTACGAACCCGCATCAATCGCACCCTCGTGGCCTTCACCATCGACAAGAGGCCCGTGACAGCCGGGGAAATCGGGGTCACCGGCGCCATGCTCGCCCTCTTGAAAGACGCGATGATGCCAAACCTGGTGCAAACGTTGGAGGGAACCCCCGCGCTCGTCCACGGCGGTCCCTTCGCCAACATCGCTCACGGCTGCAACAGCCTGGTCGCAACCCGCATGGCCATGCATCTCGCGGACTGGACGATTACGGAGGCAGGGTTCGGATTCGATCTCGGCGCCGAGAAATTCTTCGACATCAAGTGCGCGGGCGCGGGACTCGACACCGCTGCGGTGGTGCTCGTCGCCACGGTCCGTGCTCTCAAGCTTCACGGAGGTTGTCCGTACAGCGAACTAGACACGCCCGACGTCGCGGCCCTCGAGCGGGGCTTGCCCAACCTCGCCAAGCACATCGAAAACATCGGGCACTTTACCGAAATCCCCATCATCTGCTTGAACCGCTTCGCGAGCGATACCGAAGAGGAAATCGCAGCGGTGCGCCACTTCTGTGAAACAAACGGTACGCCGATGGCGGTGTCGGACCATTTCACGCGGGGCGGCGAAGGCGCACTAGACCTTGCACGGACCGTGATCGACAAGTGCGAGAAGTCGCAGAAGACGTTCACGCCGCTTTACGATTGGGAAGACAAGGTCGAGAGCAAGATCAGCAGCGTGGCGAAGAAGATCTACGGTGCCCGCGAGATCCTCTACACCAAGCAAGCCAAGCGCGCGCTCAAACAGGTGTACCGCCTGGGCTACGGGAATCTGCCGATCTGCATCGCCAAGACGCAGAGTTCGCTGTCCGACGACCCCAAACTGCTGGGCCGCCCTCGCGACTTCGAACTCACGGTTCGCGATGTGCACATCAACGCTGGCGCAGGCTTCCTGGTCGTCATGACGGGCGACATTCTGAGGATGCCAGGTCTGCCCCGACGGCCTAACGCCGAGCAGATGGACGTCGTCGACGGTAAGATTGTCGGGCTGCGGTAGGCCATGCTGCGGTAGGCCATGCTGCGGTAGGCCGTGCTGCGGTAGGCCGTGCAAACGTCGACCCTCAGGGCCTCAAAGGCCCCGGCGCGATTCGTCTCGAAGCGGAATGTCACCGCTCAGCGCCCGATCGATCACCTCGACGATGGCGGCGCGATCGCGCGGTAGTCGGCCACCGATCGGCAGGTAATTCGAGGCGTGATTGGTGCGAAACAGGGCGTTCGTCGGCTCGGCTTCGGCGACAAATGTGCGCAGCTCGGCAAGCAAGCCGT
>JAPYTK010000078.1:0-12567 GCA_029941785.1 Polyangiaceae bacterium | reverse complement strand
CATCGGTAGCGTAAAACGACCCGAAGATTCGAGCTTGGCGATCGGCGTGCCGGGCACGACGGTGAGCGTGAGGGCAGCGAGGTATTCCGGATCCATCGCGGTGGCGAGCTTGGCCGATGCGCTCGCATGCTGTGCGCTTCGCTCGATGCCCGCTGCACCGAGAAGGAAGATCACCGATTGGCGCATGCCCGCGGCCTTGGCCGATTTCGCCGCCTCGACGTGCTCGTCGTAGCCCTGCCCTTTGGCGATGCGTTTGAAGGTCGGCCCGTCGCCAGTTTCCGGGCCGATGTAGAGCAAACTCAGGCCGAGCACGCGGAGACGCTCGAGCTCAGCTGGCTTCTTGGCCAAGACGTTGGTCGCCATCGCGTAACAGCTGACCTGGCGCAATCGGGGAAAGGCGTCGCGACACGCCAACAAGATCGGTTCCCAGTGCTCGAGATCCATGATCAGCGAATCGCCATCGGCCACGAAGACCTTCTCGACCTCAGGGCCGATGCGGCGAGCCGCCAGGGCGATGTCCGCCAGGATCTCCGGTAGCTCCCGCACGCGAAACGCCTTGTCGCGATACATGTCGCAGTAGGTGCACTTGTTCCACGAGCAGCCAATGGTCGCCTGCAAGATGTACGACTCGGCCTCACTCGGAGGCCGATAGAGCTTACCTTCGTAGCGCAACGGTCGGGCGCCCTCAGAGGATTTGAACGAGCTCGATGTCGAAGGTGAGCTGGCCCGACGGGGCGCCTGGGCGCTTGGGCTTGTCGCCGTAAGCGAGGTTGCCCGGGATCCAGAAGCGCGCCTTGTCCCCAACCTTCATGAGCTGCACGCCCTCGGTCCAGCCCTTGATGACCTGATTCAGGCCGAAAGACGTCGGCTGACCACGCATCACCGAGCTGTCGAACATCTTCCCGTCCTTGCTCCAGCCCGTGTAGTGCACGCGCACCCGATCCGTCGCTTTCGGATTCACGGTGCCCGGACCCTTGCTCAAAATGCGGTAAGCGAGGCCGCTCTTCGTCTTCTTGGCGGTGGCCGGGGGCGCGCCGACATCCTTCGGTACCTCAGGCGGTTTGGGCCCCTCGATGACTTCGAGCAGCTCGACATCGAAGGTCAATTGGCCGGACGGCTGGCCCATGCGCGGGCGATCTCCATAGGCGAGCTTGCCTGGGATCCACAGACGCCGCTTCTCGCCCACGACCATCATCTGCAGGGCCTCCGTCCAACCGGCGATGACGCCCTTCACGCCAAAACTCGCGGGACGCTTCCGCGCGACCGAACTGTCGAACATCTTCCCGTCCTTCATCCAGCCCGTGTAGTGCACACTCACCTTGTCGTGTTCGGTCGGCTTCTTGTCGCCTGTCCCCTTCTTGAGGACCTTCGTCACGAGGCCGCTCTTGTGCTTCGTCGCATCCGCTGGCGGCGCGCCGACATCTTCAGGAGCTGGGATCCCCGCAAGCTTGGCCGGTGCTGCTTGCGCCGCACGTGCGGCCTTGATCGCCGCCATCCTGGTCTTCATCTGCTTCATCTGCGCCTCCTTTACCGGGGAGGTAGTGGCCACGGAAGGCGCCGGCGGCTCGGGAGTCGGAGCCGGCGGGGCGGGCGGGTTGTCGCAGCCTGTCGCAGTCGCCAACAAGCAGAAAAGAGAGATCGCGCTAAGGTGGTTCAGATTCATGGCGCGCATCTTGATCGATCGTGGGCGCATTTTCACGTGAAATGTTCGAGAGAAGCTCACTGTGCACGCTACAATGACGCTCGTGAACCGTCGAACCGTGCAAATCGTAGGTGTTCCACTCGATCACGGGGCCGGGCGACGAGGCGTAGGCATGGGCCCGAGCGCCCTTCGAATCGCCGGTCTACACGCCGCGCTCGAGCAAGCGGACTACACCGTGGTGGATCGGGGTGATTTGGCGATCCCTGCGCCCGAAACGCAGGCGCCAGGAGGCGCGGAGGCAAAGTTTCTGCCCCTCATCAGCGAAACGTGCGCCAGACTGGCCAAGGAAGTGCGGGACATCGTCCACACCGGCGACTTCCCCCTCGTCCTCGGCGGAGATCATTCGATCGCTATCGGTACGCTGTCTGGGCTCGCCGCGCATCTGAAGGACAACCCTGGCGACGGCAAGAAGCCACGGATCGGCGTCGTGTGGTTCGACGCTCACGGCGACATCAACACGCCGCAAACCTCCCCGAGCGGCAACGTCCACGGGATGCCCGTCGCCTGCTTGCTCGGCGACGGTCCCGCAGAGCTGACGAATATCGAATTTTCTGGGGCCAAGCTCGACGCCGCATACTTCTGCCAGGTCGGGCTGCGGGACATCGACGAGCAAGAAAAGAAGCTCCTGCGAGCGTCCAACATCCATTGCTACACCATGGCGGAAATCGACCGGCGAACCATGAGCGGCGTCATGACGGAAGTGATCGAGCTCACGCAAGATGTCGATTGGCTACACATTAGCTTCGACATCGACTCCGTCGATCCGCGCATCGCGCCCGGAACGGGCACGCCTAAGCTCGGCGGCCTTACCTACCGGGAAGCACACCTAGCGATGGAAATGCTCGCAGCGACGGGGCGCGTCGCAAGCCTCGAACTCGTCGAGGTCAACCCCACTCTCGACGATCGAAACAGTACCGCTGAGCTCGCGGTAGGGCTCATCGCGTCGGCTCTCGGGCAACGCATTCTGTAGTGCCTAGGCAGCATGACGCATGCCTTCAGCCGCATGAAGCTTGGAACAACTCAAGGAGCGCCAGCAGCGATCCGCTCACAGACGTAGCGCTTCGTCTTCTCGCAGGGCTGGTCATCCCAGCGGCCGTCGTGCTCCATCTCCGCACAATCTTCTTCGCCGCCGTTGTAACCGTTGTTGTTCGGCTCGCCGCTGCGCCAGTTCTCGAAGGCAAAGATGCTCCCGTCCGTCCACGTGTAATTATCCTCCACGGCCATATCCGCTCCGCCGATCCAGCGCTCCGCGCCATCGCCAAGGCTTTTCACGAGTTTTTGCTCGTCGGCTGACTGGATGGACACCAAATGCCCCAGTCCAGGAGCACCACCCCACACCACGCAATCATTCTCCGCAGCCTGCCAGTGAGCCTTCAAGTTGACGAAGTGATAGCAGTGGTGGGTCTTCGGATCCTTGACGTCCTGCGGGTCACATTCCACCACGCAGCTCGCGCAGCCGTCGTCAGCCTCGCCGTTCCCGTCGTCGCATTCCTCGCCGGCATCGATAAGGCCATCGCCACAGAATGGACTGTTATCATTCATCTTTCCCCCGTCGTCGCCTCCGGTTGAGCTACTGGAGGCGGCGTTGTCAGCACCCGAACCGGCAGCCCCAGTCCCGCCCGACCCCGAGGGATCTGCGCTCGACGAAACGTCCGAACCGGCCGCCGGTGCGGCGCCCCAGGACTCGTTCTCGATGCCGTAGGCACACCCGGTTACGAGGATCAGGGAGGCGGCGAAGAGCGATCGAGCCGGCGAATGAGCTGCCATGGTCTCAAGTAAAGCAACAGCCGTGCCGAACCTGACAATGGACCCAAATTCGGGCTCCGGCGGACCAGCCACGCTCGGCTCAGGCCCTATCTAGGCCGATGGAGTCGCGCCGGTGGCACCGCTGGGTGGGGCCCCGTCATGAACTCGAATGTGCTCGAGCAGCAACGCGGCGAACCAACTCCGAAAACGTTTCGCACCGCCACCCTCATCATCGATGCCGGCGCTCTGTCGCATGATGTGCCCAGCGATGGACTCACCAAAAATGGCCACCGCGACGAGCAACACGATAAATACGCTATCTTCGCGAACGCCGTCTTCGTCACAGCCGGCCGTCTGGGCGCGAAGAGCCGCGACCGACTCGCCGATCTTGCCAAGGGTAAAATCCTCCGGCGTAAAGATGGGCGTGTTGGCTTCCTGCGTCGACAAGACCAACCAGGCAAGCAGTTTGGCGTGCCCTCGACGGCCGAGCACCTCGGCGACCCGCTCGATCAACTCGTGCAACTGAACGCGATCGAGTTCGCTCGTCAGGACCTCGAGAAACTCGCCGCGCAAACGACCCACCGCTCGTTTGACGACCGCATCGACCAGCCCCTCACGGCTCCGGAAGTGATGCAAAATAGCCGGATGCGAAACCCCGACATCTGCGGCAACCTCTTGGAGGCGGATCCCCGCGATCCCCGCAACCTCCAAACGTCTCTCTGCCGCATCGAGAATGACACGACGCGCCTCTTCGGCGGTGCGACGTACGCGTTTCGGTTTCGAACTGGCCATCGGGAAGCACCCTAACTTCTGGACGGCCGACGTCAAGCTCGGGCGCGAACTCGTGACGGGGCGAGAGCGAGAAAGGTGCCTATGAGAAGCCGCCTGGCAAAGCCTGTCGGCGGTCACGCGGGAGTAGGCAGGCTCAGGTCCCGTGAAGTCGAGTGAAGGACCAATTCGAAACCAAGCAACTCGAGATACGCGGCTTCTTGTTCGAGTTCAGCCAGAGTGAGCGGGTGCTCGGTCTGCCACCCCTTCGGAAAGGACAACTTGAGACGCTCCTTTTTTACTTTGAGAGCAAAAGGTGGCGGCTTCGGATCGCGGCTTCGATTGAGGCACACCGCAAGTCGAAACAGCACACACAGTTTCTTGAGAATCGTGACCTTCTTGGGATCGACCGCATCAAATATTTCGATCCGGAGTTTCCGTCGATGCCCGGCCAACAGGACGGCCAACGTTCGCTGCTCCCCGCGAGAGAATCCTGCCATGTAGGAGTAACTCACGAGGTAGGCACCATGCTTGTGGTAACCGGTGTGCGAAATGGCTAAGCCGATTTCGAACAATCCCGCCGCCCAGCTCAACAAGGAACCACATCGCTGCACATCGATCTCCCATGAAGCCGCGGCAAACTCGAGCAAAGTCAACGCCGAGTCATTAACCCGCTGCGCCTGCTCGACATCGATGTGATAGTGCTCCTGAAACCATCGGATCGTGCGATCGCGGACGTCCTCCTGTTTGATCCGTCCGACCAAGTCGTAAAGCACACCCTCGCGCAAAGCGCCTGGCGAAGGCAGGATCAACTCGACACGCAAGTCCTCGAAGATGGCCATGAGAATCGCCACGCCTCCAGCGATCACGGCATGTCGATCCGGTTGCAGACCCGGAATGTCGAACTTGTCCACAGACTCTTGCGCGATGAGCATCTTGCGAAGCTTCTTGAGTGACTTGTGTGTGATCCCCTCTTCGCTCCACTCGTTGGCGCGCACGATGGCGTCGACCGCATGAATCGTGCCCGAACAACCGATGACTCGCTCCCAACCGATTTTCCGGTAAGGCCGTGCGATCGACTGCAGCTCGATCCCCGCCGCGACCTGCGCCTCGGCGAACCGGTCGGCTGTGATCACACCACCGCCGAAGAAACGTTGCGTAAAACTCACGCATCCCATGAACAGACTGTCAGCCTCGGTGATGTCGAAGTTTTCTCCGATGATGAATTCCGTGCTGCCGCCACCGATATCGAAGACCAGGCGGCGCCCATGGTCATCCTGCGATGTCTGCGCGACGCCTAGATAGATCAATCGCGCTTCTTCGCGGCCGGATATGATCTCAATGGGATAGCCGATCGCTGCCCGAGCACGGTACATGAACTCGCGACTGTTCTTCGCTTGCCGCAGCGTGTTCGTTCCGACGACTCGGACGCGCAAATCCTCGATTTGGCCAATGCGCTGCCCGAAACGCTCCAAGCAACTGAGCGCGCGCTCCATCGCCTCGTCCGTGATGAGCAGCTGGTCATCGAGACCAGCCGCGAAGCGGACGCGCTCTCGCAACTTGTCGATCACATGAAGCTGTCCGCCGTGAAGCCGGCCTATGATCATGTGAAAACTGTTGGAGCCGAGGTCGAGCGCCGCAGCAAATTCAACATGAGCCTCTTCAGCCATCGATGAAAAAATTGTACCTCGGTAGCGGACTGGCCGCTAGTCGCGCGTCTTCATCAGCGCCAGAGCAGCCGAGCGGTCTCAACACCCTGGTTTGCGAGAACTGTACGAGTTGAGACAGGCGTCTGACTCGATCTGCTTGCCGTCGTCGCAATCTTCCTCGGGTGCTTCGATCTGGCCGTGCAGCTCGGCCGCGAACTTTCCTACCCGCCATTGAGGTCGATATCCTGCCCCAAGTTGCTTATTCCTCCGTAGGGACCGAGCGTGAAGTGTCCCGCGCCGGAACCTCCGCGGCAGTAGATCTCAGCGACGACCACATTGGAACCATTCACCACATGAGTCCAGCCGTTGTGCCGGTTGACGTACTGACTGCGAGAACACAACCCCCATCCCACCGGACAGAGCATCTCGACGTCCTTTTCGCAGGTCGCGTCATTGGGATCGTCGCACACCTTCATGTCCCCACCGGGCGAAGTCGCCACGAGGACACCGCCATTCTGGCAACCCGCTGAGATGCAGACACCGCCCCCACACATCTCTCCGACCGCGCAGGCTTTCCCGCACATGCCGCAATGCAGACTGTCCGTCGAGACATTGGCCTCGCCGCCCGTGCTCGCCATGTTGTCACAATCCGGAAAACCTTGATTGCATATGTCCAGCAAACACTGCCCCGCCGTACAGCTCTCGGTCGCGTTGGCCGAATCGGGACACGCGGCGCCACAGCTGCCCCAATGCTGAAGGTCCACCGCGAGCTCGATCTCGCAGCCATCGCTCATGTCGTTGTTGCAATCGGCGTATTCGGTCTGGCACACGCTTGCGCAATCACCCTCGGCGCACACCGGATCGACGGTGACATCGACGCAGTCTTGTCCACGCGTTGTCGGGTCCCCCGGGCATGCTGTTGTCCCCTTGCCCCCAGCACGTCGCCATCCCACCGGCTCCCGCCAGCTCCGCCGGACACGGTGGTCGCAATTCCCGCTGCGCCTTGGCTAGCGCTGGCACTCATAGCGAGAGCACACGAGAGAAGCACGCCGAAGCCAGAACCACATATAGATCGCGCATCGAAGCTCATGAGCCCAAGCGTGCGCGTCGTGGAATCATACAAAACAAAACACCGCCCACGGTCGTTGTCAGTGCCGGCCAAGACCACTATCGTCAGCAAATCGTGGCCACCTCTCCGCTTGAGACCTACCGTGACGTATCTGCGCGTGTTCACGACCTAGAGCTCCCGTTCAACCGCTACGGCGTCGATCCATTCGGCGTCTCGCGACGGCACCTAAGGCAGGGGCTCAGTCTCTTGTGCATCCTGTACCGCCACTATTTCCGGTCGCACGTTCACGGCATTGAGAACGTCCCTCAGCGCGGCCGGGCCATGCTCATCGGCAACCATGCCGGAGGGGTAGCGCTCGACGCCGCGATGATCATCGCGTCCATCTTTCTCGAGATGAGCCCGCCACGACTCGCCCAAGGCATGGCGGAGAAGTTTCTCAACCGCATCCCCTTCCTGTCCCAGTGGACCTTTCGCACCGGCCAACTCACAGGCCTGCCCCGTCACGCAGCCAAACTCCTCGAAGACGACCGCCTGCTGATGGTGTTTCCCGAGGGCGCGCGCGGCACCGCAAAACTGTACAAAGAGCGCCACTCCCTCGTGGAGTTCGGAACCGGCTTCATGCGACTCGCGCTCCAGAGCAAGGCGCCGATCGTGCCCGTCGCCTTCGTGGGGGGCGGCGAAGCCATTCCGACCATCTACAACGCGACGACCTTGGGCAAACTCGTTGGCGCACCGTATTTTCCCGTGACCCCCTATTTGCTGCCGCTCCCCATGCCCGTGAGGCTGGACATCGTTTACGGCGCGCCGATGCACTTCGAAGGCAACGGTAACGAAGACGACCGGGTCATCTTGTCCTATGTCGAACAAGTCAAGACGGCCATCGCTGGCCTCATCGACGAGGGACGCCGTCACCGACGGGGCGCCGAGCCAAATGCGAGGCTGACGCCATGAAGGTGATCATTCCCGGAGTCGCAGGCCGACTCGGCCAAATCGTCGCGCAGGCTCTTGTCGACGGTGGCCACGAAGTCATCGGTATCGACAAGCGACGATGGTCGGACGCGCCCGACGGCGTCACCATGCACCAAGTCGACATTCGCAAGCGTGCCGCAGAAGATGTTTTTCGAACCGTCCGCCCAGATGTGGTGATTCACATGGCCACGGTCAGTCACTTTGCCGCACGAGACGAAGAGCGACACCGCATCAACCTCGGTGGCACCCGCGCCGTTTTTCAGCACTGTGTTCGCTACGGTTGCCCTCACGCGATCTTCGTCGGTCGTCACACCTACTACGGAGCCGCGGCCGACTCGCCGCTTTACCACAGCGAGGACGAACCACCGCTCGGCCTCGCCAACTTTCCCGAGCTCGCGGATCTCGTTAGCGCCGATCTGTACGCGGGCTCGGCGCTGTGGCGTCACGCGGACATGACCACGACCGTCATGCGCATGTGCTACACGCTCGGGCCCAGTGGTCACGGCACGCTAGCGACCTTCCTGCGCGGACCGCGAGTCCCGACGATTCTCGGCTTCGATCCTCTCTACCAGTTCATGCACGAGCAGGACGTCGCCCAGAGTATCTTGGCCGCCATCGAGCATCGCCCCCGTGGCGTCTTCAACATCGCGGGCCCCCAACCGGTTCCTCTCAGTATTCTGATCCGCGAGACGGGCCGAAAGGGCGTGCCCCTGCCCGAGGGGGTCTTCAAACATTTGTTGGGTCGCTTCGGTCTGCCCAAACTACCCGCCGGGGCCCTCGATCATATCAAATACTCCATCGTCATCGACGGCGGCGCGTTTCGCAAAGCCACCGACTTCAAACACGACGTCGATGAAGTTCAAGCCATGCACGAGTACCGCGAGGCCTTCCCGCCGGTCTTTTCCAGCTGACCGCACGACACACGCCAAGGCCTACCTCGCAAAGGAGCTCATGCCCGACGTCACCCTGTACCACGTGCCGCCTTCCTTCTACTCGCAGATCGCGCGGCTCACGCTGCACGAGCTCGAGGTGCCCTTCAAGGCCAAGGTCGTCGCCCCCGGTCCCCCCACCTTCGAGACCTACAAGCCCTGGTACATGAAGCTCAACCCGATGGGCACCGTACCGACGCTGGTTCATGACAAACACGTCGTGCCCGATTCGGACGCGATCATGCGTTACGCAGTCGAGACCTTGAGTTCCGTGAAGCGGATCCCCGATGCGGCGGAAGCCAAGGACGCCATGGAACATTGGAACGCGGCGCTGCGAGCGATCCCGATCCGCGAACTCAGCTACGGAGCCGAAGATCAACGGGAGATGGGCCAACGAGTCAACAGAATGCGGGTTCGCAACCTGGAGACGCGAGGCAAGATGCGCCCCGACATGGCGGCGATCTACGCCAAGAAGGTCGAGGACATCCAAGGATTCGCGGAACGAGCCGTCGACGACGATGTGGTCAGCGGTCACCGTGAGCAGGTCGCGCGGCGCCTCGACGAGATGAACGCACTGCTCGACGGGCAACCCTGGCTCGCAGGAGACAGTTACTCGCTCGCCGACACCGTCTGGACCGTCGGGGTGGCTCGCTTCATGATGTTGAAGCTCGATCCGCTCGAGGGGCGTCCGGCGCTGGGCGACTGGTACGAGCGCGTCAAGGCGCGACCGAGCTTCAAGGCGGCCAACGTGTGGGAGTACTTCGACGCCACCGCCATGCTCCTGATGCTCGGGCGAAAGTTTCTACCCCAGCTTCTACTCATCGCCAGCGGGATCGCCCTGCTCGTCTGGTGGTTGGTCCGTTGACCAGCTCGATGAACGCCGACCGCTCGGTCTCAGCTGCTTACGACTTCGAACTGGATTCCGACCGCCTGCAATCGCTCGATGAGAGCCTCGCCCATGGCCGCCGCCGGGGTCACCACACCCCCCTTGATCGGCAAGGTGTCGCGGGCGCTCGCGACCAAAAGAGCTGACTCTGAGAGCATTTTGGAGGTCTCGTCGTAGCCCGGATCGCCGCCGCTCACGCGCGTCACCACCTGCTTGCCCGCCGACTCGCCGATGAAGGTGAGCGCAAAGAACCCCTTCGCACGCTCTTCCTCGCTCGGACCAGCCCCGGAAGGACGGCGGGACAAGAGCCAACGGCGCGTAGGGGCGGTCTGCGACAAGGCAAACAGTCCGGCGATCCCGCCCATCAGACTCGCTACCTGGGCCAAAGAGCCCAAGCGTAGATACTGGGCGTAACGAAAGCCCTCTCCGTAGGCGGGGTGGGCGCGACTGCTTCGCTTGACCACCAGCGGATCGATCACCGGCATGGGCAGCGACCAGCCGCCGACGAGAGGTTCGCGGTGCATGTTCTTGCGCTTGGGCCCGGAACGTTTCGTGCCGCCCGCGCCCGATCCACGGCTGCCGGCCTTCTTTGGGATCCCGTCGGCCAGCGCGCCGATCAGCGAAGCCCAGGTCCCGCCTGAGGGCTTTCCCCGCGTCTTGACGTAGGCCCGCACCGACTTGGGAGCGCCGTCGGGCAACTGCTGAACGGTGAACAAGGTGCCCAGATCGGCCGGGATACTGTCGAAGCCACAGCAGTTGATGATGAGCACGCCCGCATCGCGCGCCTCCGCGTCGTAGCGCTCGATCAGCTGATCGACGAAAGCCGGCTCGCCAGTGATGTCGAGGTAATCCGTCCCCGCGGCCAGACAGGCCTTCACCAGCGGCTCGCCGAGCTGTGCATAGGGCCCGACGGTGGTCACCAAGACTCGGGCTTGCGCCGCCATCGCCTCGAGGGATCGGCCGTCGCCAGCGTCCGCTTCGATGAGGCCCACATCCGCGCCCTCGGGCAGCGCGTCTGCAACCCGTCGTAGTTTCTCGCGACTGCGACCGGCCAGCGCCCAACGAAGCGGCTCTTCCGCAGATCGTGTGCCTGCGTGACGCGCAAGGTATTCGGCGACGAGCTGCCCCGTAAAACCGGTGGCTCCGTAGATGACGAGATCGTACGCTCGGTCCGCCATTCCACGCCTATTTCGTGACGGGAAGAGGCGGAGGCAAGACGACGAACCCACCCGACTCCACGTGGAGGTCGCCTACGACGAACACTGCGATGTCGTGTGGCTCCAGACCCAGTGCAGCTCCAACCTCCCGGACATAGTCATCTTCAGCAAAATCCCAACTGTCGTCCGCTTCATGCACCGCCACGACCAGCTCGAGGATCTTGGTTTTTGCAGTCACGCTCTCGGATTGAAGCGAGGCGGCAACCTGAACAACATCGAACATCTTCGGATCGAATGTATCGATGCACTCTTGAAGGCGAGGATCGAGGTCCGATTGGCCCGTCACACGACGCAAGAGATTCGCAACCTCCGCAAGTTCGGCGCCATCTAGATGGTCGTCGGCATAGGCCGCCCCCATCAACAGTCGCGCCACCGCCTCGTGTCGAGCCATCAGGTAGCCTCGTTCATGGGTCGCATGATGACGTTGACGATACGCGAACGTGCGCGCGGACTCGCCGCCAGCACCACGGCTTCCGCCACGTCTTCTGCGGTTGAAAATCCATCCATCTGTGAAGAGCCCGCGGTACGCCCATCCCCAATGGCGAAGTGCGTCGCCACACCCCCGGGACAGACCGCACTGACTTTGATTCCACGCTCCCAAAATTCGCGATCGAGGGCCTGCGTCAAACCCATCTGAGCAAACTTCGACGCACAGTAGATCGCCTCGTTGGCGTAACCTTGAAGCCCCGCCACGCTCGCGACATTGACGATCTGACCTCCCCCTGCCTTCAACATATGCGGGATCACCTCTTTGCAGAACAGCCACGTGCTCTTCGTGTTGGTCGCCATGATCTGATCATAATCCTGCTCGGACCACTCGAGGAAGGGGCGATACCCCCCCATCCCGACGTTGTTCACCAAGATGTCGATCCGGCCGTGCTCTTCGATGGTCCGCTCGATGCACGCGGCAACCTGATCGGACTGCGTCACGTCCGTCTGGACGGCGCTAGCCTGCCCACCGGCGCCGCGAACCTCCTCGCACAGCGTATCGAGTTCGGCCATGGTCCGGGCACATCCA
The DNA here is from genome assembly GCA_029941785.1 of Polyangiaceae bacterium. Classification (GTDB taxonomy): domain Bacteria; phylum Myxococcota_A; class Polyangia; order Polyangiales; family Polyangiaceae; genus JAPYTK01. Next base: position 614 of record JAPYTK010000078.1, on the reverse strand, counting down.
ACGATGGTCGCCCCCTCCGCTGCCATGGCGAGCGCGCACGCTCGGCCGATCCCACGACTCGCTCCCGTGATCAGAGTGACTTTGTTCTCAAGACGCATTTATTCCCTCCGCCCAGCGTTCTTACCCCCGTTACCGTCCGAAGTCCGCACCGAATTTCAATCCCGCAACGGCCTGCCGTACGCGTCCGTCACGCTGCCCGACAGCATCATGATCCCGTCGATGAATGGCCACAAACTCCCCAGCCCACACGTCACGAATGTCACGACCAGCTGCGCGATACCCATTCCGGTGTGACCCGTGTAAAATCGCCCGATTCCGAACGGTAGGAACAGCTGAAGAAGCCCCGCCACGACTTTTTGTTTGTCCGAAAAAGGGATCCCAGTCATCGGATGAACACCATAGATTGCCGGCCCCATCGCGCCGAACCCACCCCCCGGAGGAGGTGCTTGGCCCCACGCACCTTGCGCCGGCGGACCGCCCCACTGGCCGGGTCCCGGAGCGCCACCCCAACCGGCGTTTGGAGGCGAACCCGGCGGCGGGCCCGGATAGCCGCCCTGTTGCGGCGGGCCCGGATAGCCGCCCTGTTGCGGCGGGCCCGGATAGCCGCCCTGTTG
>JAPYTK010000077.1 GCA_029941785.1 Polyangiaceae bacterium | reverse complement strand
CATCTACATTCTGGAAGGCTCGACCGGTCAACTCGAGATCGGGCCGCACAAGATCCCCGGCAATGGCCAAGGGGGTCCGCCGACCGTGGCCGACTTCAACGGCGACGGTCAGCCAGAGATCGGCGTTGCGATGCAGAACTTCTATTCGATGATGAAGCCGAACTACCAGATGAAGACGGTGGCCAATCTGTGGTCGACGCCGAATCACGACAACAGTTCGTCGGTGACCGGCTCGAGCGTCTTCGATTTTGAGGGCGATGGTAAAGCCGAGGTCGTGTACATGGATGAGTGTTTCATCTGGGTGTACGACGGCACGACGGGCGACATACGCTTTACCGCGAATTCGCAGTCCTTTACCGCGACGGAGACCGCGATCGTGGCTGATGTGGACGGCGACGGTCATGCCGAGATCGTCGTTGTGCACAACGCGGCCAACCCCTTCAGCTGGACCTGCGCCGAGCACACGACCGGGAATGATGGCTACCCGAAGTGGGCGGTGCCCGCGGCCGGTGCGTATCGTGGGATCACGGTTTACGGCGACTCGGCCAATTCCTGGGTGGGGACGCGTACCCTGTGGAACCAGCACCCCTACAGCGTGACGAACATCTGCGATCCCCGTGACAGCGCTTGCGTGATGGGTAGCTATTACGGCGAGATCCCAGCAAAACAAAAGAAGAACTGGACGCAAGGCTGGCTCAACAATTTCCGCCAGAACGTACAGGACGAGGGCCTGTTCGATGCGCCCGACCCGGTGGTGAGCGTCGAGGTGTTGTGTGTCGATCCGGTGCCGATGACCGTGAGCGTGCGGAACATGGGATTGTCGAGCTTACCGGCCAACGTCGAGATCAGGCTCTACAGGGTTCCCGACGTGCAGATCGGCACGGTGCACACGACGAAATTGCTCATGCCGGGCCAAACCGAGAAACTCGACTTCGTGGTCGATCCGATGGATGGCAACACGAAGGATGGCTACTACGCCGAGATTTACGTCGATCCGGTCAATCCGACGTTCCGTGAGTGTCGCCCGGAGAACAACAAAAGCGCCGTCGTGACGCCCAAGTGCATCAAGTAGGGGCGCCTTTGGCCGCATCTCGCGCCGCCTGAAGGGAGCGGCCTGCCTTCGTCAACGCGATGCGTCCATCGCCGATTTCGATGAGCCGCTCCTTGTACAGACCGCCCACCGCCTTCTTGAAGACCTTCTTGCTAAGCTCAAGGGTCGCGCGAATTTCCTCGGGAGGGCTCTTGTCGTGAAGGGGCAGGGAGCCTCCGGCTTCGGCGAGCGCGCGCAGAACGAGCTCCCTGGCTTCGTCGTTGGCCTCGCGACCTCGCCTGCGTAATGTGACATCTACTCGGGCGTCGCCTCGAATGGTCTCGATCCATCCGGTGAGGCGTTGACCCCGCTTGAGTCGAGTCATGGTGTCGTCGTGATAGACGATCCCCCGATAGCGACCGGCCACGACCACTTGGGCCCCGACCTCGTTGAGGTTGAAGACCATCAGCCCGACTTCTTGCCCGACTTGAAGTTCGGAGATGTCCTCGTCGAAGTGGGGGCTCAGATCCGTGGCGCCAACGACTCGTTCGGTTCGCTCGTGAAGCGACACATACACGACGTATTTTTGTCCCGTCTCGAGCGGGTGTTTTTGCAGACCGAAGGGGATGAAGAGATCTTTTTCGAGTCCCCAGTCCGCGAAGGCACCGTGGGGCGTGATGTCGACGATGTCCATGAGCGCAAACTCGCCGATCGTCGCCAAGGGGCCCTGGGTGGTGGCGATGGGCCGGTCCTCCGAATCGGTGTAGACGAATACGCGCAGCTTGCCCCCGAGCGCGAGTCCGTCTGGGGCCCACTTGCCCGGCAGCAGAATGGTGTCCTCTTCGGTGCCTAGATAAAAGCCGAAGTCGACCTCTTTTCGGACGTCGAGGACGTTGTATTCGCCGATGCGGATCATGATCTTGGTGGGCGGCGTGACGCCACGCGTCGCCGATGAGGGAACCGAAACAGCGTGTACGGGGACGGGCACGCGGTGGCAAGAGGCCCAACTTTAGCGCGGGCCATCAACCCGCGGGAGGCTTTCGGCGTCCACGCGTCGACAAGGTCCGCGCCACCATGGCATCGAAGGGTTTGTCGAGGGCCTGCCTGACCGACGGCCCTTCGATGATGCCAAGGGCACGCGAAATGGCCTCGTAAGTGGCCAATCCACCCTGGACGGGTTCGTGGCGGAGTTGATAGCGGGAGGGCTCGCCATCGGGCAGGGTGATGGCGGGCAGCTCGCTCAGACCCGCGATGCGCTTGGGCATCCTTCGCGCCTGGCCCCAGTTGCCGTCCGGGACGATGAGGGTCACGGGCCGGTCGTCTCGGGCGAGGTATTCGGGGGTGAGCACGGAAGCCGTCTCGGTGGGAAAGAGCAGCAAGGCACGGCGCTCACCAGTGAGCAGATCGGCCACGTCGATGGGGCGGGCGGGATCGCCGTGGATCCGAATTTCCAAATGCTCGAGCGCCAAGGCAGCGAGATGGGCGGTGGCCGTCGTCTTGGATCGTTCGCGCCGATGCATCAACACCACCACCCGGGTGCCGAGGGCCAGGGAGGGGACGAGAGAGCAGACGCACAGAGCAGCGTGCATACGGCAATGAATGCACCTCGTGCTCGATCTGGCGCGGCGTCCCACGCGGGCATTGTGTTCATTACGGTCCGCGTTGTCGAGCGGCGCCCTTTGAGGAGCCCCCCTGGAGCCGTTAACATCACGACCACTTGTCAGCTGATGCCCTTCGCGTGGTATCTTCCCGCGGCGGTAGCGAAGCATGTTGAAGACAGCAGTGATCCCAGCGGCAGGGCGCGGTGAGCGTCTCGACCGAAAAGGTCGGCCCAAACCTCTCGTGGAGGTGGGCGGGGAGGCGCTTTTGTTGCGGCAGATCCGCAAGCTCAGGACCGCCGGGATCGAGAGATTTGTCGTCATTACCGGATTTCGAGCCGCCGAGGTCGAGGGCGTTCTGCGGACGAGTTCGGGCCTGCTCGGCACCGACTTGACCATCATCCGCTGCGACGCTTGGGAGTCGGGGCTCGCCGCGAGTTTGCTCGCTGCCAAGGATGCCGTCGCCGGGCCCTTCGTTCTCACGATGGCCGACCACGTGTTCGAGGACAGTCTGGTCGCGCAGATCGTGTCGACCGATTGCGGGAATGACGTTCTCGTGGCGCTCGCCGATCGGGATGTCGAGGCGGTGGCGGAGGTTGATTCTGCCGTCAAATTCGCCATCGAAGGAAGGCGCGTGCGGGGGGCGGGTCGGAGGCTCGACGGCGCTGGCGCCATCGACTGTGGGTTGTTCGCGGCGACCGGGCGGCTCTTTGACGTGCTCGACGTGGTTGCGCGGGGTCAGGAGCCCGGCGGTGCCATCGGGGACGGCGAGCTATGCGATGCGGTGCACATCCTCGCCGAGAAAGACCTGGTGCGAGCGGAGTGGACGGAAGGTCGAAAGTGGTTCGATGTCGACACGCCTGCGTCGCTCATTCGAGCCGAGATGGCGTTTCGAGACCAGTGGCGAAACGCCGCGGTCACCGAGGTTCAGGCCGAATCGCGACCGGCTGCTGGGACCACTCGTTATGCCTTCGTGACGGGCAAGCCCGAGCAGACCGACATCGTCGTGCAACGAGGGTTGGTCCGTCATCCGGAGGCCTTGGAGATCATCGCCAAGGAGTCAGCCTCATCGCCCCATTTTGTGTTCACCGATCCGCGCGTCGATGCGCTCTACGGGCAGGGCTTCGTGGCCGGTCTGCGCGCCCAGGGCTATCAGATCCACACGGTCATGTTGCCGGAGGGTGAGGCGGCCAAGACGCTCGCGATTTATGAGCGCTGCGTCGACGAGGTGCTCAGCAAGGGGATCGACGAACGCTCGGTGCTCATCTCTCTCGGCGGTGGCGTCGTGTGCAACGTATGTGGGTTCATCGCGTCCACCTTGTATCGGGGTATCGGCTTGGTCCACGTGCCCACCACCCTGATGGCGCAGTGCGACGCTGCCATTAGCCACAAGCAGGCGGTCAACGGCAGCAAGGGCAAGAACATGGTGGGGTCGTATTATGCGCCGCAGCGGATCTTCGTCGACGTCGACACCCTCGCTTCACTCGATGCGCGTCTGATCCCCGACGGCTTGGCCGAGGTCGTGAAGCATGCTCTCGGGCAGGATGCCGCATTCATTGCTACCCTGCAAGCGTACCGCGGCGACCATCGCGCCCCTGATTTTCTCGAGCAGGTGGTGCGACGAAACATCGAACTGAAGTGCCAGCTCATGGCTGACGATCCGAAGGAACACCGCGAAGGGATGGTCCTTCAGTACGGGCATACCGTGGGCCATCCGATCGAGTTTCTTTCCAGCTTCCGGCTCAGTCACGGGGAAGCGGTGGCCATTGGGATGATGATCGCGGTTCGCGTGGCGCGGATCCTTGGCGGTTGTGCAGACAGCGACATCGCCCTTCACCGCGAGCTCATCGAGCAATTCGGTTTGCCCACTTGCATCCCGAAAGACATCACGCCGGACGACATTATGGAGATGATGCGTTACAACAAGCGTTACCTTACCGAGGGAACGCGCATGGCGTTGGTTTCGGGTCCTGGGAAGTTGTGGTCGGTCGATGACAACTTCGCGATTCCGGTTCCGGACGAGGTCGTGAGAGCCGCGGTAATGAGCAGCTACGGAGATGAGCCATGACGCAGCGACGGGTGATCATTACGGGAGCAGGCAGCGGAATAGGTCTGGCGTCGGCGCAGGCCTTTCTCGAACGGGGTGACGATGTGGTGCTCGCCGGCCGTACCCTTAGCAAACTAAAACTCGCGCGAGAGGGCTTTGCTGCCGATGGCTTGCTCGCCGGATCGGGTAGTTGCGAATTGGCCACCGTCGACGTTTCCGACCCCGACTCGGTGAAGTCCCTGTTCGCGCAGCGCGCGGATGTCGTGGTCGCCAATGCAGGCGTGTGCCGGCAGGCACGACTCGATGACGACAACGCCGACGAGGTGTGGCGCGAGGCGATGGATATCAACCTCAATGGCGTGTATTTCGTCGTCAAGGAAGCCGCTCGAGACATGGCGGCGGGGGGCAGCATCGTCACCGTGTCGTCCAATCTCGGGAAGAACGCGCGGGCCGGTTATGAGGCGTACACCGCGTCCAAACATGCCGTGCTCGGCCTGACGAAATGCGTGGCGCTCGAGCTCGCGGACCGGAAGATCCGGGTCAACGCGGTTTGCCCCGGTTGGGTCAACACGCCGATGGCCCGTGCAGACGCTGCCATCACCGCCGCGCAGCTGGGCGTGGAGACCGAACAGTTCAAGCGAGACGCGGTGGCTGGGATCCCGATGGGCCGGATGGTGGAGGCCCGCGAGGTGGCGGTGCTGATCCGTTGGCTGGCTTCGGACGAGGCCTCGGCGATCACCGGCCAAGCGTACAACGTCGCTTGTGGCGAGTTTTTCAACTGAGGACGACGGGCCGATGAGCGAGCCGCGCGTTCTTTCGGTGGGTCACGTCACCCATGATCTGTACCCCAGCGGACTCACGCCCGGGGGTTGCGCGTATTACGGGGCGCGCGTTTATCAGGCGCTGGGAGCGACCTCGCACTTGATCACGACGGTGGGAGAGGACTTTCAGTTCGATGAGGTCGTGGCAGACGTCGTATCGGGAGTGACCCGTGCGGGGCGCACCACTTGCTTTCGTAATGTCTATTCGTCAGGTGAGCTTCGGATCCAGCGGCTCGACGCCTTGGCGCCAAAGGTCGCCGTGCCGACCGCGGACCTTGGCGAATATGATCTGCTGCACCTCGCGCCGGTTTTAGGCGAGGTTGATCTCGATTCCTGGACTCAGCGGGGCGTGGCCCGGCTCAAGGCGCTGAGCGTTCAAGGCTGGATCAAAGCGCCGGGCGGTCCGTTTGCAGAAGCCCATCCGGCTGTGGACGATCCTTGTCCGGTCGGTGCGCGCGCTGTCGTGCAGCAGCGATGGACGCCTCCGGTAGAGCTTCTTCGCCGACTCGATGCGGTATGCCTCGGAGGTGAAGATCTCGTCGATCAGGGCGATCTGCTCGAGCGGCTCATCGAGAACGTCCCCATTGTCGCGTGCACGCACAACGTCGAGGGGGTCGATGTCTACGTCCACGGAAAGCGGTGTCGCGTCGGGATCTGCCCCACGACCGAGGTCGATCCGACCGGGGCGGGGGACAGCTTTGCGGCGGGCTTCCTCTGCGCTCTGGCACATGGCGATTCACCGATCGAAGCGGCGCAACTTGGCGCGGCGGTCGCTTCGGTGGTCGTGGAAGCACAGGGCGGGGAAGCCATCGGTCGCGTGGGCGCGGAGCGACAGCGTCGCGACGAGGTGCCCATCATTGAGGTTCTGTCCTGAGGCCGTCCTGAGTCTGTCTGTGGGGGTGGCCGGACGCACGTGTGCGCCAAGGTGGGTGAAGGTGAACGCGAGCTCCGACATCGTGGTGAAGGCTGCCCACAAGCGTCAACACCACGCTATAGTCTTTGTATGAGAGTGCTTCGTTGCTTCGCCGCGGTTCTTGGACTCTGGGCGGTTTCCGCGTGCGGCTCGTCCGGAGATATTCAATTTGGTGAGCCTGCGAGTGGCTCGTCCGGGACAGTCGACCCGGTGACCACCACAGGCGTCGGCAGTGGGGTCGGCGGCGAAGGTGCCGCTGGCGTCACGAGTGCGGTCGGTGTTGGCGGCGCCAGCGTGGTTGGCGTGACGAGTGCGGTCGGTGTTGGCGGCGCAAGTGTTGTGGGGGTCGGGGGCGGCAGCGCGGTCGGTGTTGGGGGCGCGAGCACGGTGAGCACGGGCCCGATGACGGCGACGACGGGCGTTGGCGGACAACCCCCCGTTTACCCACCCGGGACGCTGGGAGGCACCTGCGACAACATGACGCTGTGTCAGGCCGGCAAGTGTTGCCAAGCTCCGCAGTGTGCGGGCACCTGCATGAAGCCCTGCTTTGGGCCCAACGATTGTCCCATGGGGACGGGCTGTGCACATGGCTACTGTCTCTTCGCCTGCATGAACAATGATGCCGATTGCAAGCAGCCTGGGTTCACATGTCAACACAACGATGATCTCTGCGAAGGCGACTAACGGAGTGCACGCCTAGTTTGTACTGTGCGTCCCTGCCCGGCGCGGTATAAAGGCCGCTGCCTGCGTTTTCCTTTAGGAGAGCGCCAAATGATGTGTCCCGGATTTGGGGAAGGAAAGTTGGATTATGCGCTTGGTTCACGTGTTGATGCTGCTCTTGGCAGTCAGTTTCGTTCCGGCCTGTAAAGGCAAGAAGAGCTCTGACGATGACGATTCGGACACGGTCGAGGATGAGATCGGAAGTCTGCTGGATGAGGCGAAGGCTCGGGTGAAGGATGGCAAAGCGCTGACCAAGGCCCAATACGAGAAGCTGATGCTTCAGCTCAGCACCTGCAAGGTCACCGACAAGGGGATCGACTACAAGTGCCCGGCGTACAAGACGTTGCGCAAGGCGAGCAACATTCGCACGTCGCTCAAGGACTGGTCGGGTTCGATGCGCAGCCTCGGAAAGAAGCATTTGGCGCACGCGCACCCGGCGGTTCGGATCAAGGCAGCTGGGCTGATGGGGTCATTTTTTGGTTCCAACAAAGGAACCCAGCAAACGGTCCTGAGCGCGATCGACAAAGAGAAGCACGTCGCGGTCACGGTCGCGATGATGTCGGTGGTCGCGTCTTCGGCCTCGAAGAACCCTGCCGTTGGCAAGATGTTGATGACGAAGGTCGACGACAAGTCGCCGCTCGTACGTAAGAAGGCGATTTCCGGGCTGGCTTCGAGCTGGGCGAAAGGGGTCAAGGGTCGCATTCCTAAGCTCATCGACAAGATGACCAAAGATAGCGACATGAGCGTACGCAAAGCCGCGTGTGAGGCTGCGGGCTCGATCGGCGACGAGTCGCTCATCCCTGTCTACAAGAAGCTGACCAAGGCGAGCGTGGATCCGGCACTGTACTCCTCGTGCATGAGCGGCTTGCTCGACACCTGGCTGGACTTTCCGTTTTACGAGACGCACTCCAAGGCCGGGTACAAATTGACCATGAAGCGTCTGAAGAAAAAGCCGCGCGACGACAAGCACCCGCCGTGGAGCATGATGAGCAGTTTCCAATACGTTGGGGACAAGAAGAGCGACAAACTCAAGAAGTGGCGCGCCTATGCCGACTTTTACAAGAAGAAGGACTTGATCGCGGTGTTGAGCGACATCGTCACCGACGAAAAGGCCAACTGGATGGCCCGAACGGCAACGGTTCGCTCACTCGCCAAGCTGATGAAGAAGAGCAAGTTCGAGAAGCTGCTGGCCGACTGTGCGCAGTGCAACAGTCACGTCCTCAAGCAGCTTAAGGACGAACTCGGCAAGATGAAGTGAAACCACTGGAGGGGCGCTCACCTCGGTGGGCGCTGCCTCTTGCTCGCGGCTGCTTGGTCCGCGGCCGCGGGTCTCAGAGCGTAGCGGTCAATGGGCCTAGAAGCCGCTACACTTCCATTGTCGGCCGTAGCCTTGTGAGTTGACGAAATCCGTGCTCCAGCTCTTGCCGCTGGTGTCGAGGGCATGCGCTTCGGGACAACTGTTACTGGCTGAACTCGCGACCAACTGACCGCTGTTGTAGCCCAGCGCCTTGCACAGGGCTTGAGCATTGTTCACGCTGACGCCGTTGTTGTTGCCGTCCGGTGCGTTGCAAAGACCGAGTTGCTGGTTTGCGCTACAGCAGCTGCTGTACGAGGTGGCCATCGCGTCGCCATTTTGGTTGCCCGGATCGATCATGGACCGAACGGTCCCGGTCGAGCCAAACTCGAGCGTCTTGGCGTTGGCATTGAAGGTACAGGAGAAGCTCGCCGGGGAGCAGCCGTCGCCATTGCAACCGATGTAATGCAGGGTGCTGCCAGTCCACGCCCTCAAGTCGACGCCCTTCGCCGCCTTGCCCCACATGTTCATGGTGGTGACGAGGTCCAGACAAGTGGCGTGCTGGTTGCAGTCGTCGTCGTTGTTCTCGTCGCATCCCATGGGACAACAACCATCGTTGTTGGCGCAGGAGGTCGTGATGGTACCGCCCGCGCACTGTCCCGACTGGCAGGCTTCCCCCGTGGTGCATCCGTCGAGATCGTCACATGGATTGCCCTCGCCAGCGGGCACCGCCACGCAGTTGCTCGTTTGAACATCGCAGGTGCCGACGTTGCAGCCCACGCTCAGCGCCGTGCAATCCTTGGGGCTTCCGCCGATACAGGTTCCCCCACCGCAGGTCTTGCCGACCACGCACAGGTCGTTGAGGTCCTCGCAGGGATCGCCGTCGTTGCCTGGGACAGGCGCACAGAGCCCCGACATCGGATCGCACTCCGAGACGTGGCAGGCATCCGGCTTCGGTGCGAAGAAACAATCCTTGAGCTGTCCTTCGGCGCACAGTCCGCCCTGGCAGGTGGCGTTGATGAGGCATAAATTCCCAGACTGGCAAGGCGTGCCATCTTGCCCAGGCGCAGCGCTACAGTTCTGGGTCGACTCGTTACAGATGATCGCCTGGCACGCCGCTGGCGTCATGCCGCAGGTATTGGACGGTCCGCCAATGCACTCGCCGGCGAGACAGCTATCGTCGATGGTGCAAAAGGTGTCGTCATCGCAGGTCGAGCCGTCGTCGAGCGATCCGACGGTGCACGTCTTGGTGACGAGATCACAGGTGGCTTCTTTGCATTTTCCGGCATTGATCGTCGAGCAGTCCACCCCACAAGGAAGGGTCGCCACGCCTCCGGTGCCGCCTTGCCCGCTCGCACTTGAACCTCCAGCGGCGTCTTGCCCGCCGGTCGCGGCGCGGCCCCCCGTGCTGCTGTCGTCGTCAGCTGTGCCCCCGAACGAGGCGGCTTTGGCGCAGCCTGCCGGGCCCGCGGCGAGGGCGGCTCCAAAAACAGCACATACAAACACGGCTCGTGCGTAGCGCGGCCGTATGAATCGTCGCATACGCTTACGATAACAGATGCCTCCGGTCCGCGTCGACCCGCGGCCCCGGCGCGGCGTGTCGAGGCACAGCAAGGTGCGAAAGTGACTTCGCACGAGAGCCTTGCGGGCGTCACGCGACATCGTCTGGGAACGTGCTAGAGCATCTACAATGAGCAGCGGTTCTCGTGATCTCCTGCGGCGGCGCGCCTTCGTTCGCGACCTGTTTCCAGGCTCGCTCCTCGCGGTGCTCGGGGGCAGCTACCTCGTCCTCGGCGAGTCGGTGAACGCTTATGCCAGGGCCCAGCGGCGACCGGATGGACGGGCGCGATTGCCCCCCGGTCAACGCGTGATCTCACGACTGAAGCCCATGGGCGGACAGGAGGGCGATCCGGCAAAGAGTGCCTACCGCCTGCGCATCCATGGGCTGGTCGAACGGCCGCAAATCCTCACGATGCGAGACCTCTTGGCCATGGACCAAACCGAGCAACGGCTCGACGTGCATTGCGTGACCGGCTGGAGCGTTCTGGACGCCAAGTGGCGGGGCGTGACGCTGGCGGCCTTGGCCACGCGCGCGGGCGTAAAGAAGGGAGCGCGGCACGTTATTTTCGAGGGTGCGCATGGCTACACGGCCAACGTTCCTCTTCGAGAGGCCTTGCGGCCCGAAGTCATGGTCGCCCATCGACTCGACGGTCGTCCCTTAGGCCGGGCGCATGGGGCGCCGGTTCGCGCCGTCGTACCGGAGCTTTACTTCTGGAAGAGCGCGAAGTGGCTCACGGGCATTCGTTTCGTCGCGAGAGACCGACCAGGCTATTGGGAGCGACGCGGGTACAACAACCATGGCGATCCGTGGAAGGAAGAGCGCTATGGCTGAAGGAAAGGCGGCGCCCATCAAGCGGCGCTGGCGCGTGTGGCTTAGGGCGAGTCACCGTGACATCGGTTATCTCGTCGTTGGCCTGACCGTCATCTATGCCCTGAGTGGCCTGGCGGTGAACCACATCGATGACTGGAACGCGAACTTCATCGCCTACGAGAAAACTCACCAACTGACGAAGCCCCTACCCAAGTCGACGGCGAGCGCGGTACGTGCCGTGCTCACGACGCTGGCGATCGACGAGCGACCGCGGGATGTGTTCGACAGTGGAGCGGGCGAAATTGAGCTACAGCTCAGCGATCGCGTACTGATCATCGATCGCGCACAGGGCATCGTGCTCGAGCGCGTGAGAAAGCCACGGCCCTTCGTGCGGGTGGCCAATTGGTTGCATTTGAACCGGGGCAAGAAGGCCTGGACGTTCATTGCTGATGCCTACGCCCTGCTCCTGCTCGCCCTCGCGATCAGCGGGATGTTCATGTTGCCTGGTCGGAAGGGCTTGCGCGGACGAGGCGCGGTGCTCGTCGCGCTCGGCAGCGCGGTGCCGGTGCTGTACGTCGTGCTGTCCGGCGGGCCCTGACCGGCACCGAACGGTGCCTGCGTCGAGGCGGCGCCGCTTGACTCGAGGGTCCAACCTGGCCTTTATCGCCAGGCGGTTCCCGGGCTTGCCATGTTTTTCATCGAGATGCTCTGTTTCACCTGCTTCGGGCTCTTGCTCGTGCTCGTGGGAGGGAACCAGGCAGAGTTGGCGACGGCGCTTCAGATCGATCTGGCGCAGTCGGGCTTGTTGGTGTCGGCGTTCACCTTCGGCGCTGGCGTGGGCATCGTCGGTGCGGGCCCCCTCTTCGATCGTGCGCCGCGTCGACCCTTGTTCGTCGGCGCGCTCGCGTGGGTGGCGGTGGTGTTGCTGACGGCGAGTCCGTCGGCGGGCTACCACGAGACGCTCCTTCGGTTGGTGGGGGCCGGCCTCGGTGCCGGGGCCTACAACACGGTGGTCAACGCGTCGTTGGCCGAGCGGCACCTCGACAAGTCTGCAGGGCCCATGGCCATCGTTCATGGTTGCGCGACGCTCGGTGCGATCGCGGGCGCTCCGTTGTTCGGATGGGTGGCACTTCACGGCACGGTGAGCGACTCGTTTCGCTTGATCGGCGCTGCCCATGCGCTGTTGGCCTTGGTATGCGTGGCCGTGCCCTTGTCTTTTGGACGAGGGCAGAGGAAGGGCGCCGCCTTCGGAGACGGCGAGGGCGTGCCGTACCGGGCGATGTTGCCGTTTCTGGGTATCGCGTTCGCTTACGTGGGGATCGAGGGGACATTGACGGTGTTCGCCGTGCCGTACGCACACAGCGCGCTGGGTCTCGACGTACAGCGGGGACGCTGGGCGATCAGCGCTCTGTGGTTGGGGATCCTCATCGGGCGCGCCGGTCTCTACGCCGGGCGAAAGCGTGACCCTGGGCGCAGGGCGATGGTGACCGCCGGGTTGCTGACCGCTGCGGTGTTGGTGATCGGCGGTCTGGTACGCCCCGCGAGGGTCGAACTGTTCTTTGGCGCGGTGGGGTTGGCGATCGGGGCCCTGTATCCGCTCACCATGACGATGATCGGTGTGCGTTTTCCGTCGGCCCGAGGAACCGCAGCTGGGCTCGCCGGCGGGGCTGGCGCGATCGGCGGAGTGTTGGTGCCGTGGTGCACGGGCATGCTCGGGGATCGCTCCGGAGCGGGGGCGACGATCTGGGTGACAGCCGCGTTGGCCGTGCTGTTGGCTCTTTGCGCGGTCAGCTTGTCTCGTCGCCGGGCGGCCTGAGCGTGCCTCACCGATGGTCGCGCCGCCGACGGGGTGATAGCTTCGCTTTATGGCCACGCGGCAGCTAAGCGAAAAGGAGGCTGCCAAGACCTTCGAGGCCTTGGCGGACGCGCTTCGCTCGGGCGCGGGCTTGGTCGGCTATCTCGACAACCCGAAAGCAAGTCGGATCATCGATCCAGCGATCCGGAAGGCGATGAGCGATGCGCTTCGGCGGGGCGACCGTCTGACCGATGCGGTCGCTCCGTGGGCGGGCTTGTCGACGGCCGAGTTGAGCTTGCTTGGGGCGGGCGAGCGGTCTGGCCAACTCGCTGAGGCCTTCGCTTCACTCGCACGGGGGATCGGTGAGCGGCGCAAAGCGCGCGGCCGACTTGCGATGGCCTTGGCTTACCCCGCCTTCCTCATGGTGATGGCGAGCGTCATCATGCCTCTGCCCACGCTGGTCACGGGTGGGGTAGGGGAGTATCTCGCGACGGCGGTGTGGGCCCCGCTCGGTGTCACGGTCGCGGCGGTGCTTCTTTTCGTCGTCGCTCCCCGGCGGAGCCGCGGCGGGAGCGAGCCCTCGGTCATCTTGAGAATCGCCTTTGGCATTCCGGTGATCGGAACCGGTTTGCGGTGCGCTGCGCGAGGCACCTTCGCCCAAGTTCTCGGCCAGACCCTCGCGGCGGGTGTGCCGATGCCCCTGTCGCTCAGTTGCGCCTTGGCGAGCGCGACGGATCCTCGACTTCAAGCCTCCGAAACCGCGGTACTCCGTCGCATCACCCAGGGCAGCACGCTGACCGACGCTCTCGATCGCACCGGCGAGTTCCCCCGCGCCTTCATCGACAAGCTGGCCCACGCCGAAGCGGTAGGGACCCTGGACGAGTGTTTGGCCGAGCTGTCGAAAGCAGACAAGGCGCGCGCTCGTGCGATCGTGGTCGCGTCTACGGTCGCGCTCTCCGTGGCAGTTATCGTGACGGTGGTGGTCGCGATCGTCTGGGGGATCGTGGATGCCTATCGGTCCTATTTTCAGTCGGTCGATGACATCTTGCGCTTGCAGTGAGGCCGGCGCGCGGCTTCGTCCGGTTCAGCGTTCGACCAACCAAACCGAGCGCGCACTCGCTGCTTTAGACCGCCAATCGCCTTCTTGCCGGCCAGCAGGCCACCGGCAAAGAAGAGCCCATAGCTGATGGCGTACAACACCGCTGCTGCGATCGCGATCCCCCCGGCAGACAGTTCCGAGAAGGGCAGCAAGAACACCAGGCCCCAGACAAGAAAGCTCAGGGCCAAGAGGCCGTATCCGATCTTCATCATCTCAGGAGAGCACACCGCGGCTGGTCATCGCACGTGCGTACAGGAGTTGGCCGACGGCGAAAATGAAGATCACGGCGGCATGTTTCTTCGCGAGAAGGAGCGCCGCGCCCAGCAGGCCGCCCCAAACCGCGACCGCCCAGAGGAGATTGGCCCAGAGGAGATTGGCCCAGAGGAGATTGGCCCAGAGCGGAAATGACACAAAGTACTCGATTTTCTCGGGCGTGAATCCACCTGCCTCCAGATACGCCATGTTTCGTGTTTGGGTCATGGTGAAGTCGAGGCAACCCATGGATCCCCAGAGCACCGATAAAATGCCAACCAACTACAGGTGCCAAGGCCTACCCGTAACGTTCGCTTCTTCTTCGGACATTGTGCTCTCCAGAGATGTACTCGTTCCTCAAGGTAACCGACTCAATCGCGTGTGTACAGAGCATGACAACAGCCTTTATGAGCCTCGAAAGGCCCTATTCGGCGTGTTGTTCGATTATCCAACGGTCTCGTCGATGCGGCATCCCCACGGATAACGCTCGATGAGCCGATCGGCTCGCTGACGCAACGCTTCTGGCAGTTCCCCGTGGGCAGCATTCTTCACGGCCTCGGCCATCTCCTCAGCCGAGGCGAAGCGTTCGGGCGGAGACTTTGCCAAGGCCAGGGCGAAGACGCGGTCGATGTCCTTCGGCAAGTCGGCGTTCAGTTCGCTGGGGCGAGGCGGCATGAAATAGACCACCTGAAACAGCAGTCTCGTGGTCGCGCCACCGCCGAACAGTACGCGGCCGGTCAACACGCGAAAAAGCACCGCGCCCAACGCGTAGATGTCGCAGCGGTGGTCCACCGCTTCGCAGCCAGCTTGCTCCGGCGCCATGTATGCGGGCGTTCCAATGAGCGCACCCTGAGTCAGGGTGCCGCTCGAATCCGCTAGCTTGCTCACGCCAAAATCGAGGACTTTCCAGAGGCCCTCCGATTCGTCGGTCGCCGTATGAAAGAAGAGGTTTTGGGGTTTGAGGTCACGATGGACAATTCCTGCACGGTGTGCGGCCCCGATACCCCTCGCCGTATGGGTCACCAGGCGAACGGCAGAGGGAAGACCCAGGGTGCGCTCCCTGCGCAAGAGCGCACTCAGATCTTCGCCCCGCAACAGCTCCATCGCGATGAACGGAGCGCCATCTGCCATTCGATCGAGGCTAAGGATCTGCACGACGTTGGGCACATCGAGCGCTTCGATTATTTTCCCCTCTCGAATGAAGCGACGATACATGGCAGCATCGTAGGCAACGTCAGCGCGCACGAGCTTGATGGCCGCACGGCGGCCAGTCTCCACATCTTGTGCAGCGTAGATTTCCCCCATCGCGCCACGACCCACCACCACGCCCAGTTCGTAGGGTCCTGCCATCGCTCCCGTGTATCGCCCGCCAAGCCCCGCGCCAGCGTGCAGCACCTCTTCGAGTTCTTGTTCGGCCTCGAGAAGCTGCGCCTCCCGGTCACCCGCTAGACGTTGCGCGGCAACCGCTCGGTCGACCGCGTTGATCAATGACGCGTGGGAGACGCGCGCCGACAACAGTGCGCCAACAAAGACCACCGGCACCATGAACGTAAAGAACAGTACCAACTTCCGCGGCGCGCCAGCGCTCGAGTACATGCCGTAATCGGGCAGCACACCGGTCAGAATCGACACTGCCATCACGAAGTACAGGACAATCGCCACGGTTGGGATCAGGATGGCGTGCCGGCGATCGAGCCCGTGGCCAAAGAACGAGAGTCCCAAGGTCACGATGAGAGGGGTCGGAGAAAAGGTGCCGAGCGTGTACTGAATCGGTATCGACATCACCACCGAGATGTAGCCCCAGATACGAAAAATCTGTCGCGTGTAACGGCGCTCGTCACGGATACGCCATAATACCCACGCTGCGGTCGCCACATACGTCAATGCCGCCCCCGCAAAAACGAGCTTGATCGTGAGGGCCCCCGGCAACCACGGCAAGAACACGAGGGAGAGACCCGCCACCGCCATGACGCACATCGCCCACCCACGTGCGCGAGACGTCTCCTCCCCAACCAAGGCCAGGTCGGCGCGCTGAAGACCCCAACCGCTCGGCTCGGCGACCGTGTCGTCGAGGGGCCCTTCGCCGCCGCTTCGCACCGTGCTCCTTTCGTGTGAGGTTGGGTTCACTCCGGAGGAGGACTCGTCACCGTCGCCCGCTTGGGTTGGCGCGCGCCGGGGCGCCTCGTCACCGTTGTCGTCTTGTGTCACGCAACCAAGACGATAGTGGATACGCGCGATGGCGAGCAAGGCCTCCCTGTTCACCATGTGGCCGTCCACGCCACTTTGCGCGCGGATCACACCATGGGTGCATCAAGGCCCGCCGTACTTTCTCAGCTCGCTGCGAACGATTTCGTCGTTTGGATCGATGGCGGCCGCACGGCGCAAATTCGTCGCTGCGCCTGCCTGATCGCCACGTGCTTGGGCGAGGACGCCACGGAGAGCGAAGCCCCGCGCGCGGTGGGCTGCATCGATTTGCGGATCTGCGGTGCTCAGCCAGCGTGCCGGTGACTCGCGCCAGCTGAGCAGCCGCTGCAAGTTGTCGACACGGAGGCGACGAGCCCGGCCGGCAGCCACGACACGCGTGTTTAGCTCGACGACGGGTTGATTGCGGGTGTTGATGGGCGCGCCTTGCGAAAAACGGGCGAGCGCGGCTGGCCCCATGACATAGCCGGCCAACCAGTGCCTCGGCTGGTCTAGCTGCAGCCGCCGCAGATCATCGCGCCAGCGCGGCCGGTCGAGTCGCGAGCGCAAGGCATCGAGCGAAAGGGCCCATGGCTGAACGCTGCCGATCAGGGCGAGGTAGTGTGCGCGCTGCCAAGCGTGCGTGTGCGGCAGCACGTCGACGAAGGTGCGAACCACCGAGCGCAAGGCGTCCGGGTCGAGTTGTGCCAGCGGTAGCCAATGGACGACGAGTCCTCCCGGACGGAGACGCTGCGCACAGCCCCTGTACAGCTCGGAGCTAAACAGCCTGCCGGCTCCCGGTCGATACGGCGTCAACAAGCCGAGCACGATCAGGTCCCAACTGTGGCTCCGCTGGGTCAAGTGGTGGTGCCCGTCGCCCAACACCACGTTGGCGTGTTGGAGCAACTGCTCGTTTTCCTCAGCGAAGAGTCGCGCGCCTTCCGCAATGGCCGGCGAGAGCTCGATGACCTCGATCCGCTCCACGCGATCGTCCAGACGCGCTGGCGCCAACTGCACGCCCGTGCCGAGCCCGATCTCGATGATCTCCCGCGGGCTCGGATGCAGCAACAGGGGAAGATACCCTTGTTGGCGCATCGCGCGCAGCATGGTCGGGTGAGTCGATCCCCAGCGGTGACGGCGGTTCGCGAGCAGGTGCTTGTGGCCGTGTTCGTCCCGAACGACTTGGACGACACCCGAAGCGTCTTCCGCGCGCAACACCACCTCGCCCGGTGGTGGTGGAAAGAACGCGTCTCCTCGAAAGAACAACAGCGCGGCGCCGGCGAACAGTACGGGCCCGAGGCCCAAACGCAAACGCCCTACGTCCGCTTCGTCGACATGGCGAGCTGCGAGGCGTGACGCCGCGACGTTTGCCGCCGCGGCGAACAACAGCGCTCCTCGCGCGCCGAAGAACGGCACCAGCACGAGGCCGGCAGACAAGGCGCCGAGCACTGCTCCCAAGGTATTGGCCGCGTACACGTCGCCAGCCGCGCGACCACGGCGCCCTCCGTATAGAGCCAGGGCCAGGGGCAGCGACGCGCCCAAAAAGGTGGCGGGAAGCAGAACGACGAGCAGCGCCAAACCGAACGGCTCCACCGGGGAGCCGCCGTTCGCGCCGGATGGAATGCCGTGCCGCGCCTGCGCCAACACGCGCAGTAGGTGGGGGCTGACGACGGCGTAAAAAGCCACGAACAACTGCGCCGCGGCGAGCCATGTCCAGCGCCGCTCTTTCGGAAGGCGGGCCGCCAGCGCGCTGCCGAGCGCGATCGAGGCCAGGAAAGCCGCCAACACGCACGCGACCGCGAAGCTGGTGTCGCTGCTGAGCGCCGAAAGCGCGCGAAACCAAACCAACTCGTAAACCAACGCGCTCGCGCCGGAGAGCAAGGCGATGAAGGCGGCGATCCGATGACCCTCGCCGTTCGTCGTTGCGACAGGCACCGCGTGGCCTCCGCGCCGCCCACGATAAAGGGCCCACAGGGCTGCCGTGGTGCTGATCCCCGCGGCCAAGCGTCCCGTGGCGATCATGCCGTAACTCGGTAGCCACCAACTGGCCCCGAGCAGCACCGCGATCACCCCTCCTGCCGCCCCCGCAGCGTAGAGTTTTGCGCCCGCGCGCCCGAACTCGCCTCCGATACAGCGCGCGAGGATCGGGAAGGTCGCGCCGATGAGCGCGCTCGGCACGCCCAGTAACAGCAACGAGCCGGCGAAGCGCAGTAGCGTGAGCAGGGCCCCATCCCCGGCGAGCCCGCCATAGGCCATCTCGGCCGCCTCGAGCAGCCACGGCAGAACCAGCGCGTAGCCTGCAAGGCCCAACTCGATGGCGGCATAACTTCGCAACGGTCGGCTCGTTGCTCGACGGCCTGCGGCGTAGCTGCCAACGGCCATCCCGCCCATGAAAGCCGCGAGCACCGCCGCGTTGGCGTAGAGCGTGACGCCAAAGGTGCCGCCGAGGATCCGCAGCCACACCAGCTCGTAGAGCAAGGCCGCGGCGCCGGACGCAAAATAGAGGAGATAGGGCAGCATCGGGGAAGAGGGCGATTTGGACCGGCGAGTAGGACTCACATGGTGCTACACTGCCGGCCATGCCGCGCGCAGTGATTCAATGGTTTTTTGTCGTAACTTTGGCCGCCGGCGGTGCGTGCTTCGGGACCGCATGTGGCTCGGAGACGAGCGGGACGGACGCCTCCTCGGCCGACTCGACCGGGGCGAGCACGGCAAGTGGCCAAGGCGGCGACGGCGGAAGCAGCGCCAGCAATGGCGGCAGCGGCGGCAACGGCGGCAACGCAACCAGCAGCGGCGGCAGCGCCGAAGAGGTCAAGGTCGCTTTCCTTGGCGACAGCGGTAATGGATCAGCCTTCATCGCCAACCTCAACCTCATCAAGTCCGAGGGGGCAGACTTCGTCTTTCACGAAGGGGACTTCGACTACGGCGAGCAACCGCTACTTTTTTGGGCGACCGTCGATCAAGTTCTCGGCCACGATTACCCGTACCTCTTGGCGGTGGGCAACCACGATGATGGTGCGTGGATTGGCTATGCCGAGCACATGACCGAACACATGACCTCCAATGGCATCGTGGCCGACGACCCTGATCACAGCGACGAGATGTGGGCGGCCACCTACAAGGGTTTGAAGTTGGTCGCGGTCGGCCAGAGAAACAACGAGAACCCTGCCAAGCAGGCATTCATCGAGGCTCAGCTCGACGCGGCCGATCCGAGTTGGAAGATCTGCAATTGGCACAAGAACCAGAACGCCATGCAGATCGGGGGCAAGGGCAACGAGATGGGCTGGGGCGTCTACGAAGCGTGCCGGCAAAAGGGCGCGCTCATCGTCACCGGCCATGAACACTCCTACTCTCGCACCAAGACGCTCACGAATATGGAGAGTCAGACCGTGGACGGGACGTGTTCCGATCCGAACCAACTTTGCGTCGGCCCCGGTCGCACCTTCGCCGTCGTCTCAGGTCTGGGCGGTGTGGGCGTGCGCGACCAAGAGCGTTGTTTTCCGACGACGCCGCCTTATGGGTGCAATGGCGAGTGGGCGATGATCTACGCCGAACAACAGAACGCCAAGTACGGCACGATGTTCATCACCTTCAACGCCGGCGGCGATCCAAAGAAGGCGACTGGCTACTTCAAGACCATCGACGGCGACATCATCGACAGCTTCGAAATCACGAAAGACTGAGCCGCAGCTGGTCGCCGAACCCGCATCGACCTCGCGTCCGTCTGCGAGTGTGCGTCAGCACTGCGAGTGCGTCCGTCTGCGAGTGTGCGTCCGTCTGCGAGTGGGCGAGGTCTCAAATGAAGCCTTCGGGGCATGATCCTCTTGATCCCCCGTTCGATATGTGTGTTTATGTATGTGCATGAAGGTGCATGAGACCAAACTTGAAATGCCGAATGTTGCAAAGATGCAACATTGGTTGATTGTACACAACACTGTGGCTGTCTAAGCGACTGAGAACATTGGATCTAGCTTGGGCACAGTCATTGCGAAAGAGTCCACCATGACACACCGTAATTCCTTTCTCATCGTCTCCCTCGTCGCGCTCGCGGCTTGCACCGGCCCCATTGAGTCGCAACGACTGGCTTCGTCGCAGCAGGGCATCATCGACGGCACCCCGGACGCCATCGGCGTGCTCGCGTTCCTCAACGCCTCGACGACGACCTTCCCGATGTTAGATGACGATGTGGCGCTCGACCGCCGCGCGGCGGCAAACCTCATGGGTTATCGCGCGGGTGCGGATGACCTTTTGGGTACCGGCGATGACAAGAGCTTCCAGACGATCGACCAGGTAGACGATGTGAAGTGGGTCGGGCCCTCAGCGCTCAACAAGCTCGTCGCGTACGCCAAGGCCGGCGGCTATGTACCGGAGGGCGAGGACGTTCTGGGCGTGTACGACAACGTCGCGTTCACCGTCAACGAGGCGAATGCCACGCTGCACTTCGCCAACTTCGAGCCGCACCACGTGCTCGACCATGACATCGCCCTCGACCGTCGCGCGGCGGACTCGATTCTCGCTGCTCGCCCGATCGCAACGGTACTGCAGCTATCGCAGGCGTACTTCGTGGGTTACTCCGCGATGCTAAAGCTACGCGAGGCCCCCAAGCCTTCAGGCGCCGCTGACGGAGAGACGTGCAAAGAGCACGGCGACTGCCTGTCGGGCCTGTGCGTCGGTCTCACGATGCCCTTCGATGCATGGTGCGCGCCCGAGTGGATGGCCAACGAGTTCACGCACGACGAGGTTGTCGACATTCCCGACGGCGATCCCAACGGCCTCGTGCTCAAGGCCGACTTCAGTGGTCTCGGTACGGTCCCCGTCGATGTGATCCTCTATCTGGAAGTCGATCACCCCCACCCGGAGGATCTCCTCGTCGAGCTGTACCAACCCGGCGGCGGCTACGAAGTCATCTGGGATCACCAAGCGGACACGCCGTTCATGAACCTCGCCGGTCCTGGCATCGAGCGGGACAACATGGCCAACGGCGTCTGGACCATCAAGATCACCGACACCGTGCCAGGCAACGCCGGCGAGTTCGGCGGCTCGATGCTCTGGCTCAGCACCAACATGGACTGAGCCGCGGCGAGCCCGCGCACCGTTAACGTTTGCGAGGCCAACAAGACATTGTGGGGAGGAGCCACTTCGGCCCACCATGGAGACCATGGCAGGACCGGTCGCCTCACAAGTCATGACAGCGAGCTGCGCGAACTGCGGTGGCGTGGTCGCTCTCACCTTGGCTGGCCCGGCTGTTAGCTGCCAATACTGCAACAGCGCCCAGCCTTTGGAGTCGCAGCTCCTTGCTCGTTTGCAGAGTATGCGTGCACGCCTGGCCAATCGGAAGGGCCAGGAGCGGCAGTTCACGGGCAAGCTGATCGAAGAGGTCGATCTCGCAGTCACCATGGCGGTGCAGGTGCTCATCACCACCTGGTTACTCTTTGGTGGTTGGGCGCTTGGGTTCGCGTTGATCGACCATGATCTCGGATTGCTCGGCTTGGCCCGGGGGCCGCCGTCGGCGCTGGGGTTGGAAGCTCAATGGTGGACGCTCTTCGGTTTGGCGGTGGGCTTGCCGCTGTCGTTAGGACTGTGGGGGATCGCCCTGTTTCGTTTGCGAGGCCTGAGCGCAGAAGCTCTACCCTTGCCACCGGCCTATCCTGGGGCGCGGCCGCGCTGTCGCTGTTGTGGAGCGGAACTGCCTGCCGGGACTGCGCTGCGCCGCTGCCAGTATTGCCAAACGGATTCCATGGTAGTTGGCGAGCATTACCGCCGTGCGGAGCTCAACCTCGATCGCGCACTCGATGCCATTGCCAAGACCTTTGAGCGATCGTTGGAAACCGAGCTACGCGGCGCCAACCGGGCGATGATGATCAGCGTCTTTACGCCCATTTTGTTGCTCGTGGTAGGGCCGCTCGTTGGTGTGTTCATCGGCGTGTCGATGCCCGGGCTTTGGCCGCTCGCAGCCGCTGCTCTTATCTTCTGCGTCGTCGGCTTGTTCTTGCCGACCAGGCGCAAGCTGCCAAAGATCGAGCCGCTGAGCTGCGTCGCTTTGGGGACGAAGCTGAGTGTTGTCGGCTCCCACCCCAGACAGGTC
>JAPYTK010000076.1 GCA_029941785.1 Polyangiaceae bacterium | reverse complement strand
GGGAAGCTCCGAGCGCAGGGCAAAACAATTCCCCGCTTCGGCAGAACGGAGTCGGACTTCCGATCGGGCCGCTCCACTCTGCAAGTCGAAGCGGTACCCATAATGC
Source organism: Polyangiaceae bacterium (assembly GCA_029941785.1). Taxonomy (GTDB): domain Bacteria; phylum Myxococcota_A; class Polyangia; order Polyangiales; family Polyangiaceae; genus JAPYTK01. The sequence continues at coordinate 22,551 of JAPYTK010000076.1, read as the reverse complement.
TCGACGGTGGCTTGCCCGTCGCTGACGCCGCCGCCTCCTGTGCCGCTCGCCGCCACGACACTCGATCCGCCGCTACCGCTCGTGCCGTCGTCCGCCACGTCCTCGGAGGAGCAGCCTTGGAGCCACGCGACACTGAGGAAGACAAGAGCGGCGCGCCCACGAAACATGGTGATATCGTACACTCAAGCTGCAACCGCGGGTGCACAATTGCGCGACCGAGAACACGGCCAAGGCGCCGGGCCATCGAGCGGGAAGCCAAGATTGTCTCGGAAGGCTCGAAAAGAACCTCCAGGATGATTAAACTCAAACTTGTCCGATTCCATGACGCCCATCGACTCCCAATTCATCACCGACTCGATCGAGCTCGTCGCTCCGATCGCAGAAGGAGCCATGGGCAACGTCTGGGAAGCGTACCATCACCGCCTGCAAACGCGCGTGGCCGTCAAGTTCGTCTCCGACAACCTCGGGGAGGACACGCCTGAGGCGCTGGCTCGCTTTCAACGTGAGGCGGCCGCGGCTTCGCAAATCAAGAGCGTCCACGTCGTCCGGACCTTCGATAGTGGCGTGAGTCTACAAGGCGCCCCCTACATGGTGATGGAGTTGCTCGAAGGCTGGACGCTGGGTGCGCGGATCCGCGAGGGCCAAGCGCTGAGCCTACAGGAGGTGGCCGTTCTCTTGAGCCAAGTCGGACGCGCGATCGACAAAGCACATCAGCAGGGGATCATTCATCGGGACATCAAGCCGGACAATATTTTTCTCTGTCCGACCGAAGAAGAATCGAGCACCCAGCCCTTCTTCTTCTGCAAGATCCTCGATTTTGGAATCGCGAAACAAACGCAACTACCGAAGATGGGCGGGCTGACGACAGAAGGGAAGATCGTCGGCACGCCCGAGTTCATGAGTCCGGAGCAAGTACTGGAAGAAGGGGAGGTCGATCGCCGAGCCGATCTGTGGGCCTTGGGGGTGGTTTGTTATGTAGCCTTGACCCTCCGCCTACCCTTCCAAGGCAAGACACTGGGGCAGCTATGCTTGGAACTGGCGAACCCGAAACCCGAAAAGGTGAGCATGCTGCGGCCCGAGCTGTCGCCACAAGTCGACGCGTGGTTCGCCCGCTGTTTTCATCGGGACTCCAAGCACCGCTTCACCTCGGCCAAAGAGATGAGCAAGTCATTCGTCACGCTGCTCAGCGGCTCGGAGCCCGCGACCCTGTACCCAAGCACGCCCTTGGCCATTCAAGGGACGGTGCAGACCCGTCGAGCCAAGCGAAGCGTCGCTCTCGCAGCTGGAGCGATAGCGGTCGGCGGGTTGTTGTTGGCGCTCGCGTGGCCTGGCCCGAGGGGCGACGGTAGCTCGCCCGAAGCCGCAACGAGTGAGCCGCCGTCTGGCGAGGCGAGCACAACGCCCCCGGTCACCGCGGCGCCCGTCACGACAAGCTCGGCTCCGCCGAAGGCTTCCTCCGCAGCGTCAGGCTCGGTCGACTCCCCGGCGACTCCCGCAAAGAGCGCCGCGGCGCGATTGCGACCCGCCAAGCCACCCGCTCGCCTGCCCCGGCGCTCACCAACTCCGATCAAGACTCCGGCCAAGACTCCAGCCAACACTCCGAATCGGAAAAAATCAGACCGCCGCGGAGAAGAGCAGCTAGGCTTTTGAGGTGTTGGCACGAAGCTCCAGGGCTGCGCGGCGGCTCGCCACGATCTCGTGCGCGTGGCTGCTCGCGTGTCTGCTCCTGACCGAGCCCGTAGCGGCGCAACCGAGCGCGATCGACAAAGACACAGCGCGCACGCTCGTCCAACAGGGTGACGAGCGAAAAAAGCAAGGCGACATCGAGGGCGCGCTCGCAGCGTACAAGCACGCCGACGAGATCATGGGGGTGCCGACAACCGGCATCGAGGTTGGCCGAATGCACATGGAGCTCGGTCAACTCGTGCAGGCCAAGGCGGCCTTCCAGCGTGTGACGCGCCACACTCCGCGCCGTGGCGAGCCGCGCCCGTTTACCGGCGCACGAAAAGCGGCCCACCGTCTCATCAAAGCCCTCCGGCGGCAGATCCCTCGGCTGACGCTGACCATCGAAGCAGAAGATTTGAGCCCAGAGGCCAAGCAAGAGGCCGTAGCCGTCCTCATCGACGGCGCGCCCATCATGCAATGGCTCGATCCCATCGAGGTCAACCCGGGCCGGCACGACGTGGTCGTGGCCATCGCGGGCTACAGCACCGTCACCAAGTCGGTGAAACTCGCAAAGAGAGGGACCCAATCGCTGACGTTCCGCTTGACGCGCGAAGCGAGCGCCGCACCGCCCCCGAACGGCCAGCCGTCATCCACGACCGTACCGTGGGTCGCGAGCTACACAGGTCTCGCTGGAACCGTCTTGTTCGGCGCCGCAGGTACCGTCACCGGCGTGATGTCGCTCTCCGCGGCATCAGACGTAAGCGACCAATGCATCGGCAATGCCTGCCCGCCGCGCGTGGAAGAACAGCTGCAGCGGTCACGTACGCTCGCGCATGTGTCGACGACCATGTTCGTCCTCACCGGTCTCGCCGCCGCGTCGGGCACGGTGGGTTTGGTCTTCGCCCTCGGCGATGACGAGGAAGCGGCGAGCGACAGCGAAGACGTCGATGAAGAACAGGCGCGGCGATCGGCTCAGCGGGCGCCACGTCTGGTGATCGCGCCAACCGGCGTCATGCTGAAGCTTCAATTCTGAGGCGCGCTGCTTTCAACGGCAGCGCGGCAGCGTGGCTCATAGGCAGGGAAAGAACCCCTTACAATAGTCCTGCCAATCGACCTCGCAACACGTCCCGGTCTGGCACTCGTAATCGTCGCCGCATGCCTGGCCACCGCTCTTCGTCGGCGTGCAGTGATTGCTGCTCTTTTCGCAATACTGGCCGGTGGCGCAGTCGTCCTGCTCTTCGGCGTTGCACGGAGCGCACTTCAGCGACTTGCACAGCGTGCTCTTGCAGTCGCTTCCTGCCTTGCACGTCTCACCATTTTCGCACGGGGCGCAGTCTTCACCGCCGCAATTGAGGTCGGTCTCGTTGCCGTTTATTACCAGGTCGTCGCACGTTGCGTCGTAACAGACGTTGTCTTGACAGTTGTTTGACGGGCAGTCCTCGTTCTTCGTGCACTGGACGCAGTTACCGCCCCCATCGCACTTCGTTCCGTCGTTTTCGGTGCACATCGTGCCCGTGTCGAGATTGTCCATGACGCACTCACCCTCGATGAATTTGCAGGTGCGGCAGTCCGTCACCGGCTCGGGGCAGGTCCACATGGTGGGCGGCTCACCGGTGTTCTCGACGCACACCATGGGTCCTGCGCCACCGCCGCCCTGCGATCCCGCGCCTTGTCCACCGCCCGTCGAGCCCACGTTCGTGCTGCCTCCGGTCGATGAGGATGCGGTCACCGCCTCGAGCGCAGGATCGATGTACAGATCCGTCGTGCCGCCGATCATGTGGCAGCCGCCCGCCATGGCAAGGCCGAGAGCGAACAGTCGTCGAGTACTCATCTACCTCCGATCGCACAGCATGAAGGGTATGCTTGTCAAGCACTCTCGTGCTTGCTCACCGTCCATCGCCGGGCAACGGTCGTCTTCAGGCGCTTCGCGGTCCCGGGCGTGCGCGGTCAGCATGCGCGTTTCTTTCTCGCGCGATTAGCGAATGCTCGGAGCGAGCACCTCGTCCATCCCGGCAAAACGGGCAAAAAGCGCTGGAATGACGACCAAGTTCAGGATGGTAGCGCTGAGCAGGCCGCCAAGGATGACGACGGCCATCGGTCCCTGGATTTCGTGGCCAGGCTCGCCCGATGACATCGCGATTGGGATGAGCGCAAGCGCAGCGGTCAGTGCGGTCATGAGAATGGGCGTCAGTCGGTGGACACTTCCCTCCACGACCGCATCGTCGAGGGAGAGGTTCTCGTCGCGCACCAGCCGGCGATAGTGCGAGATCATCATGATGCCGTTGCGGCTGGCGATCCCGAAGAGCGTGATGAATCCCACGAGCGAGGCGACGGTGATGACGCCGCCGGTCAACCAAACCGCCACCGCGCCGCCAAGCAGCGCGAGCGGCAGGTTGACCATCACGATGGCCGCATGCCGCATCGATCGGAACGCGGAGGACAAGAGCATGAGCATCCCAAATATGGCGAGCAGCGCGAGGCCCACAATCGTCCGACTCGCAGCCGCCTCATTTTCAAACTCGCCGCCGAGCTTGTAACGATAACCGCTAGGCATCGCCAGAGCCCCATCGAGCGCCGCGTCGATGCTCTCGGCCGTGCTCTTGACGTCCCGCCCGCTCACGTTCGCGCTGACCACGAGACGCCGTTCGCCGTTCTCGCGGTTGATCAAGTTCGGACCCATGGTGCGGCTGAGCGTCGCCACCGCCTCGAGCGGTACAAATCGTGCGCCGCCTGCGTCGACGGGAAGCGATCTCATGCGATCGAGATCGTTGAGGTAGCTTGCAGGAAACCGAGCCACCACCGCTCGCGTGCGTTCCTTGTCCCACCAGGTTCCGACCCGTTCCCCGGCGAGCGCCATCTGAACGAAGTGGATGAGATCGCCTTGCGACTGCCCGAGCATGGCGAGCTCGGTGGCCCGGGGCCGAATGACCAAGTGCGGCACTTCGGTTTGCTGTTCCACGCTCACGTCGACGGTCCCCTCCACCTGACGCATCGCAGCCTCCGCCTGGCGAGCGAGCGATCGCAAGGTGTCCAAATCCGGACCGAACAACTTCACCGCGATCGTCGCCCGGACGCCGCTCAACATGTGGTCGATCCGGTGGCTGATCGGTTGGCCGACGGTGACCGTGAGACCGGGGATCTCACGGGCCATCGCTCGCACGTCGCGAAGCACTTGATCCCGATGGTGTTTGTCTTTCAGGTCGAGCGTCACCTCGAGTTCGGAGAAGTTCACGTCCATGGCGTGCTCGTCCTGCTCCGCGCGACCCGTAAATCGAATGACAGAGGTGACCGCGGGATGCTTGCTGAGTTTTCGCTCCAGGCGTGAGACGATGTCGCTCGAAGCCTGCAGCGAGGTTCCGGGAGCCGTCGCCGCGGCAATGTTGAGCGCCCCCTCGTTGAATGGCGGCAAGAACCCTCGCCCATAGCTCGCGAGCGCAAACCCGGCGGCCACGACACCGATGAAGGACAGCCCAGCGATAAGGCCTGGGACCCGAAGAGTGGCCCGCACCAGCGGTCGATAGGCGGCCTCGAGCCAGCGCGCGACCGCGCTTTGCTTCACGAGCTTTCCGGGCGCGTCATCGCGCAGCAAGAGCAGGCACAACACCGGCGTCACAGTCAAAGCGACGAGCAGCGAGGCGGCGATACTCGCCACGAAGGCGAGGCCCAGCGGGATCAGCAGGCGCCCTTCGAGACCGCTGAGGAAAAACAGGGGCATGAAAGCCAAGATGATGATGGCGGTGGCGAATACGATCGAGCCGCGGATTTCCCTCGATCCTTCGAGTACGACTTCGAAGATGGTTCGTCGATCCATTGGCGATCGTTTGGCGTTCTCGCGAAGCCGACGGTGGACGTTTTCCACGTCGATGATGGCGTCGTCGACGAGTTCGCCAATGGCGATGGCAAATCCTCCCAAGGTCATCGTGTTGATCGAGGCGCCCGAGATGCGAAGGACCAAGATACCGGCCAACAGCGAGAGAGGAAGAGCCAAGAGACTGATGAGGGTCGTGCGCCAGCTCATCAAGAACAGAATGAGAATGACGACCACGAGGATGCTGGCCTCGATGAGCACGCGCCGAACGTTGTCGACCGCGACCTGAATGAACTGTGACTGCCGAAAACCTTTTCGATAGAGACTGACCTTGGGCGGAAGGCTCGCCTCGATGCCGTCGAGGACCTTGTCGATTCGCCGGGTGAGGTCGAGCGTGTTGGCCCGGGCTTGCTTTTGGATCTTGAGCACGACCGCCGCCTTGCCGTCCACCGAGGCCACACCGCGGCTGAGCGCTGAGCCCATGGCGACGTCCGCGACGTCCCGCAACATGACCGGCACGTCGCCCTTTTTCGCCACCACCGTGCGCCCGAGATCGGCGAGCGAGGAGGGTCTTCCGATCGCTCGGACCAGATACTCCTGGGCTCCCGCGATGTGAAAACTGCCGCTGCCAGCAGCCGAAGCCCCGCGGAGGGCCTCGACGATGGCGTGAGCGGAGAGCCCGTGCTGCGTGAGTTTGTCGGGCTTGAGGGTGACGTGTACCTGAGCAACCTCGCCACCGATGGGAACGACCTGAGCCACGCCAGGAACCGACAGCAGCGTACGCCGTACCTCCCAGTCGGCAATGGACCTCAGATCGCGGGCGGACACGTCTTCACCGGCGAGCAATCCGACGAACATGATCTCACCCATGATCGAGGATGCCGGCGCGAGCACCGGCTCGGGATGCTCCTCGCGCAAACCATGGGCGACACGCAAGCGTTCGCTGACGATCTGCCTCGCGACCAAGGGATCGACGTCCCACTCGAACTCGACCCAGATCAGTGACAGGCCGATAGCGCTCGATGAGCGCAGCCGACGCAAGCCCGCCGCGCCGTTCAGCGCCTGCTCCAAAGGAATGGTGACGGTTTGCTCGACCTCCTCGGGAGACAGCCCGTGTGCCTCCGTCACCACCGTCACGGTGGGCGCCGTCAACTCGGGAAGCACGTCGACGGGCATGGTGCGAACCGCATCGACTCCGAGAGCGGTGACCAACAAGGCGAGCAACAACACCAACCATGGGCGGCGCAAGGATGTTCGAATGATGGCGTCGAACATGTTCTCGTCAGTGTTGGTGCGACTCGACGTTGCCCATCACGCTCGTGAGGTGGATGTCGTAACCACCCTTGGTGACGACGCGCTCGCCCGGTCTCACGCCGCTGGTGATCTCGACGAAGTCGTGATCTGAAACGCCGAGGGAAACCCGTCGCTTCTCGAAGCGCTCGCCCTCGATCTGGACGAACACATAGTGACGCGTGTTGATGTCGACCACCGCGCCCCGAGGCACGGCGATACGCGCCACCGGCTGGCCCACGCTGAGCAACAACACCACGGGCGTGCCGGAGCGCAATTCGTGATCCCCTCCTGGCGCGTCTTTTCCGAGGCTCACCCGTGCAATCCACGTCGCGAGCTGGGTGCGAGGCTCGACGACGGGGTGCTGAGACAACAGCTTGGCTTTACCCCGCACGTCGAGTCGCTCGCCCGAGGGGGTGCGCACGCCGACGACCTTGGCATGGCTCAATTCATGAGCCGGACGGGCCACAAAACGCGCCCGCAGCCAGCGACTGCGCTCGCCACCGATACGAAGCAGCGGCGCACCTGGATCGACGGGCTCGCCGTTGGCGACGAGGATCTCGGTCACGACGCCGCCGAGTGAGGACTTGATCCTGAGACCACCGCTGCCCCCCGGCGCGACGACGCGTGCAAGCCGACCGCGCGCTGCGCGCAACTTCGCTTGATGGTGCTCGATTTCGTTCTTGGTAGCCGTGAGGCGCTTTCGAGGGAGCAAGCCCTCCTTCACGAGCGGCAAGATGCGTTTGAGTTCGGCCTGCGCCTGCTTCTTTGCCAGCTTGGCCTCGTCGACGTGGCGGGTCAGCTCGCCAAAGTCGTCACCCGCCACGGTCGGCGCAATACTGCCTACTTGCGTGCCCTTCTTGATGTGGAGACCCTCGGCGAGCGATAGCTTCGGATTGTGAAAGAAGCGCCCGGAAGTCGGTGAAGCGATCGTCAGTCGGTCGGTGCCAGCGGGTTCGACCGTCGCGGGTAGCTCGACCTCGCGGGCGATCTTTCGCATCACCGCCAATGCGGAAGCGAAGGGTACGACCCACTGCTGCTCCTTCGTAAAGGCCAATGCGGTGGAGCCTAGCCGCACCTTCTCTTCGCTGGGTCCCGACGCAGGGCCCACGATGACAGGGCCGCAATCGAAGCTCGCGCTTCGCGCCCCGAGCGTATAACGGAAGACCACATCGTATTTCCCCTTCGGCGGCGCGGTGGACGTTGGCGTGAAGATCCCGCGACGAGCCGGGGCATCGGCCCGTGCTCCAGCCACGACGCGCTGGCCCTGCCGCCACTGCACCACGAGCGTGCCTTTCGTTGCGGGCTTGAAGCTGTCGAGCGAGGTGATGTGCGCGTGGTAACCCACCTTGTGTCCAGGCTTCGGGCGATCGATCTCTACGAAGAGTTCGAAATCGTCCGTCCACTTTGTGCAACCGATCGCGTCGCCGTGCCCATGATCGTCGTGCGCCTTGCCATGATCGCCGTGCGCCTTGCCATGATCGCCGTGACCCTTGCCGTGGTCGTGACCCTTGTCATGGTCGTGACCCTTGTCATGGTCGTGACCCTTGTCGTGGTCGTGACCCTTGCCGTGGTCGTGCGCCTTGCCGTGGTCGTCGCCCTTACCGTGGTCGTGACCGTGCCCATTGCCGTGGTCATGGTCACGACATGCCGGGAGGAGCAAGAGGATCGCAGCTGCCATCCACATTCGGTTCATGGCGGACCTCCGGTGCATGCGGCGTCGAGCGACTTCTCGGCGAAGCGCCCCCGCGCGCGGGCCAAGGACAACAGAGCGTCGGACTCCGCCGCCGCGAGATCGATCAACACGAGCTCCATTTCGCTACGACTTCGCGCAGCCTGCAAGACGTCAAGCAGCTTGCTCTCCCCCGCGAGGTAGAGACGTTCGGTGCCCCGCTCCGCTTTGCGGGCCAATTTGACAGCCTTCTTCACGCCGGGCGTCGTGCGAGCGATCTCGGCAAGTCGCGCTCGGGCAGCCTGCGTCGCGGCACGCGCAAGGCGTCGTTCCCTCGCGGCGGCGGCAGTAGCAAGAGCCGCGTGGGCCTTCGCCCGCTCCACCTCTGCCTGGCCGTGATCGAAGAACGTCAAAGGCAGTGACATGCCTAGCGACAACCCGTGGCCAAGCTCGACGTTCCGGCCTCCAACCATGCGATAGCCCGCAAACACGGCGAGATCGGGCACCCACCGACGTCGCGCGGCAGCCGCTTCGATCTCACTCGCCTCCGCTGCCTTGGTCAGGGCAGCGACCTTGAGATTGAGCGCGCTCGAGTCATCAACGCTCGGTAGCCCGCCCCCCGTCCTACGAAGCGGAGTATCGCTCAAGTCGACGGCCGCTCCCAAGACGATCTCGAGCCAGACGCGATGAGCCTGCAGTTCGCGCTTGTGGCGGGCCATGTTGGCCGCGCTGAGCGCCGCCTCGACCCGCAAGCGGTCGCGATCGAGCCGAGCGCGGTCACCGCCATCTTGCAGCTTGTCGAGTTTTTCCACGAGCGACGCAAGCATCCTCTGTCGCGCGTTCAACAGATCCACTCGCGCGCGCGTCAACGACGCCTTGACGAACGTGCGGCGAAAGGAGAGCGCGGAGAGCACGCGCCCGTGGCTCGTCTCGAGTTGTGCTTGGGCCTGCCGAGCGACCGCCGCGCTCTGCAACAAGCCTCGCCTGCCACCGATCCCGAGCGGAACCTCGATTCCGATCACCGTTTCGTGCTCACCATCAGCGGTGACGCTTCGATCATGAGCGCTGGAGAGCGTCGGATTGGGAAGCAGATCCGCTTCGGTAACAAAGCTGGCCGCAAGCAATGCCCGTCCGCGAGCGACCGCCACGTCAGGCCCCGTCTCACAAAAGAGACGCGTCGCGGCGATCTCGCCAAGCGCGGCTGACGATGTTCGCAAAGCCTGAGCCGCTCCGTCGTGGCCCCACGCTACAGCGCTAGCGCAAGTCACCGTCAGCGCGACAATCACAAAAACCGACCGAAGATCGGTTTTCCTTGGGCGTCGAGAGTAAAAAGACAGTGACATGCGCAGACGCCTTCAGCCGAGAAACGTTAGTACGTGCTCAGCCGCATGGTGAAGTTCATGGTGCGCAACGATCGCTGCCGCGAGGGCGGCGCCCATCACCCAAGTCGAACGCGATCGCCGCTGCACCCGTGGGGCATCTTCGAGCAGGGCGCGCACACGCTGATCCAGACGTCTGTGCGATCCGCGAGCGAAAGCCATGACCGCCGTCGCGCCACCTGGTCGTTCACTTCGATCCGTGATCCCTTCGCGAACGAGACGGTGGGCATGGACCAAGGCGCTCGCGACCCGAAGCCGATCGGAGATCGTCGTCGCAGCACATTCGTCGGCTCGTCTCTCGCACGCCAAATCGAGCATCGACACGAGTTCAGCCCTCACGCCCGGTAGGTGAAACATCGCCGCGACCGTCGCCAACCACTTCAACAGCGAGTGGCGCTCTCTTGCGTGACATTGCTCGTGCGCGATGGCGGCCCTCAGCTCCAAATCATCGAGACCCCGCCGCATACCGGAGGACACGTAGACCTCTGGGTGCAGCAGCCCGGCAGTGAGCGCCAAGGGCAGGCGCGACTCGATCCAACGGACGACGCCTTGCCGACGAGCGAGCGCGGCGAGCGAACGTGCTTCGCCCCGTCCCGAGATCATCAGCATCGTCGCCCGCCAAATGGCCGACGCCGCCATCACCGCTCCCACGCCAACAACAAGGCCTACGGTGATACTGGGAGCCGTCTCGGGTAGATGACGCAGACAAAGATGCAGCGCGTGGTCGAGGTGCACGAGACAGTGATCGGCGCCAACCCCCAGATGGCTGATGACCGAAGGGCCCAGGGCCGCGACAACCAGCACGCCGCCGGTCACGAGGGGCAAGGCAGCGACGATGATGAACACCCGCGTTCTTCCCGCCATCGCCACGCTCTCGAGCCGAGGGCGCAACCAAGGCATGAGCCCGGCCACGATGACTGCACAGACCAAGGCCTGCATCGTCGCCAAGGCGACCACGAGCGCCGTGAGCGCCAGCCCGCCGCTCATGGTGAGCCCCCGCGCCGCTTCTGGGTGATCAGTTTCTCGAGTTCGGCGAGCGCTTCGTCGCCTTCGCGCTGTGCGAGGTTGGCGAATGCACTCAGCATCACGCCCGTCTCGCCGCCAGCCAGCGTCTCGAGCACCTCCCCGATCACCTTGGTGCTGAGCTCCTCGCGACTCACGGCAGGCCGGTAGACGAAAGCGTGGCTGACCTTGTCCCGCTCAAGCAAATCCTTGCGATACAGCCTGTCCATGGTGGACTGCACCGTGTTTTGCTTGATCCCCCGCCGACTGCCCAGCGCGCGATAGACGCCTTTCACGCTCGCGGAGCCGCTCGTCCAGAGGTGCTCCATGACCGCCATCTCCAATGCACCGATGACCAAAGGCATAGAATCATAGTATGCCGAGCCCAAAAACCGACTGTCAATCGGTTTTTATCGATCCGCTACGGGTGTTCAGCATACGAGCGACCGGGCATGAGCGCCGGACCTGCCAACCCATGGGTCAGCGGCTCGATGGATGACGGCTGCGGCGCACGGGCGGTCAAGGACCATTCATGCAACATAGTACGCCTTCGCCCGACGGCATCGACGCATCCGCTTGGCATTGGGGCTTAGCCTCGACGTTGTCGATAAAATAGGACTCGAGGTATCCCACGCTCTTGCACTGCCCATCGATCGACGTGGTTCCCGTCGCAGGGCCGTTGCAATCCTGGTTGCCCGAATACCACTGTACCGAGCCTGCGCAGCTCTCGCCCACCTTGCTGCACGAACAATTGCAGCTCGAGTTGGGATTGTCGTACACCGTCGTGCGGTAACCGTCATAAGGGGCCATGCAGTTGGATCCTGCCGCCAGCAGCACGCATGCCTTTGCCACGGGAAACTCGGCCGGAACGCAGGCGCCGCCATTGGCGCACGCTCCGCCAGACACCTCACAGGCCCCGCGATCGACAGCCACAATGTCGGGAGCCACCGAAGGGCAGCTGGCATTACCCACGGATGTCGTCGTGCCCTTGAAGGAACTCGTTAAGCCAGGGTCGATGGAGTAGCAGTTCGGTTGCGTTTTGACCGACGAGGTGGACTGCCCGTTGCAATTGTCGCCGTTCCAACGCGCAACTTCAAACTTACACTCTCCGGGCTGGCCATCGCAGGCGCATTTGGAGGCGTCGCATGAATGGAGCGTCATCGGCTGGGCAGCGGCCGGACACGCGTCACCCGAGAGCACCACGTGCGACGCGGCACCTGCCAATGGTGGAAGACAGACGAAACCCGCCGCCACACAATCGTTGTCACCACAATCCACATCCCCATCACCGTCGTCATCGATTCCGTTGAGACAATCACTCTCCATCGCGGATCCGCCACCTGAGTTCGTCGTCGATGCGCCACCGCCCGTCGCGACCGAACTGTTGCCGTCGCTGCCGGCGGACACCGTCACCGCACTACCCCCAGTTTGACCGCCGCCATTTGCTCCGAAAGGCGCGCTGGTGCCCTCACGAGCGAGCACGCACCCGCCGGTCGCGACGGCCGCGGCGACCAACATCACCCAAAGCCGTCTGTGCATGTCGATCATCTGAAGTAGAATACGCAGCAACGGGTGCAAGCTCAACGGCAAAGCTTACGCGCTTCCGAGCCGCGGCCATCCGAAGGGCGCGCGACGTGGGCAGGGCTCAAAAGAAGCGCACACCGAGACGCGCAGAGACGTGGTGGATCTGAGGAGGGTCGTCGCCATCCATCCCCTCCGTCGCGAAGAACAGCCCCACCGTCGCTGCATACGAAGACGCCCGGTAGACATCGACGGTACTGAAGAGGTGTCCTCCCAGCGTCAAATCCGTGAGCCAGGCGCCCGAGCTCGCGCGCTGGATCGAGATGATTCCAGAATGAGCACCAAAGCCGAAGCGCCAGGGACCGATCGGCGCCTCCCAGGTAGGTCCGAGGCCGAGGTGACGAATCGGCAGGCCCTGATCCGTCTGGCCGAGCTCGGCACGGATCGCTCCGTACCAGCCGCCCGATCCGGTCTGCCCACCGAAGGCCACGCCAATCTGAGCGCCTCCCGCATCGACGCGGTAGATGCGGCGATAGCTGGGACCCGCGCTGACTTTCATGCTGAAGCCCCGCTCGCCTTCGAACCAACGCGGCGGCGGTGCGCCAGAGGGATCGTAGGCATCGGCGCGCTCGCTTGCCAGCAAGGTCAGCGCCGAAGCCGTAAGCACCAACAGTGACCTCGTCACGGGCACACCTCTTCCCGCTCCGGCGCGTCGGTTTCATTCGCAGTGGTATCGTGCGCCGCCCGCGAAGCGGTCTCGACGCGCTCACACACCGAGCTTGAGCGGATCGCTTCGCAACTCGAGTCCTGAAGACAATGACTCTCGTCGAGGGTCAGGGTGACCGGACTGCACCCATCGCCGCACGCGCTTTTCGCGTCGAGATTGACGCAGCAGCTGCGTAGGTGGGAGATGGCCTGCTCACATTCCAGCGTCCGCTCATCGATGGCCGCCGTGCCGAAGAGCAAGGTGCCGGCGACAGCGAGTTTCAAGGCGAGGTGTGGTTTCATGGTCGGAAGCGGGACTCGTCGATTGGCCAACACCAGACAAAAGTGCGTGCCCTTGAGTATAGCCCCAATAAAATGACGGTTTGGACATCCATCGGCGTTATCATGAGGGAGGGATGACAAACCGTACACGAGGGAGCAGGCAAACAGCATGACCAAGCCTTTGACGTCTCGGCGGCAACTGCTCAAGGGGGCCGCCGCGGGCCTCACCGCCGCTTCCGTGGCCGGAGCCTGCGACGCGCAGGTTCATCACTCCGAGCCGGCAGCGCCCGGCGGAGGGTCGACCGCCGGTGGGGGCTCGCAGCCCGCCGGGCCCAGCGGGATCCCTCGCCGCAGCCTCGGCCAGAGCGGCTTGTCCGTGTCGATCCTCGGTTTCGGTGGTGGGGTCGCTTTCCTCGACAACCCGGAACCAGAGTGGGAGCTCCTCCTCGATGAGGCGGTAAGCTCGGGGATCACCTATTTCGACACCGCGCCAGTTTACTATCGGGACGATGACCTTCACAGCGAGGCCCGCTTCGGCCACGTCCTCGCGCCGCATCGAGCGGACATCGTGTTGGCGACCAAGCTCTCTGCCCGCGACCCCGAACTTGCGAAGTCGATTTTCGAAGAGAGCCTCGTGCGGTTGCGCACCGACCACGTCGACATCCTGTACGTCCATCAGATCCGTCCCGAGGACAACCTCGAGCAACTGCTCGACGTGATGGTTCCCTTGGCCGAATCGTACAAGGCGCAAGGGATGGCTCGGGCGATCGGGATCTCGAGCATGGAGAGCCCCGAGCTTAGCACCGAGATGATCCGGCGAGCCGATCTGGACGTGGCCTTGTTCTCCTTCAACGCGACCTATTGGCAGAACTTCGCCGCGACAGCCATGGCCGAGGCCCGCGCGAAAGACATGGGCTTGATCGTGATGAAGGTCGTCAACGGACTGGTGAAGAACGGAGTCACGGCAGACGAGCTTCTCGGGCACGCTTGGTCCGAGCCCGGCGTGGCTTGCTCCTTGGTCGGGCACACCGGTCTCGCGCATCTTCGCGACAACGTCTCGCACGCCCGATCGTGGGGCCAGTCGAGCTTCGACGCGCACCGGCGCCGCGAGGTCGAATCCAAAGTGGCCCACTTGGCCGGACCGCACGCGCTACCGTGGGCACGCCCCGGCTACACCGACGGGGTCGTCTAGATGCTGAGGGTACAATCGCATTTGTCTGCCTGACGGGAGCAGTTCAGCTTGATGCATTCCCAGCAGTCGTTGATTGTGGGTATTTTTGGCTTGCATGCATCGCACGACGACATGCACTCTGGGCTGTCGCTGTCGCACCAAGGGACAGTTTTGATTGGGTCACATGTCTGCAGACAATGTTGCACGATGCAGTCGTTAAAGTCCGCGGCGGTGGTATCGGCTGGAATATTCTTCATGATAAATGCCTTCCAGCAGCCAGGATCGGCACCGGAACCGCCCGCGCCCGTGCACTCCATACCGCCCGCGCCAGCCGAACCACCCGCACCAGCCGAGCCGCTCGTCGCGCCGGAGCCAGCGTTGCCGCCCGAGCCGCTCGCCGTACCCGAGCCGCTCATCGCGCCAGAAGCCGACGAGGCCTGGGGTTCGCAGTTGCCCTCGCAAGGGACGACGTCGTCGAGGCCGGTGATCACATGGCAGCCCACCATGAGCACGAGCCCCATGACCAACGACGGACGAAACATCTCCACGGCTTCACGATACCACTGACCCCGTGCGATGTGCCACTTGCCTCGCCGCGCCTCCTCGGCTTGGCCGTCGTTGGCGACGAAGATCAGCCCATTAGCTCCACAGGCGCACAAGAGAGAGCACCTGAACGCGCGGGAAGCCCACACGGGCCCTCATCGGGACTATACTCTCGCCCGGACGACACTCTGGCGCGGCGACGCGCTCGCCCGAGTCAGGCCAGGCGCCATGGTCAAAAGCACACACTTCTTCAAAACCACCAACGTCCCGGTTTCGCGGCTGCGGCTCGTGGTCACGCACGGGCCCGACCAGGGCGCCACGCTGGTGGAAGATGGCGACAACATGGCGATCG
The DNA here is from genome assembly GCA_029941785.1 of Polyangiaceae bacterium. Classification (GTDB taxonomy): domain Bacteria; phylum Myxococcota_A; class Polyangia; order Polyangiales; family Polyangiaceae; genus JAPYTK01. The sequence goes on along the minus strand of JAPYTK010000076.1, from coordinate 7,161 downwards.
GCACGGCGAGCGACAACGCGCTGCAGCTCACCGATCAGACCGTGTCCCGTTACCACGTCGAGCTGCGGCGGCATGACGACATGATCGAGGTGGTGGATCTCAACTCCACCAACGGAACCTTCGCCGGACCGGTCCGCATCGATCGCGGACGCATCGCGGCAGGGACCGAGCTGTCGATGGGCGCCACCCGTTTGCGCATCGAAGACGCCGGCGTCGGGCGCGCACCCGCGTTCAAGAAGGCCGAGCTCGGCGGCATTTACGGGGAGTCCGCAGCGATGCGGCGATTGCTTCACGCCGTCTCGAAAGCCGCCGCCAGTGAAGCCACGGTGCTGCTGCGTGGCGAGTCGGGCAGCGGCAAGGAGCTCGTGGCCCGCGCGCTGCACGACCTGTCACCGCGTTCGCAGGCGCCGTTCGTCACCGTGGATTGTGGGTCGCTGTCTCCCACGCTGGTGGCGAGCGAACTGTTTGGCCACGAAAAGGGCGCGTTTACCGGTGCTCACCGGCAGCGCCAAGGCGCCCTGGAGCGCGCACACGGCGGCACGCTTTTTCTCGACGAGCTGGGCGAGCTGCCGGGCGATCTGCAGGCGGCCCTGCTGGGCGCGCTGGAGCGGCGTCGCTTCACCCGTTTGGGCGGTGACGATGAGATCGCGGTGGACATTCGCGTCGTGTGCGCCACGCATCGCGATCTGCGCCGTGAGGTCAACGCGGAACGTTTCCGGCTCGACCTGTATTATCGCCTCGCGGTCTTGAAGCTCACCTTGCCACCACTGCGCGAACGCCGTGAAGACATTCCCGGCTTGGTGCAACGCTTTGCGATCACCTGCGGCCATGACAGTGACGAGCCGCTGTTCGACGAAGACGCGATGGCCCAGCTAATGGCCCACGAGTTTCCCGGCAACGTGCGCGAGCTGCGCAACATTGTCGAGGCCACGGTCGTGATGGGCGATCTGCCCGAGCTGGATGAAAGCGATCGCCCCGCCGCGTCGGGCAGCAGCGCGGAGCTCGATGACTTCGCGGGCGCGACTTACAAAGAGGCCCGCGGCAAGGTGCTCGCCCAATTTGAGGCCGCTTTCCTGGCCAAGCTGATGGAACGAAGCGGCGGCGTGGTGAGCGAAGGGGCGCGGCAAGCCAAAATGGATCGCTCGCACTTGCTCGATCTCTTGAAGAAGCACGGACTGCGCTAAGCTTGCCGGCCACGGCGCAGGGCTCGCCGGCCACGGCGCAGGGCTCTCTGCCCTCGCTTGGACAAAGAGCCCGCATGTCTTTTGCGACAAATGGCTGCTGGCGAATGATAAGCTTCACTTATCAATGACTATTCAGCTACATCGCCTCGAAGGCTTCTACCGGGTGGCGCTCGCCGGGGGCTACGCCCGGGCAGCGCGACAGTTCCCCTATCCCATCACGCAGCCGGCCGTCCATCAACAGGTGCGCAAGCTCGAGGAGGAGCTGGGCGTCACACTCTTCGATCGCGTCGCGAAAGATCAAATGGAGCTCACCGCAGCGGGCAAGCACCTCCACGCGTTCTGCGCGCCGTTCTTTGAGGAGCTCCCGGCCGTGTTGCGCTCGATCGAGGCTTCTTCCTTTGGCGGTACGCTTCGGATCGACGCCTCGGGCCTCGCGCTGCGGCGGTTGATGCCGGCATGGCTCAGTCGGCTGCGCAAGGCGCGACCGGACATCCACATCGAGCTCGAGGAGATCCAGCAGCCAGACATCGAACGCCTACGCCTGGGCCAGGCCGATCTCCTGGTGGATTATCTGCCCGAGCTGCCAAAGAGCGTCGAGGCGCGGGCCGTGGCCTATTGTCAGATCTACCTCGCCGTCCCGCGCGAGCATCCGTGTGCGAAGCGGCGCTACGGGCCTCGCCTGGCAGACTTCCGTGGCGATCCTTTTGTCAGCTATCACCCCAGCCTCCCGCACCACGCGATGCAACTCGCGGAGCTCGAGCGCAACGGCAATCGCCCCTCACGCCTGCTGGCGGCGAGCTCCGTGGACGCCATCCTGAGCTTCGTGCAGGCGGGGCTCGGTTACTCGATTATCCCGTGGGTCGGGACGCAGAGCCCGAAAGCGGCTGGCGTGGTGACGCGGGCATTGAAACACGACCCGAAGGCGTTCCCAATCGTGGCGGCCTGGCACCCCCGCTCGAAAGACAACCCGCTCGTTCAGGCCGCCATGGCATCGATAAGTATAGCTTATTGATTTAGCATTATCTAATACATAGCGCTTAACAGTGCTGATGCCTACCTTAGGGGTATGGACATCAGCGCACTGCAAACTTTGATGAGCGACGCCAGCTTCGGGCAGGCCGTGGCGGCATCGGCGATGGGCTTTGCGGCGCTGTACTTCGGCGCGGGTGTGCTGAGCGCGGCGGTGACCCGTCGGGTGCTCGCGCCGCTGGGGATCGGCACGACGATCGACTCGCGCCCGGTGCCAGCCGGACAGATTGGCGCGGAGATTCGGCGCTCGCTTTTGTCGATCGGCGTGTTTGCCCTGATGGGCGGCTGCCTGTTGCTGGCGTACCGGGCGGGGGTCGTCGCCATCGTCTGGCAGGCGAGCGCCGGTGTCGTCATCGCGGAGGTGATCGCGATTCTGCTCTTCAACGAGCTGCACTTCTACGCGGTGCATCGGCTGCTCCACACGCCGAAGCTCTTCGGCGCGGTGCACGAACAGCACCACCGCTCCGAGCGGGTCACCCCGTGGACCAGCTACAGCTTTCATCCCGCCGAGGCGGTGCTGCTCGGAAGCGTCATGCCCTGCGCCATGCTGCTGCACGACTTTCACGTGGCTGCGCTGCTCGCCCTGCCGCTGTTCAGCATGCTGGTCAACAGCGTCGGCCACAGCAACCATCAGCTGCTGCGCTCGGTGAGCGCGAGCCGGCGCCATCAGGGCCACCATGGCGAGTTTGACGATCGCTACGGCTTGTGGCTGCCGGTCTTCGACTGGCTGTTCGAGCGCAAGCGACGCGCGGCCGTGCAGCAGGGATGGCGCGCGAAGTGGCCGCTCGGATTGGCCGTGCTGGTCGTGACGGTCGGTCTCTACGTCGCCACCAATCGCCTCATCGATCCGAGCGGGGCGACGGTACTGCCACTGAGCGCGATCGACCGCCTCACGCCGCTCGTCCCGGCGAGCGTCTGGATCTACGCCAGCTTTCCCGCGCTCTTTCTCACGGTGTACGCGCTCGAGACCGACCGCCAGCGCATCCAGCGCTACCTCGCCGGAGTGGTCGCTCTCAATCTGGTGAGCAACCTGGTGTTCATCCTGTGGCCCACGACTTTCGACCGAGGGGTCCTGGCGACCGCGGGGCAAGGCGTCACCGGCGCGCTGCTCGACGCTGTTCGTCTCGCCGACCGACCGGTGAACTGCCTGCCGAGCCTGCACGTGGGCGCGGCGGTGTTTGCTGGATTGTTTCGACGAGGCAAGCGCTTCGACTGGGCCTTCATGGCCTGGGCCGTCGCAATCGCCGTCTCCACCCTCACCACCAAGCAGCACTACCTCGTCGACGTCGTGGCCGGAGTCGCCCTGGCGGTAGCGGCCGATCAACTCTTCCTGCGCAAGCGCGCGCCCCTGCAAGCAAACCTTCCCACATCCGCAACAAACTGAGGAAACCCCATGAACAACGTCTACATCACTGCCACCGGCTCCTATCTGCCCGGCGATCCGATCGCCAACGACGACATGGAGCGCTACCTGGGCTGCATCGGCGGCAAACCGAGCCGGCTGCGTAAACGTATTCTGCGCGCCAACGGCATTCGCTCGCGGCACTACGCGCTCGATCAGGACAGCTGCACCACGCACCTGAACGAAGAGCTCGCGGCCAACGCCGCCGCAGCCGTGCTCGATGACCGAAAGGCCCGATTGGGCAAGCTCGAGATGCTCGCCTTCGGTACGACGCAGGGGGACGTCCCGGTCCCGGGCTTCGCGTCGATGGTGCACGGCCGTCTCGGCGGACCGCCCATGGAAGTACTCAGCACCGGCGGCGTCTGCTGCTCGGGCATGGCCGCGCTGAAGTCGGCTCAGCAGGCCGTGGCATGCGGCAGCCGAAACAACGCCATCGCGGGCGGCTCGGAGCTGATCAGCCGCATTCTCAAAGCGAGCCGCTTCGAGCGAGAAGGCGTTGCGGACAAGGAGCCCTCGCTGCGCGACTTCGACGCCGACTTTCTGCGCTGGATGCTCTCGGACGGCGCCGGTGCGGTGATGCTCGAGCAGGCGCCGCACCCTTCCCGCCCCTCGCTCCGCATCGATTGGATCGATCTCGTCTCACACGCCGGCGAGCTACCGACATGCATGTACAGCGGCATGCGCGACAAAGATGAGCCGCGCGCCGGCAACACCTGGCTCGATCACCGAAGCATCGCCGATGCTGACCGACGGGGCCTGATGAACCTGCGCCAGGACACCAAGCTGCTGCAGAAAATCGTGGCGGTGGGCGGCGAGGAGTACCTGCGGCTTGTCGCGCGTGGGCGCTTTCAACCAGAGCAGATCGACCATGTCCTGTGCCACTACAGCTCGCACTACTTCCGCACGAAGATCTTCGATTTTCTGGAGAAGAGCGGCTTGGGCATTCCGGAGGACCGCTGGTTCACCAATCTCTACGACAAGGGCAACACCGGAGCAGCCAGCATCTTCATCATGCTCGACGAGTGCATGAAGAGCGGCCGCTTCAAGCCGGGGGATCAGGTGCTGCTGATCGTGCCCGAGTCGGGACGCTTTTCGATCTCCTTTGCCAAGTTGACCTGCGTCGCGGGCGAGAACATGCCGAGGCGATCTCCCGTCCGGGTTCAAAAAACGCCGCCGACCGCGAGCGATGGGCGCGTCCCGCCGGAGCTCGGCCTGGTGTGGGCGGATTTCGAACGGCAGCTTCGGCGCGTCCCCCTGGTGCAGCGGATCGAAAGCGGCTCCGCCTCGCTCGAGGACTATCAGCAGCTTCTGCTGCAGTTGCGCCAACAGGTCGTCGACGGTGCGCGCTGGATCGCTCGGGCCGCCTCGAACATCGACATCGAGCACGCGCAGTGGCGTGAGAGCTTCATCCGTCACGCCGCTGCCGAGCAGAACGACTACCGCATGCTCGAGGAGGACTACGTCGCCACCGGTGGGTCGCTCGAGGCCATTCGCAGCGCCAGCAAGAACATCGGCTCCGAGGCACTTTCGGCTTTCATCTTCAACGAAGCCAGCCGCCCCAATCCCTTCGCGCTGCTCGGCGCCATGTTCGTCATCGAGGGGCTGGGCGCCAACAAGGCGCTCTTCTGGGCGGAGGCACTGTCCGATCAGCTCGGTCTGAGCGAAGAGCAGACACGCTTCTTGCGCTACCACGGCGAGAACGACGACGAGCATCTCGGCGAGCTGCACGCCGCCTTCGCTTCCGGGCTCGTCGACGAAGCGATGGCCAAGGACATCGTACGCGTCGCTCGGGTCACCGCGCGGCTCTACGCCCTGCAGCTCGAGGAGGTGGATCATGCATGAGCAAGCTCTTCCCCTCACGCGTTTGGACCTGCGGACCCGCGGTGACACGACACTCGCGGAAGCCATTGTCGTCGATCGGGCGATTCCGGCTGCGGATGCGACCCGCCAAGCCATTGCTCGCGAGCTCGATCGCCCTTCGCGCCGCTACCTCATGCCGATCGTGCGGCTGGTGTCGCTCGTCGCGGTCGCGCTGATCGTGACAGCGAAGCGCATCCTGCCCTTCCAGTTCTCGAGCCATGCGCTCATCGATCGCCTCGGCGTGTGGTGCCTGCGTCACCTGGTCTCGCCCGAGGGCGTGTACCTCCTTCTGCGGCACTTCATCGTCGAGAGTCAGCTCATCAACTTCGTCGTGCGAAACGCCGGCGACGACAGCATCGCGGGAACCGAGCTGCTGCCAACCTCGCTCGACGAGCTCTACGACAACGCCGTCATGGAGCACGACCGGAACATCTACCGACTGGTGGTGCAGCTCGGCCGGTCGAAAACGGTGAGCTTCGCTCCCAAGGCGGTCGACTTTTCCGACCTGGACGTGCCGACGATCGACACCGAAGCGGGCCGGCAGCGACTGCTGAACCTCGATCTCGAAACCTCCCTGTACCTGATGAATATCTTCTTCTGCTTGTTCACCACCGAGGACGAATACGAGCAGGCGGTGAATTCCTTTGCGTTCGACCACTCGCTCCTGAGCTACATCGCCGACATCACCGGAGACGATTCCTTCCGCCGCTACACACCGATGAAGTTCCGCATGTGGGTCTCGATTCGTCGCGACGTGGCGCGTGAGGTCTACTGGCACGCCATCGTCAACGAGTACGCCCACACTCGCCTCTGTCAACTGCGCGATGGGGGTGATTCGCAGCGTTGTTGCACCGCGCGCCGGTAAACCGCGGGTCGGCCCTGCAGGCTGCGCCCCCCAACGCCGCGGCCCGCGCCCATAAGGTGCTGAAATGACGGCCCTGCGATCTTGGTATCGCCTTTGCATTGAGGAGAGGGCGCAGGGCAAACCCCTGCAAACAAGAACCTATCCTCAGACAAACCACACACCATGCGGAGCAGAGGGCAAGCCCCTCGGAATGAAGGAAACCATGAAACAGACAAACACCACCTCATCCATCATCTCACTGCGTTCTTACTTCGGAGTCGGTCTCATCATGACCGGCGTGCTGGCGGGCGGCTGCCTCAGCGGCGAAGAGCTGGAGCCAAGCGAAGAGGTCGGCTCGGTCGAGAGCGCCTTCGGCGACGGCGCCGGTGGGGACGGAAACACCTATAGCTACGAGGACGAGGACGAGGACGAGGACACCGGCGGTGCGGGCGGGGGATACGCCACCGCCGCAACCGGAAGCACGGGCACCGGGGATATGACGGGCAGCAGCAGTGCGACCAGCGGCGGTGCGGGCGCTGCGGACGGCGGCGAAGACCCGGACGGCGAAGACCCTGGCGAAGACGGCATGTGCGAAGAGCCGCCCGACGAGTGTGATGTCGAGGGTGACCAACAAGAGTTCTGCGGCGAGCAGTATGAATGCGGCGCCGACCCAGCCGTTGCCGAAAAGGACCCAACCTGGCGCGAGTGCGTCGACGGATGCGTTGCTGACGGCCTCAAGGCAAAGCAGGATTGCGACACAGATCTCGCGAAAGACCTGTGGGTATGTAAAAACGATAGACCCTATTGGATGACGAGGTTTTGGTGCGACTACTTCGCCGGGC
>JAPYTK010000075.1:1309-22971 GCA_029941785.1 Polyangiaceae bacterium | reverse complement strand
GAACTGACCATCTGCCCATCGGAGGCGGCGTTGCGGGCGCACAAACGAAAAAAACGCGCTCACCTGGAGGGTAGCGCGTCCTTGGGGCCGCCTTCGGCAGCAAGATAAAGATAAGTTGAAAGAATAAAAGAATCTAAGCCAAGCGACACGCAGTCAAAGAAGGTAAGCGAATCAAAAGCTTCTTTTTAGGTTTCCGCCCCACCTCAGCCCAGGTGAAAGCGGTAACGCCCGCCATCAAGCACGGAATGTGCCAATTCTCGCGAATCCAGGAATAATCCGTGATCACGAATTGTTAGAGGACCCGAGTCACTCGCCTTCAAATGTTAGGTAGTAGAAGGTGGGACATCTCTGTCATGGTTTGATTGAGATGTGCAATAATTTCAGAGTTACATTGGCGGGCCGAAGACGTGGTCGTGGCGGGCTTCGGCGTGGCACCGGTGGCAGCGCGTGAGCCGCCCTTGGACGATCACGCGATCGGCGCCATCGAGGACAACGTAAATCCAGTCCGATTGGTCGGGCGCGCTTCCGGGAGCGCCCTTGAGCATCACGAAGGTGTTCAGAATCGCTCGTTCGTTGGGTCGATGGTGCCGTTGGGCGATGAGCGTACCGCTACCGAAACGGCGCTCGGATCCGAGGATCGCGTAACTCGAGGCCAGGTCGTTCGTCCACACGGTACGCTCGACGGTCCCCGCCAGGTGATCGGAGGGTCCACGGCCACCTACGCGTTTGAGCGTGCGCAGCTGGGCCGCGTGGCGCCACGGCGCCCGTGCCGAGGGTTTACCTTGGGGTTTCGGCGCGCGTCCGGCGCGTGGTTCGGCCGGCTCCGAGAGCCCCTCGCTTGGTCCCCAGCCTGCGCTGGCGTCGACGGTCGAGCCACGTTGAGCGGCGCATGCGGATAGGGCCAAGGTACTGGCCAGCAGCCACATCCTGTGGGGTCTCGTCGTGGTCGCCTGGAGCATCGCGCTGGGCCAAGTGTAGTCTGGTTCTTCGGCGCGCGCCTGGACAGATGTTATGTCATGAAGGTGAGTCGTTTGCTCCGCCTCGCCGTCCCCTGTTGGGCCTTGTCATCGTTCGTGACCTCTTGTGGGTCCGCGCCATCGCTGTCCTCCGACCCGGCGGGTCCGATCCCGGTTTCCAGCGTGGCGCCCCCCAAGGTCGACGTGCTCGACCCTCCAGACCGGGCAGCTGCAGCTTCGAACTCCAACTCGGCGGCGGGATCGGCCAGCGTCTCGCTGCCTGGCCCAGGAGCTGTGCCCGCGGTCCGGTTTGCCGGCGCGCCCTTTCCTCCGGCGAAATTCGAGCCGATGTACAAGCGGACCGCGAAAGACGATGACGGAACGTGGAAGCCGATCGAGGAAGGTCGCCTCGGCGATCGGGACACGATCGCTTACGCGACCATTCACCCCCACAAAATCAAGAAGTGGGTGTTCGTCACGGCGATCGCCTTCGATCGGCGCTACACGGATCTCACCTTGCTCGCGGGCACCGACGAGCCGGTCAGCGAGAGCGTGCCCAAGGAGCGCCGTCCAGGCCTCATTCCGCCGGCTCACCATGGTGCGTTGCTCAGCGTGTTCAATGGCGGCTTCAAGGTTCGTCATGGCGATTACGGAATGATGGCTGCCGGCGATGTGTACGCGCCGCCTATTGACGATGCTTGTACGGTTGCTCTCGACCGCGACGGCGGCCTGCACCTCGCGCCGTGGCCTCAGTTGCGGGGCAAGGCCAGTCGCTTCCTCTGGTACCGGCAGACGCCCCCTTGTCTGGTGATGGATGGCAAGCCCAACCCGCGGCTCAAGAGCGAGCACCGGACCCGTCTTTGGGGCGCGGCGGTGGGAGGCGTCTACGATATACGGCGTTCGGCCATTGCCCTCGACCCTAGCGGTCGGTCACTTTTGTACGTCTTCGGCGATTGGGTCACCGCCGGGGATCTCGCTGCCGCCCTTGCTGCGATGGGGGTCAAGCACGCGGCGCAGCTCGACATCAATTGGTCGTACACCCGTTTCTTTCTCTTCGAGCAGCGGTCGGGCGACAAGCCCCGGATCAAACGAACCTTGATCCCCAAGCTCAAGTTCTCGCGCAACCGCTACGTCGAAAAGCCTTCCTATCGTGACTTCTTCTACGTGACCGCGCGCCCTTGACCCGCTATCCCACGAGGCTATGGCGACGGACACTGAGATCGAGGCCCTGCGCGAGACGGTCAACAAGGGCGGCGCGGAAAAATACCACGAGAAGAACAGCGCCAAGGGCAAGCTGTTCGCCCGCGAGCGCATCGCCCGTTTGGTCGACGAGGGGAGTTTCGTCGAAGATGCCGTGTTCGCGAACGTGAACGCCGGGAGCTTGCCCGCGGATGGCGTCGTGATCGGCACGGCTCGACTCCAGGGTAGGCTGCTTTGCGTCATGGCCAACGATTCGACCGTGAAAGCCGGATCCTGGGGCAAGCGCACCGTCGAGAAGATCCTCCGCATCCAAGAGACGGCGCAGCGACTCAAGTGCCCACTCGTGTACTTGGTGGACTCGGCGGGCGCGCGGATCACCGACCAGGTACAGATGTTTCCGGGTCGGCGCGGCGCCGGTCGGATTTTCTACAATCAAGTGCAAATGAGCGGCCAGTTACCGCAGATCTGCCTGCTGTTTGGGCCGTCCGCTGCGGGCGGTGCGTACATACCGGCGTTTTGCGACGTCGTGGTGATGGTCGACAAGAACGCGAGCATGTACCTCGGCTCGCCCCGGATGGCGGAGATGGTCATCGGCGAAAAGGTCGGTCTCGAAGAGCTTGGCGGCGCGCGGATGCACTGCAGCGTGTCGGGCTGCGGTGACGTCCTCGTCAAGACCGAGGAGGCGGCGATCGACTGGGCCAAGTCGTATCTCGCGATGATGCCAACTCACTGTGGCGAACGTGCCCCTGCTGCGGAGGCGAAGGCCCCCGCCGAAGGACGAGCTCCACTGGAGGAGATCATTCCGGTCGATGAGAACAAGCCCTTCGACATGATGGAGGTCGTCAACGCCGTCATCGACGAGGGGAGCTTCATCGAGATCAAGAAGCGCTTTGCGAAGGAACTGCTGACCGGGCTGGCGCGCATCGACGGTCGGGTTGTGGGGATCGTAGCCAACCAACCCAAGCAGAAGGGGGGCGTTCTCTTCGTCGACTCCGCCGACAAGGCAGCGCGCTTCATATGGTTGTGCGATGCCTTCAACATTCCGCTTTTGTATCTCGCGGACGTGCCCGGGTTCATGATCGGAACCATCGTCGAAAAGAAGGGGATCATCCGGGCTGGCGCGAAGATGATCGCGGCGGTCAGTGAGGCGACGGTGCCAAAGATCAGCGTGGTGGTTCGCAAAGCCTACGGGGCAGGCTTGTACGCGATGTGCGGGCCGGCCTTTGAGCCCGACGCGTGTATCGCTTTGCCGACGGCTTCCATCGCGGTGATGGGACCGAGCGCGGCGGTCAACGCTGTCTATTTCAACAAGATCCAAGCGGTTCCCGAGGGGCCAGAACGAGACGCGATGGTGACGAAGTTACGGGACGAGTACCGCGAAGACGTCGACATTCAGAAGCTGGCGAGCGAACTGGTCATCGACGATATCGTTCCGAGCGCCGAGCTGCGAACACAGATCATCGAGCGTTTTGCCCAATGCGCCGAGCGGGACCTGCCGAGCCGCTGCAAGAAGCACATGGTGCCGCCGGTGTGACCCGGTCGGGGGCGGGTCTTAGCTGTCAGCCACCCACGTTCCGTGAAAGCCGTAGGGTACCCGGCGGGGTAGCAACACGCGTGCGACAGGGGGGGCGCTCATGTCCCGTGCGTCGAAGACGACCAACGCACTCGAGTCGTTGTCGTAGTCGTAATCGTAAGCGAGAAGCCAGCCGTCGTCTTCGGCGCTTCCGTTTGGATCGGCGACGAAGGTCGTCTCGCCTAGCCGTCGTGGACCTGGCATTCGGTGAATGCTGCTGTTGCCCTTTTCCCGATCGTATTTGATGATCGCGTTCGGTTCGAGAGCAGGCGTTGGGGGGGCGTCGCTGTCGATGGTGAGGCCGAAGCTGTAGCGGTAGGGGAGGCCTTGCTTGGACGGCGCGATGCGCGGGAACTCGATGCCCCGGTCGTCGAGCGCCTCTTCTTTGACGTTGCCGTTTTCGACATCGATGCGCCAGCGGTGAAGGTGCCCCACGGTGTTGAAGTCGCCGGCGCCGTTTTCCCACATCGAGGCATAACGTATGGCTTCGAGCACGACGGCTCCGTCGTTGGGGTCGTCGTAGGCGTTGACGGTGTGAAAGACGTATCCGAGTTCGACCTCGAACCATGCCACCTCGCCCCCTGAGCGGGGCATCACGCCGATGCGAGAGCCGAGGGACGGTTTCCACACGAAAGGCATCGCTTCGCCGGCGAGTGCTTCGTCCATGTCGAACACGAGGGGAAAGTCCATGAACACGGCGCGCGTCGCGGTCAGCTGAAAATCGTGCATCATCGTCGGCTCAGGCACGGCGATCTTCTGGCTCAGGGTGATCTGCCCGCTCGAATCGACGACGTGGTAATCCAGCCCGCTCGGAAGAAAGCCGTAACCAAAGAAGAACATCTCGCCGCTCGCCGAATCGATCTTCGGGTGGGCGGTCATGGGGCTCGCGAGTTTTCCGCCAAAGTCGTGGACGCCGATGGTACCCAGATCGTTTTTGCTCACTTCGAAAGGAAGGCCAATCTCGGCGAGGCAAAGCACCCGCCCTCCGTGATGGACCACGCTCGTGTTGGCCTGGTGTTCACGGATGTCGGGAAGATCGAGTCCATCGCTCGGCTCGACGCCGAGGACCGGGGTATCGATGTATCGCGCTCGATACCACGTGGCTTTGCCGTCCTCGAGGCGCACACCGTGCAGCATGCCGTCCCCCAGAAACCAGTGCCCCGTCGTGCCGTTATAGGGGTTGGGGCCGTTTCGGACGAAGACGCCGCGCAGAGCTTGAGGAAGTTCGCCCTCGATCTTCAAGTCAAAAGCCTCGGTTTCACCTTCCACCGGGCCGAAGTTGCCGCTTAGCCACCATGGGCCCGTGGGAGCTGCTCCGCCCGCTCCACCGGCACCGGTGGTCGTTTGGAGGGGCGCTTTTGGGCTGCATGCGTCGATGAAGGTCGAGCCCGCGAGTCCCAGGCTTGAGTAGCTTGCGAGATGGAGAAGGTGTCGGCGAGTGAGCATGTGCGGGGTTTTTACCATGCCTGATCGACTTGGGCACGAGCGGCCTTATCGTCCGCGCCGCCGCGCGCTACACTGCAGAGCAGATGGCTCTGCACAACCAACCCCGGCTCGGTCGTCTTGCTGTAGCGCTGGCCTTCACGGTTGGGCTTTGGCCCTCCGCCGCCCAGGCGGACGTCGATGTCCGTCGGATGGTCCCGCTCGTGAAGCGCAACGTGTCGGTCGCCCGTGCATGGAGTGACGCGCGCGGTCGCGTGCCCATCTTGGTCGAACTACCGCCAGGCAGCAGCGCCCAAGATCGTGGTCTTCTGCCGGTGGCGCCAGGTTTTGGGGCGCGACACGTGAAGCCGTCTGATTTGGCATCCTTCGCTGCGTCGCAGCCGGAGGGTCGCTTGCGTATGGCGCCGCCGCGCCGTCTGCTTTTGGACGTGTCGGGCGTCTGGACGCATGCGTCTTTGGCGCGGGCCACTACGGGCTACGATGGAAGCGGTGTGGTGGTAGGGATCATCGACACGGGCATCGATCCCTTTCACGCGGATTTTCGTCACGCCGACGGCACGACGCGGGTTTCTTGGGTGATCCAGGGCACGCTGCCCACGGGGAAGCACCCGGAGCTCGAGCAAGCGTATGGATGCCGCTCGCCCGATCACAGTCCGTGTGCGATTTGGAGCGCCGCGGACATCAACGCCGCAGTGGCCGCCAATGATGCGGCGAGCTTGCCGTACGACGATGACGGTCACGGTACCCATGTTGCGTCCATTGCGCTCGGCAACGGTGGACTCATGTCAGGGAAGCAGCCGCGCTTCGTGGGCGTCGCGCCCAAGGCGACTCTCATCGTGGCGGCACCGGGTGACGCGAGTGGTTTCAGCGATCCGGATATTCTCAACGCGGCGCGCTTCATCTTCGAGCGCGCTGGATCGATGGGCATGCCGGCGGTCGTGAACGTGAGTCTCGGATCGGACTTTGGCCCTCACGATGGCAAGAGCGCCCTGGGTCGTGGGCTCGCGGCCATGGTCGGCCCCGACTTTCCTGGACGATCGATTGTGGTCGCCGCGGGAAACAGTGGCAGTTTGTATTCGATGGGTGAAAAAGGACCTCTCGGGACGCACACCGAGGCGCACATCTCGCCCCACGCGGTCACGCGAGTACCGCTGCTCATCCCGGGCTACGAGGGGACGATCGAGGGTTCGGCCTTTGTTTGGATTACGTTTCGCAAGGGCGACGACGTGCAGGTGGCGCTCGAGGGTCCCGGAGAAACGAATTTGATTGGCTTCGTCGAGCGTGGCGATCAGGCCGGCGACAAGACCGATACCCTCAGCGCTGCCGTGGTCAACAACACGAAGAGCGAGACGGTTCATATTCCGGGCGATACCAACAGCGCGGTGGTGGCGTGGGAGGGAAGCTGGGAAGGCAGCGAGCCTTTTACGGTGCTGCTCAAGGGGAGGGGGGACGCGCAGCTTTGGGTAACGGGCACGGGGGATGCCGCACCGGGCCTCACGATTGGCTTGTCGTTCTTGCGCGCGCTTCGCTTTGGGACCATTGGGGTGCCGGCGGCCCATTCCGAGCTCATCGCCGTGGGTTGCACCGTGAATCGCATCAGCTGGTTGCCCGTAGGGAGTCCGAACGTCTTGACGCTCGCGAGCTACGGCGGCGTTGACAATCCCGTGGCCGATAGCAGTTGTTATTTTAGCTCGGCAGGTCCCACCGCGACGGGCGGCTTGAAGCCGGACCTCAGCGCGCCGGGGGGCTTCGTGGGTGCCGCGATGGCCGCGAGCGCAGATCCGAGGATCGTTGAGGACAGCATGTTTGAACAGCCCGGTTGCCCCGATCCCACCAAACCCTGCCACGTGCTGGACGATTCCCATGCCCTCACGAGCGGCACGTCGATGTCCGCTCCGCACGTGGCAGGCGCGGTCGCGCTGCTCTTGCAGGCGAGACCCTCGCTGACCCAAGCCGAGTTGCTCGAGATTTTGCAAGCGGGTTCGAAGTACCCCTCGGGCGACGTCCCCTTCGATTATCAGTTGGGAGCAGGCCAGCTCGACGTGCTCGGCGCCTTTTCGGTGCTTCAAGACAGCGTCGCGCCAGCCACCGAGGTGGCAGCGAGTTACTACGTGATGTCGTCACCTTATTTGCGACCCGATCCCAGTTGGGTCATCGAGGGCCGCATCGCGCTGCGGCAGGCCGATGGCAGCGTGATGTCGTCCAGCGAAGCACCCACGGTGCACGTCGTGGGCGCGCGCGTGCAAGCTGCTCCGCAGAGGGTACGGCCCGGACTGTGGCGTTTCTCGGTCAGCGCGGATGAGGCGACCGGCGGTACGTCGGCTACGCTCGATGTTCGTTATCGAGGTGTGTCACTCGGAAAGCGTGTCGTGCCGATCGGTGTGGATGGTTGGGCGGCGGGCACGGGTGTAAAGGCGGTCGGGGGGTGCGGGATCTCGGCCCAAGCGACGAGCTGTCCGGAGCCTCCGATGTGGTTCGCCGCGTTGCTCCTCGTCGGCGGTGTGGTTCGTCGAAGGAAGCGCGCTCGCTCATCTAGGTGAGGCTTGCGAACTCCCGATCGAGGGCGTACGTGCGAATATGCTCCTGCGATACCGACCCATCGCTTCGCCACCCTCGGGTTTCGTAGTAGGTGGCGATGAGTTTCTCCAGATCCGCGATCTGTACGACGGCGCCTTTCGCCGGGCCGTCTTGGAGAGCTTGTTCCGTGAAGCGCTTGGGCAAGGTGTCTTCGCTTCGGCTCCAACCCTCGCGGATGTTGAAGAGTTTCTTTGCAAGGCATATCCTCTCCGCAGCGACCTCGATTTCGGCAGCGTCGATCGCCCAGCCCGTCACGGCCCGCAGCATGTGGCTCGCCGCAGCGTAGAGTCCTCCCTCGGTTTCGGCGAACACGCCCCGGAGGAATTTGCACAAGATGAGTGAGTCGATGACGCTGGCCCGGTTTTCCGTTTGGACAGCGAGCCGAGCGGCGTGTTCATTGGGGGCGAATCGGTCCACTTCTCCCGAGAAGTCGACCTCGTAGGCCCCACTGCGGTTGTGATCCGCTCCGCGCGTGCCCACGGCAAAGCCGAGCGCCATGGTCTGGAGGCCGCGTGGCTCGTAGCCGGGGATCTCCATGCCCTTGACGTGGGGGGCAAAATCCGGCGCGTCGCCACCGATGACGTCGGCCGCCCGCTGGCTACCATCGGCGAGCAAATCACCCAAAGGTGTGTCCCGCCGGGCGATGTGGCCGAGCAGCTCGAGCAGCGCCTCCGCGTCACCGAAGCGTATCGTCGACTCCTCACCGTAGGATTCAAGCATGCCTCGCTCGGCGCATTCCATGGCGAAGGCGATGGTCCCGCCCGCGGAGATCGTATCGAGTCCGAACTCGTCGCATAGGTGTGAGGCCGCCAAGACGGTGTCTGGATCATCGACGCCGCATAGCGGGCCGAGGGCGAAGAGGCTCTCGTATTCCATTTTGACGCGGTTGGTTTCGTTGCCACGTCGCGCGGAGAAAAAATGTTCGCAGCCGATAGTGCAGTTTCGGCATGAGCCCCGTCCTTGGGCTCGTGTCGCTTGCAACTGCTCTCCGCTGAGCGCGTCGGCCCCTTCAAACTGACTGCTCTGGAAGTTTCGCGTAGGCAATACGGCGAGTCGGTTGAAGGTGGCCAAGTTGGCGACCGTGCCGAGCTCGCGGTACTTCGCGGTTGCGTTGCCAAGGGATCGCTTCGCCAAATCTCTCGAGATCTCCAGTACGTCGTTCGGGGCGTGTAGCGAGATGGGCGAGCGTCCCCGTACACCAACTGCTTTCACCCGCATCGAACCGAGCACAGCACCGATCCCACCTCGCCCCGCGTGGCGTCCACCATTGCTGAGCGTGGCGTAGCGCACGCCGTGTTCCCCGGCCGTTCCGATGATGGCAAAGGCGAAGCCGGGGTGGCGTTTTTGTAGTTGTTCGTCGAGCTGCGAGATCCCTTTCTCTGTGCCCCACAGATCGGCACAGGGCTCGATCCGTGCACCGGCTTCGTCGATCAACACGATGCAGGGCTCCTCGGCGCGGCCGCGCAAGACGATGGCGTCATGACCGCTTCGTTTGCCCAGCACAGCGAAGTCCGACGAAGACAAGGCATCGTTCAGCCGTCCGGTCAGCGGCGACTTGCATACCACCGCGAACTTGGCCGAGGTCGTGATGGGTGTGCCGACAAGCGGGCTGAAGGCGAAGGCGACGCAGCTCTCTTCCCCTAAAGGGTCGAATCGAGCGCTCGTCTCGCGAGTAAGCAGTACCGTGCCGAGACCGACGCCTCCGATGAAGTGACGCAGGGTGGCTTCGTCGATCGGCACACGCGTCGAGACGCCCGTCGTCAAGTCGAGGCGCAGGTAACGGCCGAAATATCCTGCCGCCATAGGGGTCAGCCCCCTGCTTGGGATGTGAGCAAGACGAGGGTGTCTCCGGCGTTGAGTGGCACCTGCGGGTCACGGGTGAGGGTGCCCCCGTCGATCGCGACAACGTACGCGGCGTTGAGCTTTCCGCCCGTGAGGACATCGGGCTCGAGTTGCGGGCAGGCTCGCTGGAGTTGTAGAAGCGCATCACCGATCGTGCTCGCTTGCACGTCGACGGCTTGTACGCCTGCGCGCAAGCGGGGCACGCCGTAAAGCTCTATCCTCACCACGCCTTCAGTCTAACGCGCTATGCTGCCAGAGGTGCCGGTTTTCCAGCTCGACGACAGCTTAGTCTTTCCGCCGCCTCATTTGGCGGATCCCGATGGTTTGCTTGCTGTCGGCGGCGACTTGCGCCCGGAGCGCCTGGTCTTGGCCTATTCCAGCGGCATATTTCCTTGGCCAGCCGAGGGCTTGCCTCTCTTGTGGCATAGCCCCGATCCACGGTTCGTGCTCCAGGCGAGCGACCTTCACGTGCCTCGCAGTGTCGCCAAGCGCATGCGCCGCGGCGACTTCGAAGTGACCATGGACACGGCCTTCGCCGATGTCATTCGGGCATGCGCGCGAAAGCCACGCCCCGGACAGGATGGGACATGGATCACCGAGGAGATGGTGCTCGGCTATGAGCGCCTTCATCAGCTCGGTGTGGCGCACTCGGTCGAGGCTTGGCAGCACGGCCAGCTCGTCGGTGGTCTATATGGTGTGTCCATCGGCGGGGCCTTTTTTGGCGAGTCCATGTTTGCGGAGCGTGCCAATGCCTCCAAGGTTGCGTTTGTTTGTTTCGTACGGCAGCTGAGTCGTTGGGGGATCGAGTTGGTGGACGCGCAGGTCCACACCCCGCACCTCGAACGCTTCGGAGCGCGCTTGTGGACCCGGGCCGCTTACCTCGAGACCCTCAGAAAGGCGGTCGTTCAGCCGACGCGGCACGGCCCATGGTCTTTCGATGCAGCGCGGGGCTTGACGGAGACAGCGGCTCCCCTGACCGTGGACGAGCCATGCCGCCACTGAGCCGTCACACGATGTTTGCTTCATGGCGCCGTGGCCCTAGGCGGCTCTTGCTGAACGCCCTGTCATTCATTTCTGCGATCGCCTTCGGGATGATGGCGTGCGAGAGTGGCTCGACATCCGAAACAGGGACCACGAAGCCGTCGTCCCCTGCAGCTGCTGGCACGGGCAGTGGCGCGGCGAGCGGTGCCGGTCGTCCGACATCCGGAAGTTCCTCCGCGGCGGGAGAGCAAGCGGGCAGCGGCGCAGCGGCACCGGTTATCCATTACTGCACCGAATGCAACGCCCCAGCGACCCAGGGCATGTTGGCCAACACGGCTATCGACGAAGCCTCCGGATTGGTGGCGAGTCGTGTTCACCCCGGCGTGCTCTATGTCCACAACGATTCGGGAGATCAGCCGCGCTTCTTCGCGATCGGTCATGCGGGTCAGGATTTGGGACAGTTTGACGTGATCGACGCCAAGGCTGTCGACTGGGAAGATATCGCTCTCGGGCCCTGCGATGGCGGGCATTGTCTCTTCATCGGCGATTTTGGTGACAACGGGGAGAGTCGCACCGACTATGTCGTCTATCGCCTGCCGGAGCCGACGACGGTTGCGCCTGGTGCTCAAAACCTGACGTCTGAGGCGATTGGATTCGAGTATCCGGATGGCAGTCACAATGCGGAAACGCTGCTGGCCGATCCGACGACCGGGCAATTGTTCATCGTGACGAAGGTCAGCTCCGGACCCTCGGATGTGTATCGCTTCCCCAAAGACATCGGGCCAGCCTCGACGGCTGTACTGACCCACGTCGGGACGGTCCAGCCGCCACAGGGGGTCGCTCTCATCACAGGGGGCGATGCGCACGCTTCGGGTGTGCTCTTGCGAACCTATACGCACATGTTCTTCTATGGTTTTGCGAGCGGTGACATCGCCGCATCTCTTTCGGCCGAGCCTTGCAGCGTGCCGGCGGGCTTCGAGGTGCAAGGTGAAACGGTAGCCTGGGCACCTGACGCTCAATCGTACTTCACGGTGAGCGAGGGCAAATCCATGCCCGTGTATCAGACGACGTGTTCGGCGCCATGAGCCCCGGCGAGTTTTCTCGGCGCACGGCATGGTCTCGCGAGCCGAGCGAGCTTGCCGCGCTTCTTGAGGGCGCCAAGCAGCGCGGAGAGAAACTCATCGATCTCAGTCAAAGCAATCCCACCCGAGTGGGCTTGGTGGATGAGGGAGTGTTGGCCAAGCTTCGGGATCCCGAGGGAGCCCACTACGCGCCGCTGCCTCGCGGTCTCCTTGCCGCACGGGAGAGCGTCGTTCGTTACCATGCTCGACGTGGTCATTCGCTGAGCGTCGAGCACGTGTTTCTCACGGCCAGCACGAGCGAATCCTACGGGTGGTTGTTCAAACTCTTGTGCGACCCAGGGGAGGTCGTGATCGTGCCGAAGCCGAGCTACCCCTTGTTTCCCTTCTTGGCGCAGCTCGACGGTGTGAGCCTCGAGCACGCGAGACTGATGCGGCACGATGGATGGCGCCTCGACATGGAGGCCATCGAACGTCGCTTGGTGGCGGCAGGCCCTGCCGTTCGGGCGATCGTGCTCGTGAACCCCAGCAATCCCTGCGGGGCGTATGTCCATCGTGATGACGCTGCCAAACTGATCTCGCTGGCCGCGGACCGCCAGATCGCGCTCATCGTCGATGAAGTGTTCAGCGATTATCCCCATGCCGAGCTGAGCGCCTCATCTCGTCTGAGCTTCGCCGGGGAGGACGGTGCTCTTTGTTTCGTGATGAACGGGCTCTCGAAGGTGGCGCTCTTGCCCCAACTCAAGCTCGCGTGGATCGCCTGCAGTGGACCCGAGGTACGTCGCGACGAGGCTTTGTCTCGTCTGGAGATCATCGCGGATAGTTATCTGTCGGTTGGGACGCCGGTCCAATTGGCTCTCCCGTCGATTCTCGATCCGGTAGACAGCAAGCAAACAGGGCTTCGCCGGCGCATGGCTCAGAACTTGGATGCCATCGATGCCGCGATAAAACAGGTGGGTCCATCCTGTCCCGTGCGTCGCATGCCGACCGAGGGAGGTTGGTACGCCATGATGGAGGTGCCCCGGACGCGCTCGGACGACGAATGGATCGCCCATCTCCTCGCCACGGAGCGGCTCGTTGTGCACCCGGGTCACTTTTTCGATGTCGAAGAGCAGGGCGTCATGGTCGTGAGTCTCATCCTCGAAGCCGAGGTGTTCGCCGAAGCCATTGGCCGGGCGGTCCGGTGCTGGTCGCGAGGCTGAGCCCTCAGCGATGCAGGTGAACGACCGTGAGGTCCCCGAAGTGCTGGGCTGTTCGCATCCCGTGCCAACCCGGAGGAAGCCGAGGTTCGGTCCATTCGAACATGCGCTTGGCATCGATGGGCGCGAGGTTGACGCATCCACCGCTCTTCTTTTCACCCCACCGGTCGTGCCAATAAGCCCCATGAAGCGCGTAGGGGCCGTCGAAATTTTGGGTGAACTGCACCTCTGCGTGCACCAGTTTGGCATTCGAACCGCTCACCATCGTGGCGGTCAAATACTTCCCGAGCACGCCGAACTGGCCGGTCGGAGTCGACGCCGTGTCGAGCGTCGGAACCCCAGGTGTAGGAAGGCCGCCACGGCCCGGCGAGATCAGCGTGGCATACACCGGCTTGTCAAACTCATAGGCGACGAGGACGCCGCGCAAGATGCTGATGTCGAGCCACGTGCGTCGCCCTTTCTTACGATTCACCACCCGGGCGGGTGGTTCTTTGACACGTCGTGCAATGCTGACGTCGCCCTCGGCGCACCAGACGCCGGGCATTCTCGTTTCGAGGTAGGGAACGCCATCGACGCGCGCGTCTTTGCCGCTGAGTCCGACCCAGCCAAGTCGGGGCCAGGTCTTGCCCGTGTTCTCGAAGGTCCCGTCTTTCAGTCGTCGGTATTGCGGACGGGGTTCTTTGCGGAAGAAGGCGATCGGCAGCGGCTGTTTTTCGCTGAGGATGACACCGCTAAATTTCGATCGCTCGAAGGGGCGAACCTTGTCTCTCGGAATGATGCCTCGGTCCCACGTGAGAATCCAGGAACGGCCCTTCCAGTCGAAGCTGTCGACGAAGGCGATGGTCGAGCCGGGCACGACGCTCGTCTGGATCGTATTTCCAGCGGGGCCCAAGTTGAACAGCGCCGGGGGCTCGTTCCCAGTGGGCGTAAAATCCACACCACGAAAGTGCTTGTCGATCGCCAGGATGTCCGCGCTGCGGTCGGGGCCCTCGGCTACGGCGCGCGCTTGCTCGATCTTCTTGAGGTGCGTGTCCAGTCCAACTTCTCGCCCCCGCTGGCGCAGCTTGTCCGGTAGCCCGTTGTAGACAGGCACGCCGAGCGATTCCCCGTAGTGGTAGGGCCAGGCGGAGTTGGCCTTCGCCGCGTGTCGCTGAAGTTCGACCACCGCGGGATCCTTGGCATCGAGCGTGGCGTCAGAGCCCGCGCAGACAAACCCCATCGGCTCCACCGCGTACCACCATTGACACCGGCCGGCTCCGCCTCGTCGCCTTCGCGCCGTTTTCGCATCGCCGCCCTTGACCCGCACGGAATCTCCGAGCGAGAGGTAGCCGAGCCATGCGCGGCTGTCGGGAAAGGGGCGCACCCAAAGATGGCGCACCTTGCTGTAGATGCGGTCGCCGGTTTGGTCGCCGGTCGAAAAGGGGGGCGGCCACACAACGACTTTGGGTTTGGCAGGACGAGCGGCGGCGCTGCTTTGCGGTCGCGGGGATGGGGCGCTGGCGGTCGCAGGGGCCGAGGCGGCGACGGCGCTTGTGGTCGCGATCGTGGGCGCTGGCGGCGCGGCCGGTGCACTCTCGAAGCATCCGGGCGCCCCGCTCAGGGCAACCACGGCGGCGACGAAGCTGGAGCTGTCACGCCTCATGGATAAAACACCTAGCCCAAATTCACCACTGTCGCCCGTTTTTGCGACCTTGCTCGTGGTCTTTTCCATGGCCCTCTGGGTTTTTCCGTCGTGTCCTCGGGGCGGCGGAAACGCTCGGTCACAGTCTGGTCGCTGACTTCGCCGGCGAACTTCGATATGAGAGCGAACGATGGATTTCGAGCCGAACGAGACACAGCAGTTGATCGCGCGTAGCGCCCGTGATTTTGCCGAGCGGAATTTGCGACCGATGGCGGCCCAGTTCGACGAGCAAGGGTTCATCCCGCCCGAACTCCTCGGAGAGTTGGCCGCTTTGGGTCTGATGGGCGTCAACATTCCGGCGGACCTGGGTGGAGCGGAGGCGGGGGCCGTGTCCTATTCCTTGGCGATGATGGAAATCGCTCGAGGCTGCGCTTCGACCGCGGTGACGATGGCCGTGACGAACATGGTTGGCGAGGTGATCGTGAAGTTCGGGACGCCCGAGCAGCGTCAGCGGCACGTGAGCAAACTGACCAGCGGTGAATACCTCGCTGGGGCTTTCGCATTGAGCGAACCGGGCGCGGGCAGCGATCCGGCGGGCATGACGACCCGGGCGGAACGGACCGACGACGGCTGGCTGATCAATGGGGAGAAGCAGTGGATCACGAGCGGCGGCTGGGCCGGAGTGATGGTCGTATGGGCACGCACGGACACCGCGGCCGAGAGGCGGGGCGCAAAAGGGATTTCCTGCTTTCTCGTCGAGGGCGGGACACCCGGCCTCAAGGTGGGCAAGAAGGAAGACAAGATGGGCCTGCGAGGATCGGAGACGGTTCCCCTGTCTTTCGAGGACTGCCTCGTGCCCCACGATGCGCTGCTCGGAGAACTCAACAGTGGTTTTCGTATCGCGATGATGGCCCTCGACGGCGGACGGATCGGGATCGCGAGCCAGGCGATCGGCGTGGGTCGTGCCGCCTTGGAAGCCGCGATTGATTACGCCAAGCAGCGAAAGCAATTTGGCCGTCCCATCTCAGAGTATCAAGCCATCCAGTGGATGATCGCGGACAGCGATACCGAGTTGACCGCGGCGCGATGGCTCGCTTTGCGGGCGGCAACTCTCAAAGAAGCGGGCGAACGTCCGTTTTCGCGCGAGGCGGCGATGGCGAAGCTCTTTGCGAGCGAGGCGGCCTGGCGCGCCTGCGATTCAGCCTTGCAAGTGCACGGGGGCTACGGCTACGTCCGGGAGTTTGCGGTCGAGCGCCACTTGCGCGATGTCCGCGTCACACGCATCTACGAAGGCACGAGCGAGATCCAGCGGATGGTGATCGCGCGGGCGAATCTTCGTTAGCGCTTGCACCTCGCGTTGACCGTTCTCGCGACAACACTAGGCTGTTCGCCGATTTCGCCCTAAGCTGCGAGGCTACGAAAGGGGCGAGCAGATGAGGTTTAGGATTCAGTTGTGGTGGGGGGTACTCGGCGTGCTGAGCCTGAGTTTCCTGCAGGGGTGTGCCGACCTCCAAAAGCTCTCCGAGGAAAAGGTCGCTGAAGCGCTCGAGGAAAAGGGCTGCGAGGACATCGAGGTCGAGGTCGATGAGCACGACAAGCGGACGTACGATTTTTCCGCCAAGTGCAAGGACCACTATATTTGCAAGGGTTCGATCGAATTCGACAATCGTTTTTATCCGAGCAAATGGGAGACGGCTTCTCGCTGCAAGCTCGACGAGAAGGCGTGCACGAAGGAGCGCTCGGCGGTCTGCGCGAAGATCGGTGATGCGGTTTTCGATCCCAAGGACAAGTCGACCGCGGAGAAGGCTAACGGTTTTTGGGCCACGGCTTGCGAGGGGGGCAACGGTCCGTCGTGTCGCCGCCTCGGTCTCCACGTCCGCGCGGGGAACGGCGCGGTCAAGGATAAGGCACGGGCGGCG
The DNA here is from genome assembly GCA_029941785.1 of Polyangiaceae bacterium. Classification (GTDB taxonomy): domain Bacteria; phylum Myxococcota_A; class Polyangia; order Polyangiales; family Polyangiaceae; genus JAPYTK01. Next base: position 6,581 of record JAPYTK010000075.1, on the reverse strand, counting down.
ACCCTCTTCGAGTCAGGCTGCAAACATGGTGATGGCGCGGCATGCATGTTCGCTGGCTATCATCTGGCCAATGCCGTAGGCGTCAAACGGGATCGGAAGAAGGCCGTCACGATCTACGAACGAGGCTGTCAGGAGCTCAAAGATGGCGGCTCGTGCAACAACCTCAGCTACATGTACAACAATGGGCTGGGCGTACGGCGAAATCGCATCCGAGGCGCAAAGTTTGCGACCACCGGTTGCGGGTATGGCGATGTGCTTGCTTGTGCCTACATTGGGTTGGTTCGGGTGCGCGGTAGCCACGGCATCAAGCGTGACAAGGAGGGAGGGCTCGCCTTGTTGCGGAAGGGCTGCGATGAGGGCAAAGTGCCGCTTGCGTGCCGCAATCTCGGGCGCGTCTTGCGGGACGGGACAGCCGGTGCCCGGGACATGCCGGCGGCTGTGGCGGCGATCGAGAAGGGCTGCAAGCTCTCCGATGGGCCGTCGTGCAATACGCTCGGGTTGTTTTACCGCAATGGGCAAGGTGTGGCGCGCGATCAAGCCAAAGCGGTTCAACTTTTCGAACAAGCGTGTCAAGCGAGCAGCTCGCTCGGTTGTCTGAACGCTGCGCGCGCGCATCGCGATGGTCGCGGTGTGCCGCGGGACAAGGCGAAGGCGAAGGTCTCCTACGATCGAGGCTGCAAGCTGGGTGTGAAGACGGCTTGCCGCGAAGGGGCGCGTCTTTGAGGTAGACGTATGGCTCGCTGGCCTAGGGGCGCTGTAGGCTTACTTTTGCCGGGTAGCTCCCGGGCGAATTGTAGACGCGCTGCATAGCGGCCTCGACCGCGCAGTCGATCCCCTCGCGCCCTTGTGCCTCGCTCGATGCACCACCCGCGGCCATGGGCTTGCCATCGACATCGATGTACATCGTGAGGCTGAGTGCGGCTGAGCCGGCTTGCTTGCGACATTCGTCGATGGCTTGCTCGAGCTTGGCCCCCTCCTTTCCGATTTGATCCGGTGACCAACTGACCGGGGGCCGTTCCGACGTGTCGATTTCGAAGTGTTGCGTTGCGATCCCATTCTGTCCGCCCACCGGACGGGGCCATTGCTGAGCACCGAGAGCGTCGAGGATGCACTTCTCGGTTGCACGATGGCCGAAGGTGCTGCGCTTTGCATGAACCCACCGGGCTCTGCCGTCCTGCGCCACTCGGATCTCGGCTTGCAGCATACCCGCGAGAAAGTAGATCGATCGGCGACCCTCTCTTAGACACTCGCTCACCGCGGGCATGACCGCCTTGAAGGCTGTCTGCACGGCCGCTTCCGGCAACGCGCCGATCTCGGCGGAGATACTCGGCCCCGATGCTCTCGACTGCCGGGGTGCGCGCTGCGTGCTCACCTCGGCGACCTTCGGCGGTTCTTTGGATGTGCACGCGACAGCACTCGTGATGAGTAGGAAGCTGACGAGAGGCAAAGTAATTCTTGAACGCATGAATGCGACACTCCTTTGACGATGATCCACCGTCGGCACCAACAGCTGCAACTTGCATGGATCCGACGCCGCACGAATCTACTTCGCGGGGGAAGGAACGGAGAATCAAATCTGCCCGGCGCGCCGTTTTGGATCCAAAGGACGCGATCGAGCGATGACGGTGGCGCCGAACAAGCCGCGAGCAGGACTGTAAACTGCAGTAATTAAAGGCATATGGCGAATCTCTTGGTCTTCTTCGGCCGCGCTCTCACGCCATTCCGTTCGCGGCGCAACTTGTTGCTCTGATTGAACATGGGCCTTCAGAATCCTCTGAGCGGGTGACAGAGTATGCTGGCGCAATTATGGTCGCCGCCCGGCCGACTTTGGCTGAATGATGCGGGCGCGAGCCGCCAGCGCCAACGGCGCTACGTATTTGGAGATTCGGGAATACACTCATGGCAAACGACATCAACATCGACATGGCGATGAAGCCGAGGAGCAACAAGAAGCCCCTCATCATCATTGTCATTCTTCTTCTTGCAGCGGCTGGTATCGGGGCCGTGGTTCTCGGTGGCAAATTTGGCGCGGCCAAGATGACCGTGGCCCAGCGCATGGAGATTCAAAAGAACATCTTCGTGCTGCCCAAGAAAGATCAGATCCCGAAGTGGAGGCTCTGGGCGGGCAAAGAAGATGCGTCGGACGACTTGCGGGCCGAGGCTCTCGTGCAGTTGGCCATTCTCGAGGATCCTGAAGGTGTGAAGCTTGCGATGAAGGCGCTCGCGACTGGCCGCGAAAACCTCTCCGGGGTGGCCGCGCAGGTGTTGGCGTTTTATGGATCACCCGCCGCGAACCCTGCGAAAGCAGCTCTCAACGCAGCCCTCAAGGACGCATCGATGTCGGTGCAGCGCCATATCGTTTGGGCGCTCGTCGAACTCGGCGATCAGAAGCTCTTTGCCCAAGCGATGGTGATGTATCGCTCGGGGAGGTTTGGCAGTCTGGAGACGATCGAGGGCAACCGGGCGTTCAACCCGGTGAAGATCACGAATCTGGTCTCGCTCGATAAGTTGGCGGCGATGGCGGGAGACGAGAGCTCGGCCGTCCGCCAGCTCATCGCGACGATCCTGTCTGCGAACGCCGAGAAGAAGTGGACCGCCACGCTCGTCAAGCTCGTGAACGACCAGGAGATCAGCGTGGCGCGTGAAGCGGCTAGCGGTCTTGGCAAGATCGCCGATCCCAAGGCCCGCAATCCGCTTCTGGATGCCTTGCGCAAGGCAGACAAGGACAGCCGTCTGCGTTTCATCGAAGCACTACGCGACGGTATTGGTGGCGTCGGGTTGGTGCTGGCGCTCGACACGGTGGCTACCGAGCCTGAGGCTCGCAACTGGTTTCAGACACGTCAGCTCTTCGACATGATCCATGCCCTCAAGGATCCGCGGATCGGCGACGAGCTGGTGGCTTGGGTCGAGCGTACGAAGCCGCACGTTCATTGGCAGACCGAGACGGGCATCGCCTTGGCCGAGGTCGGGGACATTCGCGGAGCGAAGTTTCTTGGCGAGCGGATGGGTAAAGAGAACAAGGACCTCTACATCAAGGAGAAGTTCTGGCAGGCCGACAAGGGCGGTCACATGACGAGGAACGACAAGGCTCGCGTCGTGGGCTCTCGGATGTTGGCTGATCTCGCTATTCTCTATCCGGATAAACTGGACGAACTGCGGGCAGTGGCCGCCGAGCCGGTCCTCACGTGGCTGACGTCGCGACCGCAGCCGCACGCCAACGGGCTACGATTCCTTGCGGCAAGCGAAGCGGAAATCGCGCTTCCAAAGATGCGCGCTTGGGCCTTCCCCGACGACAAATTGCCGAACGAAGGTGCTCAGCCACCGTTTCCGCACGCTTTCGAAACCGCGCAAAGTGGGCTGCGGTACATTGGCTGGATGCGTGATCCGGGGTCCTTGCCCAAGCTGATCAAACAGTTCGACCGCAAAGATGACGACAAGATGGACATCACCCAGCAGGGGTTGATGGGAGCCGGTCGTGCGATGCTTGGGATGGCGCTGCGCGCGGTCACCTATGGCGCGTCCAACGGGCTCGCTCAATGGGGCGCGCAAAAGGACTCCATCGCGGAAGACAAGCTGATCGAGTTCATCGAGGACGAGCTTTGGCACGAAGAGGCGCGGATGCAGGCCTGTCGTAGCCTCGCGTGGATCGCCAAAGACGATACCATGAAGAAGATCGTCGAAAAGGTCGGCGAGTTCGCGAAAGACATCGACCCCCGCAAACAATTCATCGCGGCCTGCTACGCCGAAACGCTGGCCCTGCGTCCGGTGCCTGACGCGGTGGGCATGATGGTCGATTTGATCACCCCCGACATTGAGGTTGGCTTGCGCAATCGCCTTGGCCACGCCATCGGTGTGACGGGCTTGAAGGGCAAGGCTGCCGAACGAGAGAAGCTCTTCAAGTTGCTGGACGACGCGGAGACGCGCAACGCTGCGGCGCTGGCTTTGATTTTGGGCGGGAATGACGACACGGCATCGCAGACGGTCGCGAAGTACGCAGGCGAGCAGTACGCCGACGCGCTCGGTTCCCTCAAGGATCTGTACTTCAATGCCTTCGGATACTGGTCCGATGTCGATCTGAACAATGGCAATATTTATCGTTGGGTCCGCAACGCCCGCGCGATGGCCCGCGTGAAGATCAACGACGTTCCCCAAGAGTGGGCGAAGCGCCGCTTGCGGGCACAGTTTGATAACTTGATGTTCGACAATGGCCCCCACTCCGAGACGCGTGTCGTTCTTCAGCATCGTTTGGTGCAGGCCGCGAAGACGAATGGGGAACACAGGCGCGATGCGATCGAAACGCTCAAGTTCATGAACGCCCGCGGGGCGCTGATGGCCCTGCAGGACGAACCTGGCGAGACCGGCAAGCTGGCCTCGAATGCCTTCCACGAATTGCGCTACGCGAAGGTGATCGTGGACGATGAATTGAACCGCTCGAAGGGCGACGACAAGAAGTGAGGGTCAAAGCGTGAGTACATGGCGAGAGGAATTGTTGGTGATCATCAAGACCCAAGCGGAGCGTGAGGCGGAAGAGAAAGATCACCGAAAGAAACGGATTGCAGCGGCTCTTGAGGTGGCGGTCGAGTCCTACGACAACGCGCGGGAGGGCCTGCGGTTTGCCCATGAGAAGCTCGTCACCAAGAAACAGCCTTCGGAGCTAAAAGAGGGGGAGGATAGTTGTGGTGTCGCGCTTTTCGAGTTGCAGCTTCAGGTTAGCCTGAAGCGTGAGGTGGCCGTGCTCGAGGTCATTTACGGTGACGCCAAACCTCGGGAATTCGACTTCGCAAATGATCGACACCTCGCTCCGCGGGATATCGAGGATTACATCGGCCGACGTGTGGTCGAACTGGCGCGGGCTGCTCAAGAGCTCCACCCCTGGTGACGAGGGCCGCGGCGTCTGCACGAGCGCCGCGAAAATGTGACAGCTCTTTGTTGGCTGGTGCTACGCTCCAGCGTTGAGGAGACCGCGATATGGCTGAAACGAATTTCGCTGCTAGGACAGCGACGAACATGGTGCGATTGGGATGGTTGATCGGTCTATGCAGCACCATGCTGGGCAGCACCATGCTGGGTATCACCATGCTGGGCGCGTGCGACCGCAATCAGCAGCCAGAGGCGCCAAACGGTCAAGTGCAGCCGATCGGCTATGACCAGTACGGCAATCCCATTTATCCACAGCCCGGTCAGCCTCCTGCACCCGGTTACGGCCAGCCTCCTGCGCCCGGTTACGGCCAGCCTCCTGCGCCCGGTTACGGCCAGCCTCCTGCGCCCGGTT
>JAPYTK010000075.1:0-1209 GCA_029941785.1 Polyangiaceae bacterium | reverse complement strand
ACGGCCAGCCTCCTGCGCCGGCCGCGCCCGCCGCGCCGCCTAGTCCCTTGGCGGCTCCCTGCCAAAGCGATCTCATATGCGGCACGCATAAATGCAACATCCAGACCCAGCGTTGTGCCTTTCCGTGTGCGAATACGGCGACGGACTGTGCTCCAGGCATGGCATGCACCGGGGGAGTGTGCCTTCCGGGGCTTCCGGGGGGCGCGGCTCAACCTAAGTAAGCACCTAAGTTCATTGAAGATAACAGGTAACCACCGTCTCGCGTGCATACCGTCGTTTTCTGCTCAGAAAGTGATGCTAAGATCGGTCGTTGAGGGCCAAGTGCGATGACGGATGGTGGCGACGAAAGCCTGGACGAGTTAGATCTTCCCGTGGTCGGGGGCGGTCTACCCGGGGTGAGCGACGCTGGTTCCACCTCGGCACCGCAGGCCATCGAGTCCGAGCAAACGTTCATCATGAGTCAGGCCGATCTGGTCGCTGCGGGCGAAGCGGTCGGCCAGGGACCGCCGCTGCCCGATCCGGACGTCGGAGATGTGGCGCCAGCGTCATTCGATTCGGAGACGACGGATCTGATGGCCGTCATGGACGTTGCGCCAGCGTCATCGGACGTGGCGCCCCAACCGTCGGGCGTCACCGATTCCGTGATGACGATGAATGACGAGGGGCCTCCGTCGATTCAGACCCATTTGGAGGCGGGTCAGCGTGTGGCCGGAGTGTCCCTGATCGAGCTGATTTCAGACGGCGACCGGGTGAGCTGTTGGCGAGCCGAGAGGGATGACGGAAGCTCTGCCACAGTGCTTGCACTCCACGCAGGCGCGAGCGACCGCGAGCGGGCGCACTTCGTCGCGGGGGCCGAGCGCATGGCCCAATTGGCTCAGGCCGAGTCGATGGACGGCATCCTGAAGGTGACGAATGTCGACGTCGCTTCATCGGCCTATGTGGCGTCATTCTCAGCTGCTGGAACGATGGCTGATTTGCCAATGTTAAACTGGGAGTTTGCTGAAAAGCTCGCTTTCATCCGGCGGCTGTTGACCTTGCTGGGCGAGTTGCACGACCGAGGTCATTTTCACGGTTGTTTGCAGCCATCGAACGTGTTGCTCGATCTCGAATTGAAGCCGGCGGTCAGCGATGTGGGCGTTGTGCGTTTGGCCGACTCCTTCGCCATGGGCGAGCGGCACGAGTATCGGCCCTATGCCTCTCCTGAAGTCA
>JAPYTK010000074.1 GCA_029941785.1 Polyangiaceae bacterium | reverse complement strand
CCTCGCTGAAGAAGGCCTACAGCAAGAATCCAGCCGTTCAGGATCGCGAACTCCGGCGGCTCGATCAGAGCGTTCCGAGCGGCTCCATGGAGAGCTGCAAGAGCGGCTATGGGGTGTACGATCTCACCGGTAATTTCGACGAGTGGGTGATGATCGAGTACGCCCGCGGTCGATCGACCTGGTCGGGGCTCAAAGGTGGAGCGTGGGGCCACGTGCGAAACGCGTGTCGTCCGACGACCACGAGCCACGTGCCTTCGTTCAGGTATTATTTTATCTCCTTTCGCTGTTGCCAGGATCCCCGGCCCGCTGCCTCATCGCCACAGGGTAGCCAAGCCCCTGCGTGGAAAGCCCCGCCGTTCGTTCCGCCACCGCCACTTGGGGGTAAGATCAAGCGCGGTTGGACCCCGACACCATGACGCTCATCAAGAAGAAGAAGAAGGTCTACCCGGTTGCCGACCAGCTTCACGGTTACCTACGACGGCATGGCAGGCTGGTGTCCTTGCCCGTCGATTTCGAGACCCTCGGCCGTTATGTCGAGACCATCGACCTGTACGACAAACACGGGCAGGACACCTTGTGGCAGACCGTGCTCTATCCTCCTGCCGAGCGTGAGGAAATCGATCGCGCCCTGGTTCAGACCTACGCCACGTTGAAGGTGACGGGTCGGGTGAAGCTGATGCAGCACCTCGTCACCGACCGCATCGACATGTGCACGTGGGGAAACACGCGCCCTTATCGCGTGCGCATCGTCAATCGCATCAACGAGAACTTCGACTACTTCTACGTGAAACGAGCCGATGCCTCCCGGATCTACGGTCTGGAACTCGAACATCTGCTTTCTCCCAACCGCATTCAGTTCTTGTGTGATGGCGAAACGGTGGTTGAAGAGCACATCGCTGGGATTCCTGGCGACACGTTCATTCAGAAGCAGCTGAGCAAAGAGCACATCAGCGAGATTCGCATCGCCAAGGAGTTCCTCAAGTTCAACGTGCGGTGCTTCGTTCGCTTGCTGGGTGATATGCACGCGGGCAACTGGGTGGTCGACATCACGCCCGACTTTGACGAGACCCATTACCGGATCCGGGCGATCGATTTTGATCAACAGTGTTACGAGAGTCGAATGAGGGTGTATCGGCCTCAGTATTACAAGGAGAACAACCCGGTTCTCTTTCTCGGGATGCGCGTCATGACGCGTGAGACCGAAGAGCAGTATCTTCAGGAAGAGCTGACCCTCATCGCTACGCGAGCCGCGGCCGAGCGCGGGCGCCTCAGCGATCTGCTCAATGTGATGCGGTCAGAACAACTCGCTCCGCGAGAGCATGTGTTGATGCTTCGTCGTGAGCTGAGCGATTACTACCGAGATCACCGTTTTCTCTTCTGCGAAACGATGGGCGATGTCGTGAAGGCCTCCCTCGAGCTGTTGCCTGATGTTTAATTTTATTCGGGGGCCTGGGGGATGGCGGTGGTTCGGGCCTGAAGCACGGCTCCGGTCGTTCGTCAGTTCGCCTTGATCACGCCGGTCACCGCGTAGCGAAAGAGGATCCCCGCAGGGAGCATCATAGCGAAGGCCATGAAGGGGTCGCTGGGGCCACTCTTATCGGTCATCGAGCTATACACATTGAGGCAGGCGGTGAAGGCAAACACGCTGCCGGCGATAGCGGCGAGAGCCCGCACCAAGACGCTGGGCTTGCCCTTCTTTGCGCGTGGCGGCCGCGGGCGCTGCACATCGGGCAGTTCGGGCTCGTTCCGGAAGCTCATGGTCCAATCAGGGCGAAAGGCCACGGATTCGCTCGACCGTAGCGCCGACCGCGGCAAGCTTCGCTTCCATTTTTTCGTAACCACGATCGAGGTGGTAGACGCGCCTGATGGTCGTCTCCTCGTCGGTGGCCACCAGTCCTGCGATCACGAGCGAGGCGCTGGCCCGCAAATCGGTGGCCATCACCTCAGCGCCCGTCAATTCGGGGACGCCGGTGACGAAAGCGGTGTGTCCTTCGACGGCGATTTTCGCCCCCATGCGCCGTAACTCGGGTACGTGCATGAAGCGGTTCTCGAAGATCGTCTCCGTGATTCGTGAGGTGCCTTCGGCCACGCACATCAGCACCATGAATTGCGCCTGCATGTCGGTTGGGAAGCCGGGGTGTGGCGAGGTTGTGGTGTTGACCGCGCGAAGGGGGCCTTGTCGCTGGACGCGGATCGCCTCTCCTTCGGCCGTGATACTGATGCCGGCGGCCCGCAGCTTGCCCACCAAAGCCTCGAGATCGCTCAGGGGCGCACCTTCGATGAGAAGGTCGCCGCCCGTGGCGCCCGCCGCGACCATATAGGTTCCCGTCTCGATGCGGTCGGAGATGATGGCATGATCGAAGGGGGCGAGCTCGTCCTGCCCCTCGATCGAGATGCTCGCGGTCCCCGCACCACTGACTCGCGCGCCCATCTTGTTGAGCACTCGTGCCAGTTCGACGATCTCCGGTTCGCGCGCGCAGTTGACGAGGGTGGTCGTGCCCTTGGCAAGCGCTGCGGCCATCATGAGGTTCTCGGTACCGGTCACGGTGGGCATGTCAAAAACGACCTCGGCCCCCCGCAGGCGTGGCGCGTCGGCGATGACGTAGCCTCGGTCCAGCTTGATGTTGGCGCCGAGGGCCTCGAGCCCTTTGAGGTGCTGATCGATTGGGCGGCTGCCGATTTGGCAACCACCCGGCAGGGAGACCTTGGCCCGGCCACAACGGGCCAGCAGCGGGCCGAGCACCAGGACGCTGGCGCGCATGCGCTTGACGAGTTCGTACGGCGCCTCGGGCGTGATATCGCTGCCGCCGACACGCACCTCAGGCGGGGCACAGCTCACCTCTCGGCCGATGGTCCGCAACAGGTCCGAGCAGGTTTCGATGTCCCGCAGGGCCGGGACGTTGCGCAGCAGGCTCTCCCCATCGGAGAGCAGGGTCGCGCACAAGATGGGGAGGGCAGCGTTTTTTGCGCCGCTGATCCTGATCCTGCCCTCGATGGGCGTGCCTCCGACGATTCGTATTGCGTCCATGGATCGCTCGATTCGGCTCATAGCGCTGCGCGCAACTCTTGGCGAGACAATCTTGGCGCGATAGGCTCCGAAGACGATGCGTTTCGACACCCCCATGGTCTTGTGTGTAGCGGCAATTTTATTTTTGGGTTCTGGTCCAGCACAGGCTGATCCCGTGCCCTCACTCGATCTTCGCGGGTGGGCGCCGCCGAGTGACCCCGCCTCGGGGATGTACTTCGAGCCCGCGGCTTCTCCTGCGACTTTCGACTTCAACGCGGCCTGGTGGTTTAGTTACGCCCACCGGCCGGTGACCCTACGCGACTCGACCACGGGTGAGACGGCATTTGATGTCATCGGGCACCAGCTGAGCAGTGATGTCGTCTTGAACGTGGGCTTGTTCGAGCGAGCGGCCCTCGGGGTGGACTTGCCCTTTGTGGTCAACCAACAGGGTGATAAGCCGACCGAAGGGGCTCTCGACACCCTCGGCGCCTACGCCCTACCGGGGACAGCCATGGGCGACGTGGCGGTGCTCGGCAAGCTGACCATCGTCAAGCCAACGCTCGGCAAGCTCGGCGGATTTGGCTTGGCCCTCTATGAACGATTCACCTTGCCGACTGGAGACGAGGCATCGTTCATGGGCGAGGGCGCGCCGAGCAGTACCACCCGTTTGCTCGCGGAGTATCGCTATGTTGCACTCAGCGTCCATGGCTCACTCGGTTTTCGGGCCCGCCTCAAGGATGGGTCGTTCGGGTGCGCCGCTGATCAGACAGATTGCGGGACGACCTTCGGACATGAGATCCCCTTTGGCCTGAGTCTGGTTTTCTTGCCTCAAGCCCTCGGTCTCGATGATGCCGGTCATTGGACGTGGTTCGTCGAGACATTCGGTCATGTTCCCGCGCATCCTGCCAAGCCCTTTTCGAATGCCGCGGTTTCACAACTTCAACTCGGGAGCGGGGTTCGTTTTGCGCCGGGCAGCGATGTGTCTTTGCTCGCCGGGTTCGATACCGCGCTCATTGGCGGCGTAGGAAATCCAGGCGTGCGCGCAAGTTTGGCTGTCGCCTGGGCGCCCCGCTCGCATGACATGGACGGCGACGGAATTCGGGATGATGTCGATCAGTGTCCGGAGAAGCTCAAAGAGGATTTCGACGGCTTTGAAGATGATGACGGTTGCCCGGATTGGGACAATGATGACGATGGCGTCCCCGACTCGGAAGACCAGTGCGACGGGGAAAAAGAAGACGAAGACGGTTTCCAGGACGACGACGGCTGTCCGGATGGTGATAACGATGACGATGGTGTGAGTGATGGTCGCGACGCCTGCCCATTAGAGCCGGGAATCGTGTCCAAGGATGCTGCGCAAAATGGCTGTCCAGACCGGGATCCCGACAAGGATGGGGTCATCGGTGAGAAGGATCGCTGTCCAACGGTGGCAGAAGACATCGATGGCTTCGAGGACGAAGACGGTTGCCCGGACCCCGATAACGATGGTGATGGCATCGCGGATGTGGATGACGCTTGTCCGAACAAGAAGCCCGCGCCCAAGGTTGAAGATGCTGAGGCTCAGCCTGACGCGGAGCGCGCGCCTGGGAAAAAGCCGGCGCCGAAGGCAGCGGATGCAGAAGCCGAGGCCGAGGAGAAACCGAAACCGGGGTGCTAAGGCTCAGTCGCGGTCGCGATGAACGACGAAGCTCGCGATGAAATAGCCATCCGTGCCGTGTTGGTGAGGCAAGAGTCGCAAGGATGTCTCGCCGGGAGCCAGCGAATGGGCGAGGTCGGTGTCGAAGGCCGCGGGCTCGAGCCTGACACCGTCTCCGGCGGTTTGCAGGGCTCGTACCACACCTTCGCATTCTGGTTCGAGCACGCTGCACACGGCGTAAATCAATCGGCCACCGTCTCTCACTCGAGTGGCGACGCGGCGCATGATCGTTTCTTGGAGCTGGGCCATGCGAGCCGGATCGATCGGGCGCAATCGTAGGGCGATTTCCGGACGGCGACGCAACGTTCCGCTGCCGGTGCAGGGGGCGTCGACGAGCGCCCGGTCGTAGTTCTCCGGTGCCTGTCCCACTCCTTGCGACCAATCGATGGCGAACGTGCGCGCGATGCGGCGACCCCGATCGGCTTGGGTCAACCTCGCGAGCTTGTTCGGGTGCAGATCGGCCGCGTCGACTTTGCCGTTCGGGCCGACGGCATCCTTGAGAAGAAAAGACTTGTTGCCTCGTCCTGCGCAGGCATCGAGCACATGCTCCCCGGGGTTGCCACCCGCCAATAAGCCGACGGCCTGTGCTCCCTCCTCTTGGACCAGCCAGTTGTCCCCGGCCCCCGGCAGCTTGCGAAGATCCCCTGCTCGGGAAAGAAGCACCGCGCGCGGCGAAATGTTGCCAGCGCGAATTTCGGCGCCGGGTGATGCTTTGCTCAGGCGCGAGAGCCACGTGTCGCGGTCCTCGTCGGGACCGAGGCACAGTCCGATAGGGGGCGGGATCGGACCGGCGCAGAGGTAGCTATTGCTGCCTGTTTCGCCGAGGATCTTGCGAAGGGCCTTGGCCAGCCAACGTGGCGTGGCCTCTGCCGCACAGTCGCTATGGCGAAGCGTGGCCCGGTCTTGCTGCGCGGTCGCGACTTTTCGGAGCACGGCGTTGGCGAAGCCCCCGACCCGCCGGTCGCTGCTTCGTTTGATGGCGCTGACTGCCTGGGACACGGCGGCGAAGCTCGGCACCCGGTCGAGGAACAGAATGCTGTAGGCGGCGATCAACATGTGCGCGCGAACGGCGGGCAGTTTGCGGTACGTTGGGGTCTTGATGTGCCGGTCGAGGCGGCTCTCAAGCAGAGCTTGGGTGCGCAGCACTCCGTAGACGAGTTCGGTAGCGAGCGCGGCGTCCCGTGAGTCCAGACCGCCGCGTGATAGTTCTCCGTCGAGTGCGGCCGAAGCGTAGGCATCATCGGACCACACCCTCGCGAGCACGCGGGATGCAAGATCGCGCGCGTCCGGTCGTTGGGCTTCGAACGGCTGAGGCTTAGCCAAGAATCACCTCCGCCTGCGCACGAATCACGTCCCAACGACGAACCACGTCGTTGCGCAGAGCCAAGCCGACCAATAGGACGAGCATGATGAAGCCAATGAGGCTGGCAAACTCCCGCACCCTCAGTGGCAGCGGTCGGCGAATGGTGGCTTCGGCGGCAAAGAAAACCAGGTGGCCGCCATCGAGGACTGGAATGGGCAGGAGGTTGATGAGGCCGAGGTTGATCGAGATGACAGCCATCGCCCACAGAAGGTAGCCGGGACCCTTGTCACGCTCTTGCATCACGACGTCGTACACCGTCACGGGGCCACCCAAGGTCGAAAGGCTCAGCTCGCCTCGGGCAATCTTCCAGAGGCCGACGGAGATGAAGTGAATCACCTCCACGGTTTCCTCGACGGCGCTCGGTAAGACGTAATTCAGCACCGATGGTCGGCCCTCGTGCCGAGCAGGGACGTGAGGCCGCCAATGGTGGATGGTCACGGCGGGCTGCGGCGAGCCGGCGTCGTCGACCACGATCGGCCTCGTGGTCTCGATCCTGGCTTCTTGTACGCGGCCGTCACGCAGCCATCTGATCTCGTGACTCTTTAGGGGCGGGCCGAGCAACCGCTCTTCGAACATCGACCAGCCCGTCAGCTCCGCGTGATCGATATGGGTGAGCCGGTCGCCAGGTCGCAGTCCCGCCTGCCAGGCGGAAGATCCAAGGTCCACACGGGAGACATACAGGTCGACGGGCTCCATCCCGGTGCGCGCGAACATGTCAGCACCGGTCGTCTCTGGCGTGAGGGCCACCAGGCCCGATTGATAGACGAAGAAATTACCCAGCGATCCGAAGGCCCCTCGGACGAGTGTGGGTCGGAGGTAGGTGACCGGCACCGTCTCGCCGCGGTTTTGCCGAATGATGGCCTCGAGTTCGCTCAGTGAAGCCACCGGTTTTCCGTTGACCTCGGTGACCCGGTCGAAGGTGCGCAGCCCTGCGCGAAAGGCTGCTGATTGCCGGTGATTGACTCCGACCACAGCGGATGGCCGGTGGGGGCCTACACCGATCGAGCCCTCTCGCTGAACGATGCCGAGCGGTTTTCGAACGATGTGTTCGTCGGGTGTGATCGTGATCTCGGCGTGCTCGTTCTTCCGCAACAACTTGAGCTTTAGCTCTTGCCCAGGATGGCGTTTCACCCAACGCTTCAATTCGGCAAATGTCGTGATGCGCTCGCCGTTGACGGAGAGCACGCGGTCGCCTGCCTGCAGTTTGCCGGCGGCAGCATGGCCCGGCAGGACGAAGCCCACGGTCGGAGCGGTAAACTCACTTTGGGCCAAGAACACGCACATATAGAGAAGCACCGGAAACAACAGATTCATCGCCGGGCCTGCGAGTACGATGATGGTTCGTTGCCACAGGGGCTTGGCGTCGAAGGTGCGGTGCTTGTCCTCGGGGAGCACCGGATCCTGGCGGTTCTCTTCCAGCATCTTGACGAATCCGCCCAGCGGGAGAAGACCGATGCAGTATTCCGTTTCGCGGCCTCGCAGCCGAACGACTTTCGGACCGAAGCCGATCGAGAACATCAAGACCTTCACACCGAAGATTTTGGCGCACACAAAGTGCCCAAACTCGTGAACGAAGATGAGCAAACTCATCAAGCCGGCGAAGTAAACGAGGTCCATTAGCTTGGCGTCTTCGTGGTGGCGGTTAATCGCGCGAGGCGTGCATCGTGCGGTGTGTTGAGATTGCGCAAGCTGTCGAGTCTTGGATCGGCTGCACGCAATGCCTCGCTCGCGAGTAGTCGTTCGGCATCGGCGTGGAGGGTCGTGGCTTCATTGAACAGGAAGACGGGGCGCCGCTGGTCTTGGTCGAGCAGCGATTGAGCCTTTTCGTGTAGAGCGGTGGCGTACAGTGCTGCCAAGGGGTGGGCGTAGCCGTCCGTGTGTGGCACCACGATGTCGTATCGGTCCGCGGCCAGCTCGACAAGTCGTTTGATGAACTGAGGGCTCAGGAAGGGAACATCGGTGGAGGACACGAAGGCCTGGCGACAGTGCGGGGCGAGCGCGGCAAGACCGGTGGCGATCCCCTGTAGTGGACCTCGATCCGCGACGGGATCGTCGACGATCCTGACCTCAGGCGGGAGCTGGGGGAGCACTTGCCCAGGGGCTCGGACGACGACGCACGGCGTCACGACGCTCAGAAGCTGCCTGACGACCCGCGTGAGCATGGGCTCGCCCTGAAAATCAAGCCAAGCTTTGGACTCGCCCATTCGCCGACTCCGTCCACCGCAGAGCACAACACCGCCGACCGGCCCTTTGTTGCTGTTCATGGCGTGAAGCCCCGGAGCGTGAGAGCTGCGCGGGTACGATCGTCGGAAAGGAGTTCACAGAAGGCCGCGACCGCAGGTCGTGAGCGGCGTCCGCGGGGCATGACGAAATCGAAGCGCTCTTCTCTCAGGGGCCGAAACGCGAGACCACGTTCCTTGGCGACGATGTCGATGGCGACGCCGAAATCGGCCCGACCCTGGGCGATCGCGGTTGCCACGGCTTGGTGGGAGGTCGCCTCGATACTGTATCCACGGGGCGTGGCGCCGGCGAGCAGGGCGTCGATGAGGAGCCGCGTGCCACTGCCGCGGTTCCGGTTGATCATGGTGATCTTGCCACCGCGGATCGCGGCCGCGACAGCAAGGGGGAGATCCTTCTCCTCCTCCTCGCTGAAACGGGCGTCACCCCGGCGGTAAACCAAACCCTGCATGCGGCCATAACCCGAGACGATTTCGACCGTCTCGTCGCCGAAGGGATGATTGTACTGACCGCTTTGCATGTCGAGCAGGTGGATCCCCGCCACGTCGCATAAGCCGTCCTTGGCTGCGGCGAGTCCTGCCCTGCTGCCGACGGTAACGAGCTTGCTGGAGAAACCGCGTTGTCGCATCAATGCCACAAGGAGATCGAGGCCGACGCAGTGGCTGCCGATGATGACGAGATCGCACCGTCTTGCTCGAGCGCCCGCGATAGGGAAGACGTCGACGGTTTTACCCTTGTTGATGTGTTCGACTTGCTCTGAAATGGCAAAGTAGCCGTCGGCCTGACTCCACGTCGTCACCGAGCCGGAACCCTTGTCGATCGGATAAGCGATGGGTTGGCTCGCTGCTGTGTCAATGAGGTGCGTCATCACGTACTGCCGTCGTCCGATGACCGATTGGAAACGGCGCGAGAGGGTGGCTCGTACCGATCCAGTGTGCGGTTCATCGATCCATCCTGCCAGCAATCGAAGCATCGGCGCGACGAATTCGTGAAAGGTGAAGATGGCGGAGGTTGGAAAGCCCGGGAGCACCACGACCGGCTTTTCGCCGCTCATCGCGAGACACAGCGGCTTGCCTGGTTTGAGGGCGACGCCGTGCGCGATAATGCCTGGGGGCGCGAGGACGCGAGCGAGCACCTTGGCATTCAAGTCGCCCGGACCCTTGGACGTCCCGCCGCTCAGCAAGACGATGTCGCTCTGCGCGAGCGCTTCTCGCAGACGAGCCGCGAGGGCTTCGGTGTCGTCGTCAACGATGCCAAAGCTCCTCGGCACGCCGCCACATTCGCGTACCGCGTCTGCCAAGATGATCGCGTTCGAATCGTAGATTTTTCCTGGGCTGAGCACCGTTCCGGGCGCCACGATCTCGTTGCCAGTGGAGATGATCGCCACCACTGGCCGGCGCCGAACGAGGATTTCGTGCTGTCCGATGGCCGCGAGCACGCCCGTCTCGCGAGAGGTGAGTCGGGTGCCGGCGTGGAGCACGGTTTCACCTTGAGCGATGTCGGTCCCGGCGTAGCTCATGGCTGTCCCTGGCGTGATCGACCGGCGAATTTCCACACGGCCATCCTCGTGAACTTCCGTGGCTTCGATCATCAGCACCGCATCGGCGCCTCGAGGGATCGCCCCGCCAGTTGGGATCGCCATGGCTTGACCGGCCAACAGTTCGTCGGGAGCGAGGTGGCCGATCGCCACTGAGGAGGCGCTGCGTCGCAAGCAGAGCGGGGTGGCTTCGCTCGCTCCGTAGGTGTCTGAGGCTCGTAAGGCGTAGCCATCCATGTTGGCCCGGTCGAAGCCCGGTACGTCCGCGGAGCTGACAACGTCTTTGGCGAGGACTCGACCGCGGGCTTCCTCCAAGGCGACGGTTTCCGTGCCGAGGCTCGTGTCGGCTGGGATCGCGTCGAGAAAACGGCGTAGCGCTTCGTCCTTGTTGAGGACATCGAGGAACTGATCTTGCTTCATCGCGCTCCCTCAGCTGTCCTCAGTACATCAAGACGTCGACACGCTCGCCTGCCGCGTAGCCTTCCCGTCCCTCGGGCACGATGACGAAACCGTCGGCGCGCGTGGTCGACGAGAGAATGGAGGCACCGCTCGTCATGAGCGGAGTCGCGCCCCGTTCGTCAACCGTGACGCGTGTGTAATCGGTGCGGCCTAGAACCGAAACGAATTTGGCGGCGGCGGGCATCAATTCCACGGGGTGCGGCCACCCCCAGTCGCGGCCTCCCAGTGCGCGAATGACGGGGCCCGCGAAGAATTCGTAGGCGCACAAGCAAGACACAGGGTTTCCCGGGAGGAGGAACACGAGCCGTTTCTGCTCAGCGGTTGGAATGAAGCCAAAACCCGCTGGACTCGATGGCCGCATCGCGACGCCGTGTACGAGCACGGTGCCGATCGCATCGAGCACCCTCGGGGCGTGGTCCTCGGGGCCGACGGAGGAGCCTCCGGACACGAGGATCACGTCACCACGGCTCGCTTCCAGGGCCTCGCGTGTCGCGGCGAAGTCATCCTGTACGTGTTGCGTGTCGTGGATCAGGCCGCCGTCCCGCTCGACGAGCGCACGCAGAACCACGCTGTTGCTATCCGCGATTTGCGACCCCCGTGGCGCTTCGCCGGGTGGCAGCAACTCGTCACCGGTGATGAGTAGATGTACGCGCGGTTTCATGACCACGTCGACCTGAGCGACACCGGCGCTGGCGAGCACGCCCGCGTCTTGGGGGCGCAGACGTCGTCCTTGGACGATGAGAGAATCTCCTTGGCGGATATCTTCTCCGACCTGGCCGATGTGCTTCGAGGGAGCGACTGGAGCGGTGATGGCGATACGTTCCGTTCCCCCTCGTGGGGCCAGCGCTCGCGTGTCCTCCGCCATCAGCACCGCGTCAGCCCCCGGAGGAACTTCCGCACCCGTTGTCACGCGCACCACCGATTCGGGGGTGACGCGGAGATGACGCACGTCTCCTCCTGCCCGAACTTCGCCGTTTACCACGAGTTCGTGAGGAGCCTGCTCGGTGGCGCCGAAGGTCGACTCCGCGACCACCGCGTAGCCGTCCATCATGGCCCGTGGAAAGTGTGGGACATCGACGGTCGCGATGAGGGCAGCTGCTGCGACCCGTCCCGCGGCCTCGGTGACGGGGACCCGTTCCGCGCCGAGCGCCTGAGCGTGTTCCTGCAAGACGCCAAGCGCATCTGGCACGGAGGTCCGGCGTTCGAAGCCGCACATGCTGACGTCGGCCACGGTCGTCACTCCTCGCCGAAGCGAGGCTCGACGTCCTCGGCGAAGCTGTTCTTGACGGAGATGAACGGACTCAGCGCGACTTGGCCCAAGCCGCAGATGCTCGTTTGGGCCATCGTGTCATGAAGTTCGTCGATCAGAGGAAGGTGGGTGCTCTTTGCTCGTCCCTCGAGTGCGTCTTCGAGCAGCAGCACAGCTTTTTCGGATCCGATGCGACAAGGCACGCATTTTCCGCAGGACTCATTGCGAAAAAACGCGACGATGTTGGTCGCGAGCTCCAAGACGTCGCGACCTTCGGCGACGGCGAGGACCGCGCCGGATCCGAGCATCGTGCCCGCTTCCTTGAGCGCCTCGAAATCCAGGGCCAAGTCCGCGCCATCGGCGGTGATGAAGTTGGACGAGGCGCCTCCTGGTGCGAGGGCGTACAAGGCTTGGCCGTCTTTCATGCCACCGGCCCCGTCGATGAGCGCAGCGATGGTGGTGCCCATCGGAACTTCGTACACATCAGGCTTCTCGACGTCCCCGCTCAGCGCGATGAACTTGAGGCCGGCGTAGGGGCCTTGTCCGCGCCCACGCCAGGCGTCCGCGCCCTCTTTCATGATCAGGGGCACAAAGGC
Source organism: Polyangiaceae bacterium (assembly GCA_029941785.1). Taxonomy (GTDB): domain Bacteria; phylum Myxococcota_A; class Polyangia; order Polyangiales; family Polyangiaceae; genus JAPYTK01. Next base: position 10,878 of record JAPYTK010000074.1, on the reverse strand, counting down.
GAGCGTTTCGACATTATTGATGAGCGTAGGCTTTCCCCATAAGCCGTGCTCACCGGGGAACGGAGGCTTGTTCCGGGGCTCTCCGCGCTTGTCTTCCAAACACTCGAGCAGGGCGGTCTCCTCGCCGAGAATGTAACCGCCAGGCGAGACCGTGATGCTCAGCTCGAAAGGGCGTCCGCTGCCGAGCACGTCATCTCCGAGCACGCCCAGCGAGCGGGCCCGCGCGACCGCAGCAGCCAAGAGGTTCCGCTCGGGCAGGTACTCGTGGCGGATGAAGACGATCCCCTTTTCGGCTCCGACGCTGAGTCCAGCCAGCACCATGCCCTCGATCACGAGATGGGGAAGATCAGAGAGGATGACCCGGTCCTTGAATGTCCCCGGCTCGCTCTCGTCAGCATTGCAGACGACGTACTTTTCATCGCTTGCCTGATTCTCCACGAAGCCCCATTTGACTCCGGTGGGGAAACCCGCGCCACCCATGCCTCGAAGGCCGCTGTCCTTGATCGTCGCGATTGCCGCCCCGCCGTCGCAGCCCCTCTGAATGAAGTCGCGCAAGATGCCGTAGTGGTCGTCGGTGCCGGCGTAGGGATCGCATTGCCATGAGCGGGGCGTATGCTGAAGGGCGTCGAGCTTCGGTGGCGTGGTCAGCGCTTCGGACACGCCGTCGATCGAGGCAGCGGACATCGGCACATCTCCAACAGCGATCGCGGGTGCCGTTTCACATCGTCCCAGGCAGCTGACCTCACACACTTCAACACCGTCATGTTTGGCGGCCAAGTGGCGCATCGCTTCCACATGACCTTTGCCTCCTGCCATGTGGCAAACCACGTCACGGCACACGCTCAACTGGACCCGCTTGGGGGGCTCGGATCGGAAGTGCGGATAGAAGCTCACGAGCTCTTGTAGCCGATAGAGCGGCACCTCGAGCTGTACCGCCAAATGTCGGAGTTGCTCTTTCGAGAGATAACCTCTCTCGTGTTGCGACTCGTTCAGTGCGTCGATGAGTCTTCCCACGGCCCGAGACTAGCTGTTCGTACTCGGCGTGACCAGCGCAAGCGGCTCGTGGGGAGCTTCAGGGAACCCTGAGTTCGTTCTTGCAGGCTTCTTTTTCCAGCGCGCCCGTAAGCCAAGTGAGAATGCACCGGTCACCCTCCGTCGTCCCAGCGCCCCAGATGCGGCCCCCTTTGTGTTTCGACTGGAGGCGGGGCTTGCGAACGATCGAGAGAGACTCTGCCTTTCCTTCGCCGCGGACGACGGCGTCCATTTCTTCGGGCTCGAGGCCACACGCAGACTCGTATGTCCCGCGCACCTCGTGGTCGGTGGTCGCTTCGAGTCCACCGGGAAAGTAGTTCGGGTTGTCGATGTGGCTCAGGTCCGGTCGCCGATAGGCGGTCTGCCCGAAGACGATGAAGGGCCGGTACGGTGAGCCGTGGCAGTCCAAGGTGCCGCAGCGGCGCTCCAGGACATTGTTTACTGCGCGAAAATCGTCAGCGGGAGGGCAGAGCGCTTGTGCCGATCCGAGCTCGGCCTCGGAGAAACACCCGATCAGCGCGATCGACACGAGGGCCACGAAGAGTCGTCGTGCCCCCTTCATTGACTCGTCTCCGTGCAAATCCCAGCGCAATTGGGATCGACCTCGTAAGGGGGGTCGGGCATCGTCGCGGCGCAATACACCCAACCGGGCGACTTGTTGCTCGGGGGCCCGAAGTGACAGCCCGCGCAGGACCCGTCCCGCGAGATGCGCGTACCCATGACGAGCCGTCGGCGGTCTTCGCTGCCGGGGATCGGGCATTCGATTTCGGCATGAAGGGGGAAAGCCGGCCGCCAATCGGCGGTCTCGATTTGAAAGTTTCCGATGCAATTCGTCGTCGTCGAAATCTGGGTGCCATTGGCGTCGGTGAGCGTGACCTTCGCGTCCGCGACCGGCATGGGGATGTTGGGCGTGGCGAAGATCGTACCGGCCACGCTCATGTGGGGGTCAGCGCCCTCGTAGGTGTCGTGACACAGTAGACAGGGCTGTCCGGCGCGGTGGAATTCACTCTCCGCCACGCTTTGGCATTCGCCACCGAGCGCGTCGATCTTGTCGTCGTTCGTGGGGCTTTGGCACGCCCCCACGAGCAGCCCGCTGAGCAGCACCAGCGCGTGCCCACGGTGAAGGGTTTCGAACCATCGTCTCATCGGAACACAACCTCCCCAGTAGCTCCACCAAAGACGCCGAATCTGCCGCGGGTGTACAGGTGATTCAAGAACCGCGCATACACGGCGTCAGCCTTGATGGTGAGGCCGAAGGATCGGCCGGTCGTGCTCGTGCCGAATTCGAAGCGAGCGGCGGCTCCGGCGGTGCCAGCGACCATGGGGCCCAGTTCGCGGTCTCCGGTTCGTAGCAAGGGGAGGTTGAGACCCTCCGGCGTGGCCTCTACAAAGTACGCGCGCCTCCAGAATGATGCGCCGGTCTGTGCGTACAGTCGAAGGTGCGGCCACACTCGCACGTGGCGATTGATGTCCCAGGGCAACAAAAAGTCAGTGGTCGTCGACTTCACTCCCCAGCTATCGAAGTAGAGTCGTTCGGTGATCCGAAGCGTGACCTTCGAGTAACGACGCGCGTAGAGACCGGCCAGGGCGTAACGCTGACGTTTGACGGGTACCTGATCCGAGATGCGGGCCGGTAGCCGTTTTCGGTTCACGCTGTCGATGGTCTCGCCTTTCACAACCGTCGTGCCGGGAGCGAAGGTGGGTAGGTACCGATAGGGTTTTGAGGTGTCGCCCCATTCGAGCACCGCGGTAAAAGAGGGGGCGATGATCGAGTGCTTGTTGAGCACGAGGGATGCGCCTCCGGTGATCCCGTGTCGGTGGATCTTCTCTGAGAACACCGAATACGGCGTGCCGGCCCGACCTGAGATGTCGTAGCCGAAGTCGTAACGAAGAGTCGGCGTGACCATCTTTTGTCGGAAATTGGTGGTCAAGCCGAGACCGCTGCCGATCGCAAGGTAATCCGGCTCGACGGAAACCGTCGCATTGACCGCCACGTCGAGTTCCCCGAACAAGTTGTGCGCGCTGACCCCCGGCACGTATCGAATCTCCGTCCAGCGTGGAGAGGCGGTGGCGACGATGTCCGCGGAAGCTGCGGTGACGACGTCGACCAAGAAAAAGGCGCCCAGACCCCAACCGTTGGTGGGGTGCTCGGCAGAGATAGAGATGCTCGGCGTGGCGACCTCTACGGCATCCGTGTCGAGATAACCACTAAACTCTCCCTCAAGTCGCAAGGTGAGTTCGCGTGGCTTCTTGTCGCCGCGCGAGGGTGCCGTGGCGGCGACCATCACCGTCTTGCGTTGCCGTTCGTTCAGAATCACTTGCTCTTCGAAGTCGACTTTTTCGCGACCGATCTTCCCATCTGCTGTGATTCGGTGTGGGCCGGGATCGAGCCAAATCTCTCCGCCAAGCCGCTCGGGATCGAGAACCTCCCCATCGAGCAAGACCCGCAAATGGGGGGCTGCAACAGGGACGCGTATGACGAGTTTGGGAATACGTGTGCGAAGGAACTTCGACCGGGCGCGAGCCTCGAGTTCGATTTGCGTGAGCCCGGCCGTTATCGCCCGTTTGGTCAATTCGCGGTAGGCGGTCAGGGCGTCGCGCAGTTTGCCTCCACCTTCCAGGCATTGAGCGAAGAGCACTCGGCTCTCGATGCGCTCGTCTGTGTCGAGAGCGCGCGATACGTAGTCGGCGCATTGGGGCCAGGCTTGTGCCGCCTCTGAGGACACCGCCTCGGCGTAGTAGCAAAACGAGCGCGCGCTGCTCCACCCTTTTGGTGCTTCGTCTGCGGTTGTGCCTTTGTCGCACTCGACGAGGCTGCGCCGCTCGTCCTTTTCTTCAACGGGTTTTGCCCCGGCCAGCTTTTCGCCTGCGCTGGTGGTCCTCGCCACCTTCGGCCCCTCTTTCTTCTGCGCGGACTTGGCTCGATCGAATGCGGCTTTGACCTCGGCACCTTGCTGTTTGGGCGGCAAGCTGGCCTTGGGGCTCAAGGTGAGCGCGGCGCTGAATTGCTCGCGTGCTTCGTCCTGTTGTCCGGCGATGGCGGCCAAGGTGCCGTAGCCGATGTGGAGGGCAACGCGGCTGGTTTCGGAGCATCTACGGCCGCAGATTCGTTTCGCCAAATCGAGCTTGGCTCGAGCTGCTCGCGCTCCCCGCTTGGTGCCGAGATTCGCCCGCATCGCCCGCGCCACGAGCGCCACTACCGCAGGCTCATTGCTCTGCGCAGACGCATTCGGTGCTGCGGCCAGGGAGGCCAGCAAGACGGCCGCTGCTGGGAGTCTAGGGGCCAGGTGCACCTCCCAATACCCAGTCTTCGACGATGTCGGAGTCTTTCTTGGAGGGTAAGCCGGCCGGTTTGGGCATCGGCAGCCCGCCGCCAGGGGTTCCCGCCACGTTGCAATGGATCCACGAGTCGAGAGGCTTGTCGGCGTTGACGTAAGGCTTGCCGACCGAACCCTTCGTGTTGATCAACGCGTCGTAAAACTTCTGCGCATTGTTCGAGGGCAGGAAAATGCCGTTCGCTGCCTTTTCTTCGATGCCGTGGCAACCACCGGCGCTGCAGTTGCCGCGGTTTTTGTCCACGAAGATGGCGAACACGTCCGTCCAGGTAGCCGCCGATGCCGGAGCCGCCTTGCTCGCTTTGCATTCGGGATTGGGGATCTGGGGTCCTCGCGCATTTTGGTACGGACAGTCGTCGTTCAGAGTGATGTCTGGTCCATCTGGCGTGCAGAAACCATCCATCACGTCGTTGCCGGTGCACGCCGCCAGGGTGCAAGCACACGCGACGAGGAGGAGACGGCTTGTTCGCCGCAGCATGTCAGGGTTTTTTTCCACCGCCCCCCATCATGCCACCGGAACCGCCCGCGCCGCCAGTTCCCGTTGCTATCATGCCGCCCATGCCGCCCGCGCCGCCCATGCCGCCCATGTATACCATGCCGCCCATGCCGCCCATGCCGCCCATGCCGCCCATGCCGCCCATGCCGCCCATGCCGAGCTCGTCAAAGCAGGCCATCGATTCGAGCCCGAGGTGTCCACAGTAGGCGGTCTTCTGGTTCTTCTTCTTCGAGTCTGCCGCGTGTATCAGGTGCGAGAGCCGGCAAGCGAGGTTATCACCGAGCGCGCCCAAGACGTACGGCTCGTCATGATCGAAGATGTTGCAGTCTTTCACGCAGCTCGCTTGGCTCTTCCACATGGCCAGATCGCCCGTGCACACCTTTTGTGCGAGGAAACAGAAATTTTCACAGCGCCCGCCACATTTGCCGCCGCCATGAGGGCCAGCGTATTGACAATTGAGTGGTGCGTCTTCCGGATTGGCCGCAGCGAATCCGAGATAGTAGTTCCGACAGGCGAGGGAGTTTCCGCCTGTCTCCCCGTTGCTCCCTTTCGGCCACCGCGTGCAGACATCGAGGCAGCCCGCGTCATCGGCGTACATCAGGTTCTCTTCGAGGCAGCTCGACTGGACGGTACTGCAGTACGTCTGGCAATCCAGGTCGAGTGATGTCATCCCCCCCCCGCCTGCTTGCGCGCCACCTGTCGTCCCGGCGGCGCCAGCTCCGCTACTGGTTGTCGTCGCGGCGCCGCTGAGGTGCGGATTTCCCTGGCCTTCGCAACCGGCGCTTGCGAAAAGGCCGACGCTGAGCGCCACACAGAGGCAGGTGAGTTGCTGTCGGGTCATGGCTGTTCCTCCAAGAGATCAGGGGGCGTCTTCGTCTGCTGGTGTTGCGCAGTTTTCCGCGTCGTAATGCACCATGCTGACGGCTAGGAAATCGACGAGGCTTTGTTCGAGTTTGGCGGGGATCAGTGCGGATGGGTGCGCACTACCGCATTGATTGGAGAGCTCGGGTTTATCGATGAAGCGATTGGACGGTCTGAATTCGATAAACTCTTTGTCTTTATCGTACACGGGGTGAACCAGGCGTTTGATCCATGGCAGGCGCGTGTTTTTCACGAACATCTCTTCGGGATTGTAGCCGATCCATGCTCCAGCCTCGCCGGTCTTGTGGCACGCGCCGCATGGCCCGAACTGAGTCTGCTGGTAAGCGAACTTGTACACTCCGGTGTCGATGAATTCGTCGAACTCCATGCACGAGCCGAGCAGGGCGAGGGCCTGCACCTGGGTACGCTTGATCGGCTTCGTGGGAAATTCTCGCGAGAGCCACTCTCGGGTGAGCGTTTCCTGGGCGAGGGTGAGCGTCGGTCCCGTGTGGGCGCCATGGTGGATGAGGTTGCTGTTGTCCGGGTGGGTCACCATCCCGGGGAGGCTCTTGAGGGTGTCGTAGGAAGTCTCGCCGTCTTCGGCCATCAGTTTCGGCGTGCAATCGGCCGAACTCTTGTGACAGATCGCGCAGCTTTGAACGAGCTCGGGATGCACTTGGTCGAGATAGAATTGTCGTGCCGAAAAGCCGTCCCCGCCACCTTCACCGCCTTCGCCTTGTAGACCGGTCGTGCTGATCGTGTCTCCGCAACCCGCGCACAGGGCGACGAGCAACATGGCCAAGCCGCTCAGCGTGCAAGTGATGCGCAATCGTCAGTCCTCCGATGGGACGTAGGGGGCGTGGCAGTTGTCGCTTTTCCAGCGGTTGAGCGACTCCTCCACGAACGTGGCCACGCTACGCTGCATCACGGCGGGTAGGCTGTACTTGGGGTGGCAGGATTCGCCCGGCAGGCAGGGGTCGATGCCCTTGTCGATATAGCGATTCGACGGGACCAAGGTCTTGAAGTTTCCCCGATCGTCCACCGTGCCAGTGACGAGGCGCATGACACTGGGCAAGACCTGGTTCTTCTTGAACGCCCACACGACGTCTTCGCTCAGTGCGGCTCCGCCCGTGTTGTCCGAGTGGCACGCTTGGCATTGGGTGTTTTGGAGATCTTCTGCCTTGTAGAGTTTATAAATTCCCGATTTGACCCAGACCTCGATTGACATGCAGGAGCCGAAGTCGGCAAGCGCCGCCTGTAGCGTCTCAGTGGGCTCCTCTTGGGCGTCTGTCGAGGTGTACGGATCGGTGTCGATTGGGGGGGCTGAGAGTTCAGGATCGCCGCCGCACGCCGCCAGCAGCATCGAGAGAAGCGCGGCGCTAGCGGCTAGGCGGAGTTGTGAGAGGCGATCCTGCATCGAATGTCGTTCAGGTGTTGCGTCGACGGCCGATAAACATGCCCAAGGCGAGCAGCCCCAACGCAGCCCAATCGTTATTCGAAGAAGGTCTCGGAGCCGCCACGCTACACGCGCCAGCCTGTTCGGTGAGCGAATCGGGGGCGAGGATGTCGGGGCCATCGCCGCTCGGATCTCCGTCGCCACTCGGCCCGTCAGCTGGTGTGGTGAGCGGTGCGTCTGAGGCGCCAGGAATAAAGCTCAAGAACTGTGCGTTCTTCGCTTGATCGGGCTTCTTGCCGCTCATGGGCGCGACGAACAAGGTCTTGACCGTCGGCATGAAGCCGCCTTCGACGCCATAACCGGGGTTGGGCACATTGCCGATGCAGTTCATGAAATCGCGACCCTGGTTGTTCGGGTTGGCGCCATACATGTTCGATTGATGACCCGAGTCGGCGTATTCGGAGATGATCCACTCGTCTCGGCTGTCGATCATGAAGTCCGTCTCCGGAGACCAGCTGAGCATTTGCATCATGCCCTGGCCGACTCCCGTGGGGGGGGCGGCGATCATGGCGATGGAGGTCGCGTGTTGTCCGGACGTTCCAGGCGCACCATATTGACCAGAGCAGATCGACGAGTGAGTCTGGAAGGTCGTCTCGATGTTCGTCATCTGACTCTTCAAAATCAGCTGACTGTCTTCGCTCACCTCGTAGATATACAGCTCGGCGTTGTTGCTTCCCTTGCCGTTGTCCTTTCGACCCTCACCGTTTGAACGAAGCACCTGGATCGCGAAACGATTGTAATCGAGGACCGCGATGGTCGGCTGGTTGTAGTAGATGTCCTGGGTTTTGTCGGTCTTCGCGATCGTCATCCGCGAGCCTGGTATCACGTTCCCGGTCTTGTCGAGAACGACACACACGACGCCCCGCTCTGGTGGGCGCTGGTTGCCGTCGGGTCCGCAGTACAGGGTGCGATCGTTGTCGATGGGAGCGACCTTTTGACGCGCAATGTTCGTGCCCGTGTAAGCCTTCTTTTCGAAGTCACGCTTGAGGATCGGATCGCCCGTCTCTTCGTCGTAGCTGAGTGACAGGCCGTAGGCCCACGCGATGCCCCCGTTTCCGTTCTCGAAGGAGGTGGCGACGAAGCGGCTCACGCCGTCGACTGTCCCGTTGAAGACCATCGACGTTCCGCCGTTGTCGTTGTTGTTGGTCGTGCTGATCTGCATGTCCGGGACGACCTTGCCGCATTGCTCGTTCAGCACGCCGGCGTAGATGTAGGTCGTGTTCGGATCCATGTAGTCGCTGCCGTACGTCCACACGACGTTTTGCCCGTCGTGTGCGACAGCTGGCCGGTTGCAGTTGCGCATTCCGCCCTCGTTGAACGAAATCTGTACGTTGTCGGCGACGACCTTCGGACCCTTCTCCGTGAGTTCGAAGCTCGAGCATTTGCATTGCCAGTACGGCATGTCCGTGTCGGGGGACATGTACACGGTGACCACGTACTGTCTGCCGTCTTTGGCGAAAGCGGTCACGACGCCTTGCTCGTGGGTACCGCCGTTCTTTGTCGTCTTGCCTCCGTGCCCTTGTGCAATCTCGAAGATGGCCGGCTGAATGATCTTCAGGCCGTTGGCGTCCTCCGCGGCGGAGGCAGGCGATAGCAGGCAGAAGAAGCCAGCGGCGGTTACGACAGAAGTCCACAGTGCTCTTTGACTCATTAACAATCTCCGGGCGGGGGAACGATAGTGCGGTTCACGAATCGATGCCGTGCGGGTCTGAAAAATCAGCAGTAACCGCGTCGACGCTACCCACTAATAGGCGCCTAATCGGGGAATTTCGCAAGGGTTTTCGATGTTCGCGCACGTGATGGCTCCCACCCTTCACTACGTCTGCAGCAGGTCTGCAGCAGGTCTGCAGCAGGTCTGCAGCAGGTCTGCTGCGCCCGTCAGCTGTTTCCGGCCGCCTCGATTTGAGGCAGCTATGCCAAGGAGTGTGCCTGATATCAATATGTTGGGCGGGACTTCGGGGCAACGACGGCGCGTGATGGTGCCGTCCGTTTGTCGTACATCTGGATCGCGGTCAGCGCGACGCCTCCCGGGCTAGGCGACATGGCTTCAACCATTCGAATGTGCATGCGTCCTCGACTGCGGCGCGGGAGCGTAAAACGGGTACGGCTGGCGAGTTTCTTGTATCCCTTGCGGTCGAGTCGCCCGACGACGCGATCTTGTGCGATGAATTCGATGACGGCTGGATCGACCGCGGCGCCCATCTTCTTGAGGTAGGGTCCGAGGCGGTAGGTGGGCTCCCCTCGCTTGGTGTCCTCGCCGCGGATGGTTTCGTCGAGATCGCGTCGCCTCAAGGCGCCAAGGAACTTGCCGTCGAGATAAAGTCGCGTCCCCTTCAGCGCGCGCATCGTCTTGGCATAGGGGATGCCTTCGATCGCCTTGCCATGGGCATCGAAAAACTGCCGGCGCGTAGGATCGAAGCGCGGGGCTGGTTCGTTTTCGTAGACGTAGATCGCGACGATGCGGTCGATGCGGCTCCAGCTCTTCACCCGCTCGGCGGGCCAATCCATGCGCGGCCGACCTCCGTCACCGCGGGAGAACGCGAAGTGGATGTGATCCTTCATGCGGCGCAGTTCGTCTCCGTCGATGATGGATGGGCGGCTGCCTCCCATGAGGTGCACCTCACGGATCTTGCTGAGGGTTGCCCCGATGTAGCTGAGGTAGCCCGTTAGCGAGTAGATGGAAAAGGGTTCGCCCCGCATGACGATATTCGGTGCGAAGTCGGGGGGCAGCTCCTTGTGACTCAGCACGCCGAGGGGGACGCCGTCGATGAACACCGGTGCGACGCGTAGTTGTCGTCTTCGCTTTCGTTTTCGAGCGTCGCTCGCACGTTCACCATGGGGGGCCGTCGCGCTGCGACGCGCTTGCGGTACGAAGCGAAAGGACCGCTCGCCATCGCGGGACGGGCTTGTGGTTGGCTCGGCTCCAGAGTTGGGGCCCCCGCGGTCGTGACAAGCCGTGGGGGTGGCGAGGAGGGCCGTCATGAGACCCGTCGCGGAGAGCTTTCTTACAGACATGGTAGCAATTGCGAGTACCATGGAGATAGAACATGAATCGCCTTCCATGGGTAGTGCTTACCGTGTCGTGCCTCGCGATGCCTTGGGCCTGCGGGCCCGACGGAGTTGGTGTGAGCAGTGCGGCCTCGACCGCGAGCGCTGGTGGCTCTGGCGGGGAGGGGACGGGAGGTCTCGATGGCGGATGTGACGCAGATTGCCCCATCGATTGCGATCCCGGGGAAGGAACACCGTCCAATGGCGCCTGCGTCACCCTAGGCGGCCCGATTCAGTGCAACCCCGTCACCGCGAAGGGGTGCAATACCCTCCTTGGCGAAAGCTGCGATTTTAGTGCGGGGGGCTTGGCTTGTTTCAACCTGCCGAATGACCAGGAAATCTGTGAAGCTTGCGCACCGGGGGGACCGCAGTGTGGGGTGGGCCTCAGCTGCACTTCCGTCGGAGTGTGCGCCAAAATGTGTTGTGACGATGCCGACTGTGGCCTCTCAGGTCACTGCGCGATCATCGAAGCGATCGGCGTCGGCACGTGTCGACACGACGGCGGGCCTACGGGCGCTGGCGGAATGGCTGGCGCGGGCGGTGTGGGTGGCATGGCGGTGTCGACAGCGAGCAGCGCCGCGAGCACGGGGGGCGCGGGCGGCGCCGGCGGCATGGGCAAAATGGGCGGCGCGGGGGGCGCGGGGGGCGCG
>JAPYTK010000073.1 GCA_029941785.1 Polyangiaceae bacterium | reverse complement strand
GCACAAACAAGGGGAGGCCGACCGCGGGTACGGTTCGAGCCGCGCGCGATCTCGATCGACCTGTCCATGCCCGCTCGCGATTCGGCCGTCCTGCGCGACTGGGCGAAGCGGCCGGTCGTGAAGCTCGACACATTGAACGGCTTGCCGGGCGACAGCGCGGTGGTGGCGAGCTGGGGAGAGACTGCGGAAGAAGGGCAGGCCTTAGGCCAATCGCGCGGTAAAGCGCTCGCCAGTTTTTTTCGGATCGCCGTCCCATCGAAAGCGCATCGTCAGCTCGACAGGGCATTCACACAGATCGCGAAGGGAAGCGGGCCGACGCAGCAGTTGGGTTTGCGCTGCAGCGGTGTGGGTCTCACGGCCTACGTGCGGGGTGATGTGCGCGACGCTGGGGCTCTTGAGAGCGGATGGATCGCCGTCACCAAGCGACTCTTGCGCGAGCCGCGGGCGCGCAGTTACGTTCGGGAGCGCGAGCTGGTGTTGTCCAGTCGGCGGTCGCGAATCGAAACGGTGGCGGGCGCGGTGTGGCGTTTGCGCTTGATGCCAAGGCCCGAGGCTCGAGCGCGCCGCGAGCCCATCGACCTTCTTTTCCACGTGACCCCACGTCGCTACCTCATCGCGGCGGGCATGCAGCCGACGGCGACCTTGCAACAGCTCGATTCTCCTGACGAGAAAGCCAGCTACGACGTCGCCCGGTTTCCCTTGGCGTCCTCTTTGCCGACTTCACCGTGGCTACTTGCGCACTTCGATGGGGACAGCTTTGCGGCTTGCCGCGACGGCAGTCCCGCGGGCCGTACACGGCAATCGCTCGGCCTCGCGCTTGGTCAGCAGCACGAATCCCTGGCCTTGAAGCTACGCATGGACGCGGCCTTGCTCAGCAAGTGGTTTGCTCACTTGATGTAAAACGACTTCGGAAAGGTGACCGAGCTTCCGGTGAAGGGCGGCACGCGCGCGGAGCGAAACGCACCGGAGATGCAGCTGCCGACCGACGTGCCCGCGAATGGCGCTGACACGCTGACGCCGCCGACGCCGCCGCTCGGCGAGAAGGTGACGGAAGCTCGACCGCGCCCGGTCGGTCCGCCGGATCGAGCGCAGCCCGATGCGGCCCCCGCCGATCGGCTGAGAGCGGAGCGCGCCGCGTCTCGGTTGAAGGGGCCAGCCTCTTTCGGTGTGTCATCCTTCGGCTCTTCAGCTTTGGGTTCGGGCTTGTCTTCCTTCTTGACCGTTTCTTCCTTCTTGACCGTTTCTTCCTTCTTGTCCGGTTTTTCCGAGTCTTTCGACGTGGTCGATTTTGGATCGGCCTTTTTGGACGTCGCGTTCTTGCGTGAACTGCTCGTGCTCTTGTTGGTTTTTCGTGTCGGGTTCGAATCGGCCGCGGTCGCGCTCGCGTCGGTCGATGGATCGTCGTTACCCTTGTCTTCGGATTTGGCTGATGCGTCGTCGTCACCATCCGTGTCGTCACCATCCGGCTTGTCCGCGTCTGCCGCTTTCTCGGTATCGTCGGCTTTCGCTTCGGTGTCGCTCTCTGCGACAGTCGAGCTGGACCGCATCGTGACGAAAGCGCCCGCTGCGCCGCCGATCAGGAGAAAAAGGACGACGACGGCGATCCACGCCTTGCTGCCCTTCTTCTTCGTAGGCACTTGGGGCATCGCGCCACCTTGTGCTGCCACGGCGGGTGCAGGTGCAGCAGCAGGCGCCGCGACCGGTGCCGGCGTGTGCACCGGTGGGGCTGCCAAGTTGGCCGGAGCGTGAACCGGAGGGGCGCCGAGCCCACCTCTTGCCAGCCCTTTCAAACCAAAGGGGTCGTCATCGCTTGCACTCAAATTGGCGTTGGTGCCACTTACGGCTGGGCTTCCCGGCGAGCCTGCTTTTCCCGTGATGGCATCAAGCGAGAACAACATCGACGCTTCGTCGCGTTGGCCGAAGAGCTTGGGATCGGAGAGAGCGGCCTGCTCGCCCGTTGCGGGCTGGGCTGGCGCCGGCTGCTGGTACGCTGCGGCAGCGGGTTGGGCTGGCGCCGGCTGCTGGTACGCTGCTGCCGCAGGTTGGGCTGGCGCCGGCTGCTGGTACGCTGCTGCCGCGGGCTGGGCTGGCGCCGGCTGCTGGTACGCTGCTGCCGCGGGCTGGGCTGGCGCTGGTTGCTGGTAATCGGCGGCCGCGGGTTGGGCTGGCGCCGGCGCTGGTGAATACGCTCCGCCTTGTGGCTGGGCGTAGGCGTCCGCTGCTGCTGCTGGCGCTTGGGCGGAGCCTTGCTGGCTGCTATATTGGCTGATCGCTTGCATCAACTCGGTGCACTGACCCAGCGCGATCCAGTCGGCCATGCCGTCGCGCCAGACGTAGACGTCATTCGCGTCCAGGGTGCCGCGTTGGTATTCGAACGCGACCTCGATGGCTGTCATCTCCCGGGTGTCGCTCTCCGACACGTTGACCGACCACTTCAAGCCCATGATGGGATCGTTCGGGTCGAAAACATGGGTCGCGCCCATCGAGTCCTCATCAAAGGTCATGTCGAGGTAAAAGGCTAGCCGCAGCGGGCCGTGCCGTCGAGCTTGGACGCTGCCACGGCGTGTAAAACGGCGGCTCAGTTGAGCGTGCGCAACGCACTGTTGTCCTTCGGGCAGGCGAAACTAGAGAAACTGTACCGCTCGCCGCACGTGGGGCACACCTTGTCGTCAGCCTTGCCGGTCTCGGACGCGTCAGATCGCAGCGTCTCAGTTTCCGGGTCTTCGCCACGCACTTCGTTGAAATAACTAGCTTTTGTCAGATCGCTTGCCCCAGGGGGCGACGCGTTCAAGCGATCGATACGAGGCGACCTTCTTCGTCTGTAGAGAAACAGGCTCCAAACGCCGAAAACCGTGGTGAGTACGGCGAGGACAAGCAAGAAGATGTCACGCCTCACGCGTAGAGCTTATCACCTTCGAGCGTGCACGCCGCTCCGTTGACGCCGCCGACAAGGGGGCTTACCTGCCCCTACACAGTGATGCGCTCTGTTCTCCTCTCGCCCGTTATCGCCGCCATCGTGGGGTGCGCTGCGCTCGGGTGCATCAATACCGACGCAGCGGTATTCGTGGAGGCGGAGCTGACCAAACCTCAAATCGAGGTTCTTGAAAGCTCGTTGGCCGTTGGGCTCGAGGGGCAGGCGACATTGACGTTGCACTTGGGGCCCCGCGCCAGCGGTCCGAGCGAGGTCTCGCTGCTCGGCGTGAGCTTGCTGGCCAAAAATGACCAGTCCGTCCTCGTCGAGAGCATCGCCGTGCGTAGTGAGCCGAGCTTTCCCATCACCGTACAGCTCGACAGCGATCGGAGCGCGGTGCTCCACATCGATGGGCCCGACAACGCGCTGCCGACCGACGTAAAAACAACACTTTGCGGAGCGCCTGCTGTCGTGCTTCAAGTGGTCCTCGACGATGGGCTAAGGGGCGCGACGACCATCGCGGTGAGCGGCCCGTTTGGCTTGAGCGGGTGCCCTTGAGGGCCGCACGCGGTACAATGAGCGCGTTGACGATGCGCGCCACTCGCAGTTAGATCCGCCGACGACGAAAGGAATGCTCATGTCTCAACGCGAAGCGCAACTCGAGTCAGGTGAAAGCGGCCCTGAGCCGCAAGGGGAAGCTCTTGGGCTCGATGCCGAAGGCCTCGCCGCTCTGCGCCGAGACATCGCTGCGTGGCGCGATGGTCCGGTGGCTCGCTCGCACGAGCGTTTTGCTCAGCGTGCGCCGGAGTTGACCACGTGGAGCGGCATGCCGGTGCCAGATTTGCTCACGCCGGCCGAGGTGCGCACCGACTACCGTGAGGATCTCGGCTTGCCGGGGGCCTACCCTTTTACGCGGGGTGTTCAACCGACGATGTACCGGAGTCGTCTGTGGACGATGAGGATGTTCGCGGGCTTTGGTACGCCGGAACAAACCAACGAACGTTTCAAGTTTCTCTACGCCCAAGGCCAGACGGGCTTTTCTACTGCTTTCGATTTCCCCACATTGATGGGGTACGACTCCGATTCCCCTCGATCGCTTGGCGAGGTCGGCATGTGCGGGGTGGCCGTCGACACGCTGCGGGATATGGAGATCCTCTTCGACGGTTTACCGCTCGATGAGGTCACCACCTCCATGACCATCAACGGTCCGGCGATCGTGTTGCTGGCCTTCTACATCGCGATGGCCGACAAGCGTGGGATCTCGCGGGACAAACTCGGAGGCACCGTGCAAAACGATTGCCTCAAGGAGTTCATTGCCCAACACGCCTGGCTCGTGCCTCCGCGACCTGCGATGCGCATCGTCACGGACATGATCGAGTTTTGTTCGGCCGAATTGCCCCGCTGGAACACGGTGTCGATTAGCGGCTATCACATTCGTGAGGCCGGCTCGACCGCGGCGCAAGAGTTGGCGTTCACACTTGCCGATGGCTTGGCCTACGTGGAGAGCAGCATCGAGCGAGGGCTTGACGTCGACGCGTTTGCACCGCGCCTGAGTTTCTTTTTTGATGTGCACAACGATTTCTTCGAAGAGATCGCGAAGTTCCGGGCTGCGCGGCGAATGTGGGCCCGGTTCATGAAGGAACGGTATGGGGCCAAAAAGGCTGCGAGCATGAAAATGCGCACGCACGCGCAGACTGCGGGGGTGTCCCTTACCGCGCAGCAGCCGTACAACAACGTGTCTCGCGTGGCGCTTCAGGCCATGGCGGCTGTCCTTGGCGGCACGCAGTCTCTGCATACCAACTCGCTCGACGAGACCTACGCCCTGCCGACGGAAGCGAGCGTCACCATTGCGCTTCGCACGCAGCAAATCGTCGCGCACGAGAGTGGTGTGGCGAACACCATCGATCCGCTTGGCGGAAGCTATTACGTCGAGTGGCTTACCGATAAGATCGAGGCAGAAGCGCTAGAGTACATCCAACGCATTGACGATATGGGTGGAATGGTCGTGGCCGTCGAGCAGGGGTATCCGCAACGGGAGATCGCAAGCTCGGCTTACGAATTTCAGCGCGCGCTCGAGCGCGGTGAGCGCGTCATGGTTGGCGTCAATCGCTTCGAAATGGAGGAAGAGGGCTCAGCGATCCCTCTTCTCAAGATTGATGAATCGACGCAGCGCGCACAACTGGACCGGCTCGGCAAAGTGAAGGCGGAGCGGGACAACGACGCGGTTCGCGAAGCCCTGAGCGCGATTCGAGAGGCGGCGCGGGGTACGGACAACTTGATGCCTCCCATTATTCAGGCGGCGAGTCTGTACGCTTCGGAGCAGGAAATCTGCGACGTGCTTCGAGACGTCATGGGGACGCACACCGACTCCACCGAATTTTAGGGGAACGACGGCTGGCCTGGGATTGAACAGCCCGTGGGCTCACCAGGTGAGTCGGAGGCTGCCCCCCTGCCGATTCTTTCCGGCCCAGGGGCGCAGCTGAATCGACGCCGCGGTGTCGCGGTCGGGTGCCTTGGGAGCCGTGGCGAAGACCGTGGCGCCGATGGCCAAAGCCGCAAGCCCACCGACACCGAGCCACTGACCAATATCCGCGAAGCGTCGCGCTTGTTCGGCCGCCTCGAAGCCTTGTGGTGTGCAAAAACGTTCGCTCACGCAGCTGTCGGGTTCGTCGGCCTGACCCTTCTTCACGACGGCGCCGACTTGGAATCCGATGGCGGCGAGCGTGGCGGCGATGCCGGCCCCGCCAACAATGATCCCCGTGTTCCGGTGAAGGGGAGAATAGGGCGGTGCTGCAGGTGCGATGGGCGTGGCCGGTGGGGCGAGAGCGAGGGGAGCGTCAACGCCCGGGTGCGCCGTGGCGATCGCGTCGAGGTCGAGACGGAGCGTCGTCTCTTTTCCTTCGGCGGCAATCACCTGCTCTTCGTGGAGTTTTTCGTCTTCGCGCCATACCGAAAAGGACACCTTTCCAGGGTCGGACGGTAGGGCGATTCCGAAGCTCGCGGGTCGCACAACCGTGTCCCCTCGGCGAACGGTCAATTGAGCAGCAGCTTTCGTCCGAGCGGTCACGCGCACGATGATCTTGGGCAGGCGGCTCGCCACGCCCTTCTTGCGGCCGTCGATGTAAGCGAGGCGCTTGTCGCCCTGCTTTTTTGCCCATTCGGTTGCCTCGTTCCAATGCGCCCAGGCGCTCGCTACTTGAGATGTGGTCTCGAGGCAGTCGGCCAAGTTCATGAGCGTCCCGAGCTGCTTGTCGAGCTGGAAGCTGGCTTCGAATTTAGGGCACGCGCTGGCGTGGTCACCGTCAGCGGAGAGTTTCTTCGCTTCTTGGAAGAGAGCCTCGGCGGCTGCCTTGTCGTCGGCGAGAGCCGTGCTTGACACGCACAGGGCAAGACAGGCGGCGAGCGCCATGCCGATGGTCTTCTTTTGCGTTGTCCACACGCTCACAGAGAAGAACTTACCCCTTTGCGCGCCAGAGGCCAACCAGTGCTATGCTTCGCTGTGGGGTCATGGTCCAACCAAAGCGAGCCACCGTCGTCATTGCCCTCGTTGTCTTGCTTGGCTTGGCGGGTGGTGCTTGCTCGTTGGCCAACATCCGACCCGATGGGTGCAGCGACAGCGGATGCAGCGCGGCCTTCGGGCTCGGCAGTACCTGTGTCGATGGCTATTGCGGTGATCCGGCGACGTGTGACACCGGCTTCGATTGCCGCGCGGCCTTCGGCGGAGGAGCTTGTGTCGATGGCGGCTGCCGAGCGACGTTCGAATGGCACCCCGCGTGCGACGCGAGTTTGACCGAGCCACCCGATCTGCTCGATCGGCAATTGGTCGGCGACACCGCCCCGGTCATCGTGGGGAGCTTATTTCGTTTGAATGACGAATCGGATCCTTATCGGGCGGCGGCGGCTCGTTTGGTGGCGCGTGAAGTCAAGCAGCAGTCGGGCGTAGGCAATTCGCGGGACATCGCCATGATCACCTGCGACGTGGGCGGACCGGCCGATGAGCCTTTGGCCGGCGACGAGCGCACCGCACGGATACGAAGCTTGATCGACTTTTTCGCCGGCACCTTGGGCGCCCCGTTCATCGTCGGTCCGACGACGTCGAGTGATGCACTTACGGCTGTCAGCCATCTCGTCGCGAGCGATTACCCCACCGTTCTCATTTCGCCATCAGCCACCAGCCCTGCGCTGACAACCGTCGTGGACCGTCTCGGGAGCGATCGACCCGGGCTGTTCTGGCGTACGGCTCCGAGCGATGCCTTTCAGGGAGCCAAGCTCGCCACAGACGTCATCGGTCAATATCCGGTTGCTGATTGTGGCACTGGCATGGGCGGCGGAGGAGGCGGCGGCGGTCTGGCGGCTGTGAACAAGGTCGCGATCATCCACATTAAGGACGCCTATGGATCGGGCTTGGCCAAGGTCTTCTTCGAACACTTCGTGGGCGGTTCGCGCGAGGCGGAATTCGTTCCCTTCTCCCAAGGCGATGACTTGAAGACCATCGTCGACGATCTCTTGGCGTCTGATTTCAAGCCGGACGGCTTCCTGATCGTGGCCATCGATTCAAAGAACACCTTGTCTTTGGTCCGCGCGCTCAGCGATTATGTTCTGCAGCCCGGTCAGGAGCACCGCAAGGTCTACCTCACCGATGGCTCGAAGAGCGACCTCTTGCTCGCCGTGGATCCGGTGCGCGATCCTGATCTGCATAGCGTCGTGTTCGAGCGCACGGTCGGAACCGCGCCAGCCAGTCCTGACCCGAACGGGGCTCTGTACAAGGCGTTTGAGACGTCGATCGAGAAGGAGTTTTCCGGCGTTGTGGCCAATGAGCACTCCTTTATCGCTCACACGTATGACGCGGCTTACGTCGCTAGTGCTGGCCTCGTCTACGCGATGACGAAGACCGGGTCGTCCTTCACGGGCGAAGTCGTGGCGGAGGGCATGGGCCTTCTATCTAGCTCTGCCACGGATGCGCTGCAGCCTGGGCTTGGCTTTGCCGATTGGCCCGAACTCAAGGCCGCCATGCAGAATGCCGACTCGGTCGTTAATATTCGAGGGGTTACGGGCGATCTCGACTTTGATGAGAGCGGCGAGCCGACGGCGAACCTCGAAGTTTGGCAGCCCTGCTCACCGGTGTTCTGTCCGGGAGCGGTCGCGTGTTTTGCTCAGGTGGGCACGATCTAGTTGTTTGGTTGACGTTTCCTCCACTGCTCGGGGCAGCTGTGTCATGATCCGAGGTCGCCATGGGAGTTGCGGACCTTGAACGCGGGACGATTATCGGTGACCGCTACCGCATTGACGGGACGGTCGGTCGGGGTGGCATGGGCGCCGTGTACCGCGCGTTCGACACACGGGACAATCGAGAGGTTGCCCTCAAGGTTCTGTTAGCCAACTACAGTTCACGCGAGAGCGACTCCAAGCGCTTCGAACGAGAGGCGTCGCTCGTCAAGAAGCTCGATCACCCCAACATCGTCGAGCTGCTTGATTATGGGCAAACGGATGCCGGGGAACCTTACATCGCATTCGAGCTGCTGCTTGGGTCCTCGCTGTGTGACGTTCTGAAACGCGATGGCGCCTTGCATGCATCGCGCGTCGTGCAAGTGACCCGTGACATCATCGAAGCGCTCGAAGCGGCGCACAAACAGGGAATCGTTCATCGGGACATCAAACCGCAGAACGTTTTTCTATGCGATAGCGATCCGCCGCGCGCCATGGTGCTCGACTTTGGGGTCGCGAAGGCCTTGGGCGGTGACGAGTCGGTCACCACGGATTTGACGCAGGCTGGTCAGATCATTGGGTCGCCCCATTACATGTCTCCAGAACAAGTGCGTGGCCAGCGTGTGAGACCCGCTACCGACATCTACGCGCTTGGCCTCCTGATTGCGGAGATGATCACCGGTGAGCGCGTGGTCCCAGGTGATTCGCCCATCGAGGTGTACATGGTGCACGTCGACTCGAAGCCCTTGCCCCTGTCGCCGGCCGTGAAACTCGGCGTCTTGGGCCCCGTTGTCACCCGCGCTTGCAGCAAGGATCCTGAGGAGCGTTACCCCGATGCGAGCGAATTGTTGGTGGCATTTGAGTCGGCCTTGCTGAGCGGGTCTGGCGCTGGCGAGACCTTCGTCATGGAAGAATCGGCCCACTCCGGAGTGGACGAGGCTCTGCTCGTCACCCACGAGAAGCCGGTCGACAACTTGGAGGCGACCGTCGTAATGACCGAGGGCATATTGGGCCTGGCCTTGCCAGGTGCGGCGCCGTTCTCGCAAACGGTCGACGATTTTGCGATTACCGTCGATCGGGGTCTTGGATCTCCAGAGGTGCTGCGTGCTGCCGCGCTCGCTGCGCTTCCGGTCGATGGGCCAACGCTTGCGCTCGAGTCACTCGCGGAGTTCCGGCAGTCTCTTGACCACGACATGCCGAGCGGCGCTGCCGCGGGCGAGGCGCCGGCGAGCGCTATGGATGCGTGCGCCGTCCGCCCGCCGTTTAGCTCGATCGATCCTGTGTCGCACGATCATGCACCAAGCGGTCACGCGAGCCTTTCTCCTCGCGATGTGGCGTCCACGCAGGACCCGGCGATCGGGGGCAAGACTGAGCCGGCCCAGCTAAAAATCACCTTCGAAAAGAAGTCTCAAGCGTGGGGATGGATCGTGTTGTTCATGACCCTTTTGTTGGTTCTTGGCTTCGTGGCTGTCGCCTGGTGGTTGCGGTTTTCGCCCGCCGCTGCTGCTCCCTGATCGATGGGTCCCGCGTCGATGACCTGGGTTGGCGACCTGCACCGAATCGCCTCTACCAAGTCCAACGTAAAAAGTTAAAAGTCGAACTTTCAGCTTTTGACAGGCTCGCACAAACGGGTTAGCTACCTGCACACGATGGAAACGGTACCTGGCCAACCGCAGGAGCTCATCAAGATGAGCGAACTCGCCAAGCGGAGTGACGTGCCGGCCCCGACGATCAAGCACTACATTCGCGAGGGGCTGCTGCCCGGTCCGGCCAAGCGCACCAGCCGCAACATGGCCTACTACGACGCCTCGCTCGTCACCCGCATCCAGCGAATCAAGCAACTGCAGCGCACCCGTTATCTTCCACTCAAGGTCATCCGAGACCTATTGGTCGATGACCCGGTCACGACGAACGCGGACGAGACCCTGCGCGAGACCATCGTGCAGGTGCTGCGCTTGGGTGACAGGAGTGACGCGCTGACGGTGCCTCAGCTCATCAACGAAGGCGTTGAGGAGACGGACATCGACTGGTTGGAGGGCGCGAGCCTGATCCGTGCCATCACGGTTGATGGTGAGCGGGCCTTTGGCGGTGATGAGCTGCGCCTCATTCGTATCCTGACGCGAGCGCGGCGGGCTGGGATTACGCCTGAGATGCTGCCACCACAGATCCTCGGGCCCTATGTGCAGGCGATCAGCGATCTCGTCCGACTCGAGCTCGCGATGTTCCGGGAAGGCGTGTTGCCGCGGGCGACCGACGACCTACCCGAACTCGTGGCCGAGGCTGCTCAGCTCAGCGAAGAACTGGTGGTCGTCTTGCGACGCAAGTTACTCGTTCCGACTTTGCGATCACTACGTTCGCCCAACAAGAATGACCAGCTAGAGAAAGAGCATAGAGGGAAAACATCATGAGGTGTTCACGTATTGGCTTTGTCACCCTGTTCCTGGCCCTTGTCGTCGGCTGCGGCGGTGAGTCGCTGTACCATTCGGGGGGCAGCGGTTCGGGCGGTGGGATGCAGACGGGCACGGGCACAGCGAGCGATGCTGCAACCGGAGTGGGCGGCGCGGCGGCGAGCGGTGCTTCCTCAGGGGGCAACGCGGTCGCGGCTTCTTCTTCCGGGGCCGAGACGAGCGGTGTGGGAGGATCACCACCGGGGCCAATGACCGATTTCAGCCAAGCCGGACCCTTCACGGTGGCAAAGAGCACCGCCACCATGGCGATGCCTGGCTGTGGGTTTGCCAATCAGATGACGTACGATCTGTACGTGCCGATGGGAGGCGAAACGGCGCCGCTCGTCGCGCTCGGTCACGGGTTTCAGCGAAACAAGGACAAGATGGTCGAGATGGCCAATCACATGGCGAGCCATGGGGTGCGCGTCGTGGTCCCCAACTTCTGTCACTCGAGCATCGGTGACACCAACCACGAGCAAAATGCCGCGGACCTCGTTACGCTCGTGGCATCCCTCGCAGGGGGTGCGGGGGTGATCTACGCGGGCTATTCAGCGGGGGGCACTGCGGCGATCCTCGCGGCGAAGAGCGATGCTTCCACCATCGCCTTGCTCGGTCTGGACGCGGTGGACAGCGATGGCTTGGCGGTTGCGGCCGTGCCTCAAGTTGCCGTGCCTGCGCTCGGCTTCGTCGGTGAATCGAGCTCCTGCAACTCGAGCAACAACAACGGGACCTTCCTCGTTTCTCTCGCACCTCAGGGATCGAGTGTGCGGGTGCACGGCGCGACGCACTGTGACTTCGAAGGGCCGACCGATTTCCTGTGCACTGGTTTTTGTGGCGGGACGATGGCGGGCACCCAACAGCTCATCAAGCATCTGGCCACCGCCTTCGTCGCCTGGCGCTCCGGCGTTGACTCGAGCGGTGACCAGTGGGTGAAAAGTGGCGGGCAGAAGTACGAGCAGCTCGTCAAAGGCGGTCAGCTCTCGGCGCTGTGACGTCGTCACGAGCCTCAATGGTGGCGAGTGCGCGCATCACGGATGCGTCGCTGTGGTGGCTTGCGACGGCCCCGAAGGGCACCCACCGGGCGTCGCTGGCGTCGGAGGCGGCGACCAAGTCTCGAGTGGGTGATCCAAAGAGGAACCGCACGTCGAAGTGCAGGTGCGCGGGCTCCCGGCCCCCCGGGATCGTGTGGATATCCACGTCGACGATCCCGGGGGAAAGAAGCTGCAGCTGGGTGAGGCCGACCTCCTCCTTCGCCTCTCTTCGCGCGGCCGCCAAGACATCTGCATCGTTGAGCTCGACGTGCCCACCGGGCTGCAACCAGAGCCCGAGCTTGGCGTGGAGGATCAACAGCAGCTCCGTTCGGTTGGGGCTGAGGATGAACGCGCTCGCCGTGAAGTGTCCAGGATCAAAGTGATCGCGCGCAAAGCAGCCGTCAGCTTTGCCGAGCAATTCGAGCATCCGGATGCGAAAGCCCTCTTCGCGTGGATCACTGCCTTCGTGCTCGCGTAGGAGCTCGTTCAGGTGGGCGTGGCGGCTCATCGAGCGCATTGGACCACAAATCACAGGTTCGCTGCAGGCCGAAGTGAAACGCTCAGCCGCCCTCGCGGTTGGCCTTCCTCGGCCTTGCCCGTCGCCAGCGCTTCTCGCACCTGCGATATTCTGATAGGCCATATCCCTTCCTCATGCGTTGGTTATGGTTGGTAGGGCCCCTGACGGTCCTGTTTGTGTATCTTCTGCTCATCTTGTTTCCGTCCCGCACGGAGCGACGATGGAGAGAACAGCTGCGTCTTTGGATCGACGAGTACCTCGGTCCGATCGTGAGCGACGACAAGCGCCGCAGTCGTCGGGTGAAGCGTTTGCCCCTTTCATTCGAAGCAGCTGCTCAGCGGGCGGGGGGAGGCAGCCGCGTCACGGATGTCGTCTTGGTATCCAAGCTCGCCTACGCTGCCGTACGGGCTGCTGACGGTCATGCCGGAAGCGAACAACAGAGCGTGATGTGCCGTTTGGAGAAGTTGGCGCCATCGATGCTCGTGCGTCCCTTGGTTGTGATCGACGACCGAGCCGCGGAAAACAGCGGACTCGACGTTGGCGATGAGGCCTTCACGGATCTCTTTGTTGTACAGGGCGAAGAGGCGGACGCTGACGCCATCAGTGATTGGCTCGACGACGACGTTCGCAGCGCGCTCAGCGAAATGCCCGAACTCTGGCTTCGGACCGAGGGCAAGATGATGACCGTCAGCCTGTATGGCGAACCGGATGCTGAGCGTCTCGACGAAATGGTCGCCATCGCCGATACGCTCTTCGCTATTTATGGGGACGATCCCGACGTGTCGCTCTGTGGCGAGCCCCTCAAGGACCCACCACAGAAAGAAGATCCATCATCGACGGCAAAGGCTGAGGTGGCGCTTCGAGACCGCCTGTTGGCCGCTGCGCTCGATTTGGGGCTCTACGCCGCGGCGATTGTCCTGTGCGCTGCGGTGCTTGGCCAGTTCGATGGCTACCATCCGCGTTGGATGTTCAAGTCGCCACTCCGAGTCGTGACCGAGCCGTGGCAGGGAGGATGGACGACGAAGGGTGTCGGTGCTCTCGTGGCGGTTCAAGCATTGGTCATCGGCTTGTTCGTCGGGCAGACCTTTCTCGCCTCGACACGCGGTCGATCCATCGGGAAATATGCTCTGGGCTTGCGGGTCGAACGGCTCGATGGGGCGCCGATGGATTTCTACCACGGTGCGCTCAGGCGCAGCTGGCTCATCCTTGCCGTTCCGTTGCTTACGGCTTTGGCGATGGCCCGGCCCTTTTCCTTGCGTGGTTTTCTCTTGAACGTGCCGACGCTCTTGAGCGTGGGGATCGTGGCTATTGTGATGGTGGGGATCATGTTGCCGCTTCTTGCGGGCAAGTCACGGGCCATTCATGATCAGCTCTCGGCGACCCGCGTCGTGACGGCTCCGGCGTGGCGGCCGCCGAGTATCCAGCTTCTCAGCGAGCACCGTGTCGATCCGATCGTGGGCCGCCAGGTTTTCGTCGTGTCGTCGCTCATGGCGCTGTGGTGCGTGGTCTATTGGTGGGTTGCGACCAACCCTGGCGTTTTCTCACGCTTCCGCTGATTGCGGTGGATTTGACACGTCGCGTCAATGTTTCTATATCCGCCGTGAATAAGGGGTCATTCGCGCTGCGGGTGTCGCCACACAGTGGAGGGCTTCATGGCCAACGATGACAAGAACGGCGCGTCGAAGGC
This sequence comes from Polyangiaceae bacterium, assembly GCA_029941785.1. Taxonomy (GTDB): domain Bacteria; phylum Myxococcota_A; class Polyangia; order Polyangiales; family Polyangiaceae; genus JAPYTK01. The sequence continues at coordinate 9,333 of JAPYTK010000073.1, read as the reverse complement.
GTCGACCAAGCAACCTGCGGGCGGCGACGTTAAAGGCGCCAAGAAGAAGACCACCAAAAAGACCGCGAAAAAGTCGGGGGAGGCCCGTCGCGCGCCGCGTGGACAAGGTGGTTCGCCTGCCGTGGCGACCCGATCAGCCAACGATCGTATCGCCATCGTCGCCGGCCTTCGCACACCCTTCATCAAGGCGAACAGCAGCTTGCGTCGCATGCGTACGGTCGATCTCGGTGTCGCCTGCGTCAAAGAGATGATGCAGCGCAGTGAGCTCGATCCGAACGAGGTCGGCGTGTGCGTGTACGGCCAAGTCGTTCCGACGGTCGACTGGCTCAACATTGCGCGCGAGGTCGTGCTGGGCGCGGGTCTGCCCCGCGGCATCGAGGCCTACAGCGTGAGCCGTGCTTGCGCGACATCGATTCAATCGATGACCGACGTCGCCCAGGCGATCTTGTGTGGCCAACACGATGTGGGGATCGCCGGCGGGGCGGACAGCACGACGGACGTGCCGCTCAAGGTCTCCTCTCGTCTTCGGGACGCTCTCGTTGCCGCTCAGCGGGCAAAGACCGTCGGCAAGCGGCTCCGGGCTTTGTTGAGCATTTCGGTGAAAGATCTGCTGCCGGGTCAGCCCGGTTTCTCGCGGGAGCCGAGCACGGGCGAACAGATGGGTGAGGCCGCCGAGAAGATGGCCAAGCTCAATGCGATCACCCGCGAGCGCCAAGACGAGATCGCCCTCGCTTCGCACCAGAACGCCGCTCGCGCTTGGGCCGATGGTCATTATTCCGGGGAGGTGATGGCGCTCATTCCGCCGCCCTATGATTCGCCGGTCGAAAAGGACAACATCGTTCGTGACGACACCAGTCTCGAGGCGCTCGGCAAACTGCGCCCTGCTTTCGATCGCAAACACGGAACCATCACGGCCGGTAATTCATCACCCCTCACCGATGGGGCGAGCTCCCTGTTGTTGATGAGTGAGAGCAAGGCCAAGGCGCTGGGCTACGCGCCGCTCGGCTACTTGAAGTCATGGTCCTACGCAGCGGTCGATCCAGCCTGGCAGCTTCTCATGGCGCCGGCATTCGCTGCGCCCCGAGCGCTCGATCGTGCAGGGATGACCCTCGCGGACATGGATCTCGTCGACATTCACGAGGCCTTCGCGGCGCAAGTGGCCTCCAACCTCGACGCGATGGCATCGAAGACGTTCAACCAAAAGCATCTAGGGCGGAGTGAGGCCTTGGGGGAGATCGATCCAGCGAAGCTCAACGTCAACGGCGGATCTATCGCGATCGGCCATCCTTTCGCTGCGACCGGTGGACGCATGGTTCTATCCACCTTGAACGAACTAGGGCGCCGGGGAGGTGGTCACGCCTTGCTGACCCTGTGCGCGGCGGGCGGCCTCGGGGCTGCGGTCGTCTTGGAGGGAGCGAAATGAACGACGCATCATCGAGTGCACCGAAGGCCGCCTTGACCGTGGACGTTCGCGAAAATGGCGTCGCGGTCATCACCTATGACGTACCAGGCGCGACGATGAACACCTTGCGCAAGGACTTCGTCGAGGAGTTCGGCGCGGTGTTCGACGGCATTGCGAAGAACGACGCGGTGCGCGCCGCGGTCCTCATCAGCGGCAAGAAGGACAGCTTCATCGCGGGGGCCGACATCGACATGCTGAGCGAGATCCACGGCGTCGAGACGGCCGAGACCATGTGCCATGAAGGGCACGCGGCCATCGCCAAGTTGGCCAAGTCGACAAAACCGATCGTCGCCGCCATCCACGGAGCCGCGCTCGGGGGTGGCTTCGAGGTCGCCCTCGCTTGCCAAGGCAGGATCTTGTCGCACAGTCGCAAGACCATGCTCGGCCTACCCGAGGTGAAGCTCGGTCTGCTCCCGGGGCTCAGTGGTTTGCAGCGTCTGGCCATGCTCACGAGCGTACAGGTTGCCCTCGACTTCGGACTGACGGGGAAGAACATGCGGCCGAAAAAAGCGCTCAAGCTCGGCGTTGCCGATGACGTCGTGCCCCGGCCGATCCTCGAGAAGGTCGCGATCGCGTACGCGCTATCCCTCGCAAACGGAAAGAAGCGCGAGAAGAAGAGCCGTATCGATCGGGACGAGCTGATGCAGTTCGCGCTCGAGAAGAACCCGGTTGGCCGCAGCGTGCTCTTCAAGAAGGCCCGCGAAACGCTCGACAAGAAAACCGGCGGTCACTACCCGTCGCCGTATCGCATCGTCGACGTTCTGGAGACTTATGCGCAGAGCGGTTTCGAAAAGTCACAGGCGGTCGAGGCGCGGGCCTTTGCCGAGCTGCTCGACTCCGACGTGTCGAGCAATCTGATGGGGCTTTTCTTCGCGACGACGGCCATGAAGAAGGACACCGGCGTCGACGATGAGACGATCGAACCACGGACCATCGACAAGGTCGGGGTGCTCGGCGCCGGCCTGATGGGGGCGGGGATCACCTCGGTGTCGATCGACAAGGGGATCGAGGTTCGTTTGAAGGACCGCGATGCGGCCTCCGTGGGGCGGGGGATCAAGTACGTCTGCGGCATCCTCGACACCAAGGTCAAGAGGCGGCACATGACGAAGCCCGAGCGCGCTGAGGTGCTCGGCCGTCTCAGCACCACCGTCGATTACAGCGGGATGAAGAAGGTCGAGCTCGTGATCGAGGCGGTGTTCGAAGATCTCGATCTCAAGCGGACCGTGCTCAAGGATGTCGAAGGATCGTGCGCGCCAGGTGTCATCTTCGCGTCGAACACGTCGTCGATCCCCATTTCGAAGATCGCGGAGGCGAGCGACAAGCCCGAGAACGTCGTGGGCATGCACTACTTCAGTCCCGTGCACAAGATGCCCCTCTTGGAGGTCATCCGAACGGAGCACACCGCGCCGGAAGTTGTCGCGACCGCGGTACAGATCGGCAAGCGTCAGGGCAAGACGGTCATCGTCGTCCGCGACGGGGTGGGTTTTTACACCAGCCGCATCCTGGGACCGTACATGAACGAGGCGAGCTACATGCTCAGCGAGGGGATCAAGGTCGATGACTTGGATCGGGCCATGACGAAGTTCGGCTGGCCCGTGGGGCCGATGACCTTGGCGGATGAAGTGGGCCTCGACGTGGCGGCACACATCGGTCCGATCATGGTGGCCGAGTTTGGCGAGCGCATGACGCCGCCGCCCACCGTGGGCAGCTTGGTGGAAGATGGCCGCAAGGGTCGGAAGAACGAGAAGGGCTTTTACCTTTACGGCAAGGCCGCGAAGAAGCGGGGCAAGGGCAAACACGTCGACGAGACGGTGTACGCCGCGCTGAAGCTCGCGACCCCGGACTACAAGACCTCGCCCATCCCGATCGAAGAGATCCAGGAGCGGTGCAATCTGCAGTTCATCAATGAGGCTCTACATTGTTGGGGCGAGGGACTGCTTCGCAGTCCACGTGACGGTGACATCGGAGCGATCTTCGGCCTCGGCTTCCCGCCGTATCTCGGTGGCCCCTTCCGTCACGTCGACGTTCTGGGCGCATCGCATGTGCTCGGCCGGATCGAGTACTACCAAGAGCGATTCGGTGCGCGTTGGGCCCCGGCGCCCGCGCTGGCCGACATGGCAAAAGCCGGTACGCGTTTCTACGATTAGTCGGCGCTCGAGGCGGGTGACCAACTTCTTCAGGGCGTCGTGCAGCCAATGTTCGCCGGCAGCACCGTCTGGGCGCACAGCGGCCCGCTCGCGCACAAACCCGCATGCTTGCCGATGTCGAGCCCTGTGGCGTCGATGCACTCACTTGCCGACGCGCTGGCCGAGGCGTCGAGATGAAGCGCATTGCTGGAGATAGCCTTGGCGTGGCTGACATCGATCGAGGCCCCTATCAGGTGGATCGCGGAGCCTCGGAAGGACGCGCCTGCTGCCTTCACATTCTGGGCGGCCTCCACCTCGATGCCCGCCCGCGACGATGTGAAGCGGGTGTTGTCGGCCTCGATGCTGCCGTAGTCTGCGTAGACGAAGAGCCACTCGTGGCTCGAGAGACGGCCGCCACGGATGTCGAATGCACCGACGTGGGCTCTCACATGGAGAGCGTCTTTGCTGCTGAGTCGTGCTCCTTGTGCATCGGCTGAGCCGACATCCAAGGAGAACTTGCCGCCAGCCCTGAGAAGACTCCCGTCGAGATCGGCGTATACGGCGTCGAGATCGACGAGGCCCTTTGCGATCAGCTTGTGGATCGACAGGTCGTGAGCGGTGACGGTGACGTTACTGCCAGCTTTGATCTCCTCAATGTCCACGGCTTGCGAACCATGAACCGTGACCGTTTGTTTTGCCTTGAGCAGCGCGCAATCGACGCTGCCGCCGGCCGAGAGATGAAGGTCGCCGCCAGCGAGGGTCTTGGTCGCGATGATGTCACCGTTCGTCACGATCTTGAGTGGCTTCTTTTTGCCGACGTTGATCGCAGCTAGCACGTAGACGTCGGCGATGACGTTTGGATCAGCAACCCACGCGCTGGCGAGGATGGGGCCCGTCTTGAACTGTTGTTTGCTCAACGCGACGTCGCCGGTGTTGGCGTCGAACACGCCATTTTGATTGGTGTCGATGAAGAGCTTGACCTTCTTCACGACCGCTTGGCTCGTGACGCCGGTTCGCTCATCGGCGTCGCTGGCCTCGTCCAGAGCGGTGGCGCAGCCCATGAGGCTGGTGAGGATCATGGCGACAGCAAGGGTCAAAGGTATCGTGCGATGTGCGTTCAGGTAGGTCATGGCGTTGCTTGTTCCTTCGTGGTGCGAGGCGCGTGCGGTTTCTTCACTGGCCTGACACCCTTCGTTCGAACTTGTCGCAGCCCTCCCTGCGACATCTGCATGGTGGGCGTGTCTGTTGGGCGAGATGACGCACCGATCAAAACACCTCGCGAGCGCCCTGACCCTGATCCTGACCGTTGGTTGCTCTGCCATGAGCCTGACGGAAAAACTCGAGGATCGGGGCCAGACCCAGAACGACACGCCCACCAGCGACGCGGCGGTGACGTCGGCGGGAGCAGGTGGAGCCTCGTCCTCGAGCGCGGGTAGTGGGGCAGGCGACGAAGGCGGCGGCGGGGGCGACGCCAGCGGTGGAGGCGGCGAAGGTGGCAGCAGCAGCGACGGGGGCAGCGGCGGCATAGGAGGGCATGGCGGCAGCGGTGGGGGCAGCTCTGCTTCGGGCGGCACGGGACCGAGCACCACGTTGTATATCAGCGAATTCTTCGGCTCGGCTGCGGTCGTGTATCCGCCGTCGACGGCGATCGATCACGTGCTCATCCCGCCCAGTGCATCGTGGAACAATGGTCCGCTTGCCCTCTCCCCGTCAGGCCTGCGCCTGGCGATGGTGTCCTCGAGTGGGAGCGCTGGGGTCATCTCGTTCTGGTCGTCCGTCAACGACACGCTCTCCTTTGGCAAGCTGCTGGGGCAACAATCGCCATGCTGGGACGCCGACTTCAGCAATGACGAGAACCGGGTGTACGTTGTCGAGTTGTCGAAGCTTCGATATGTCGACATCACCACGACGCAACAGGGTGAGGTCAACACGAGCCAGTACAACCTGCCCGCCATGTCGTCGATCGAGATGGTGCGGACCCCAAACAGTACCAAGGCGTACGTTCTCGGATGGTGGAACGTGGGGATCTTCGATACGAGCACCGGGACGATGCTCGGAGCTATCCCCTCGAAGATCGCCATGGAGGGGCAGATGGCGATCGCCAACGGAGGACTCCTGTACGTACCCGTGGGGGCCGGCACGGCGGCGGGGCCTTTTCTTCGCGCCTACGACACCACGACCGATCTGATGGTGTGGGAGGCATCGCTCAATGAGCACATCCATGGTGTCTATCCGGTTCCGGGGGGTAGCGAGTTGTTGCTCATCGGAAATTCGGGCGACGTCGCTCTCTTCGATATCGCCCAGAAGAAGGTCACGAAGGTCATCAGCTCCGGCTTCACGGCCCAGCGCATCGCCTTCGCGAACAACGGCGACGCCTATGTCACGTCGAGCAGCGACGGCATGGTCCGCGTCTTCGACTCGACGAACTGGACCCTGCAACCCAGCAAGAAGATCAACCTCGGCTCGACCACCTCATTCGGCATTGCCATTTTGGAGTAAGAAACATGTTCAACAAACGATGGATCATTGGATTCTTGGCGGTGCTCGCGACGGCGTGTGCGGCATCGAACGGCGCCAACACCAAGTCGTCTCCCAACGACGACACATCGTCGGATGGTGGAGCAGGCGGAGCCGGCGGACAGGGTGGCGGTGACGGGCCCGCCGTGACGGTCGGGGGTCTTGGCGGATCGACGACCTCCACCTCGAGCGGAGGCGTGGCAAACGCGAAGCTTGCGGGGACCGTGTTCGCGCCCGAAGGTTCGATCCCGGTGAGCGGCGCCCTCGTCTACCTGGTCAAGGATGCCCCCGCCCCCATTCCTTCCGGCGCGTTCTGCGCCAAGTGCATCGAAATCACGGCGTCGATGCCCTACGCGCTGTCAGCCGCTGACGGCCGGTTCGAGTTCGACGCGCCCGCGGGCTCCTACAAGCTGGTGGTGACCCACGGCATGTTTCGGAGGGTTCGCGCCATCGAGGTTGCCGAGGGGCAAAACGACCTCGCTCCTGCACTGACCACCCTTCCGGGGAAGAGCGGCGTCGGTGATGACATACCGAACATGGCCGTTATCGCTGATGGCTACGACGATGTGTACAACACCCTGGCCAAGCTCGGCCTTGGCCAGGTCGACAGCACGGGCGAGCTCATCGAGGGAAGCGCGAGCTTCTCCATCTACGACGACTGGGACAGCCCGCTTGGCGACGGTGCTTCACTGTTTACCGATTTGAGCGAGCTTCAGCAGTATCACATCGTGTTCATCCCTTGCACCGATGCCTTCGATGACTATCTCGCGCTGCCGAAGGTGCAGCAAAATCTGCGCAAGTACGTCGAGGCGGGCGGCCGCCTGTACGTGACCGACTACTCCTATGAGGTGATCAATCGTGCTTTCTCTGGGCGCATCGAGTGGCATGGCGGGGATGGATCACTGGGTAGCGCCACGGTCGTGGCTTACGACGCGCCGGCGGTGATCTCCGACCCGGGTTTGGCCGATTGGCTTCAAGCCCAGAACATCAGCTCCTTCGATCTGGTTGACAGTTTCACCATCATCGACTCGGTGCACGAGTACCAGGCGCCCGACGAGGATGGCATCATCAAGACCTTCAAACCCAAGGTGTGGATGAACAGCGTCATCCCCAACCTGGGCACGCGTCCGGCCACCGTGACCTTTCAACATGGATGCGGGAAGGCGCTGTTTTCGACCTACCATACCGAGGGGCAGTTTGGGGTTGGTCTGATGCCGCAGGAGCGAGCGCTCCTTTACACCATTCTCGAGGTGGCGGTCTGCATCGGTACCATCGAGCCGCCGAGCTAAACCGAGGTCAAATCTTCCGAAACGGCGCCAGGTAGGCCACAATGCCTCCATGGCCAGCGCCCATCCGCTCGCTCACGCGTTTCTCGAAGCGCGACCCAGCCCTTCGTCAGCGGTTGGAGATGGCGGGCCGTTCGAGGCGGCGCTCGAGACGACGCTCGACGAGGCCTACCGACAGGCTCGTCGTGCGTGGCCCGGCGTCGACCTGTCGGCGGAGCGGTTTGTTCGTGGCCTGGCACCCCGCGCCCAGTGGGACGCGATCGCCGAAGGGAATGAGCCGCTGACCGGCTTGCGCACCGATGACGTGTACTTGGCCCTCGCTTGTCAACACGCCGAGCCCAAGGCCATCGAGGCCTTTCGCAACGAGTACATCAACAACATTCGCGCCCAGGCCGCGCGCATTCGCCGCCCGGATCTCATGGACGACCTCGTGCAGCGCGTGATGACCAAGCTCTTCGTGGCCGAGCCCGACGCCGAGCCCAGCATCACGAGGTACAGCGGCCGGGGCTCGCTCCACGGCTGGATCAACGTGGTGGCGGCGCGCGAAGCGCTCAACAGCATTCGCTCCAAGACTGAGATCCTGAGCGATGAAATGGAGTTGCTGGCCGATCGCGCGCTCGAGGCCTACGACAGCGAGTTGGTCGCGCTCAAGCGCATCTATCGCACGCAGTTCGCCGCGGCGTTCAAGGCGGCGCTGCGCGAGCTGGGTACGCGTCATCGAAACATCTTGCGCATGCAGTACATCGACGGGCTCAACATCGATCAGATCGGGGTGGTGCTCGGCACCCACCGCGCGACCATCGCCCGCTGGCGGACCCACGCGCGCAGTGAACTGTTCGAGGTGACCAAGCGGATCATGAGCGACGAGCTGAAGCTGAAGCCGGCGGAGTTTGACTCGGTGATGCGCCTCATCAACAGCCAACTCGACGTGGGGCTCTCTCAACTTTTGCACACCCGCGGAACGAACAAGGCGTCGTGATCACCGCCGGGGGGGTTTACCTCGTGCTCATGGTGATAACTTCACGACGAAATGATTGCCGTCGCTCTTAACGAGCTTGATGATTTCCTTCGGCTCGGACTGAAGGATGACATTGTCGGAGTAGACACCAGACACGATAACATTGCCCCACGGATCGACGAGGGCAGTGTTGAGACTGACGGCGCTGACGCCGCCGTCTCCGGCAAAACCGCGGCTCCATAAGTGTTTGGTAAAACCGCCGTCGCACTTCATGACGAATGTGGCCTTGGACATGCTCACGGGCAACGATTCTCCTCCGCCTCCACCGCCTCCACCGCCGCTCGCATCGAAGTTGAGTTCACCACTATAAGTGCCAGCAACAACCAAACGATTGAGTGGGCTCGTGCGCACTGCCGCAGATAAGACACCGTCACCCGGATAAGATCCTGCGGCGACGAGTTTCACCCCGTCGGCGTAGGTCACCTCAGGCCGTTCGGAGGAGGAGAGGTCGACGAGAAAGGAACCCCTTGTGCTAGACGGGTCGGGGAGTGGGAAGGAGCCGATCTTCACGTTGCTGCCTATGTAGCTCCCGACGACCCAGGTGTTTCCCAACGGGCCTGCCGCTAGCTGGGCCATTTCTCCGTCTAAGGAATAAACCCCCTCCGAGCTGGGGACCTGGAAGTGCCACTGGTAGTCTCTCTCGGCGTCCAAGCTGATGACTGCCAAGGCGCCGTCGGCAAAGTCGACCGTCTGATCGACCTCCGGGTTCAGAGTACCCTGTTTATTAAAAGACGCGACGACCAGTGACAGTGATCCATCGTCGTGTGCGGCCATGCCTGAGACGAAGAGACTCACGGCTGTAGATGGCAGCTTCTTGCTGGCCTTCTGGTCCATTTTGTTGTCAAACCACGCAAGAAACACATCCGCGTCGAGGGTGTGTTCCTTGTCAAATTGGAATGTGCCATTGCCAAAGCCGCCGATGAC
>JAPYTK010000072.1 GCA_029941785.1 Polyangiaceae bacterium | reverse complement strand
GGCCACACGCTCGTAAGTATGCAGAATCTAGCGGGGCGGACGGGACTCGAACCCGCGGCCTCCGGCGTGACAGGCCGGCGTTATAACCAACTTAACTACCGCCCCCGGTAGTCTTAAGACTAAGTTTTCAAGTGCTTTGAGGTGGCTCGAAGGGTTCCGAGTTGCCTCGGTAGGCGGGACGGGATTCGAACCTGCGACCACCGGCTTGTAAGGCCGACGCTCTACCACTGAGCTACCCGCCTGAACGGGTGGCCCGAATCTAGTCAGAACCACGCTATCGTCAAGAAGAACGTTACGGTTTTTGTCGTTTGACGCACGTCCCCCGGAGCGACAAGACCCTTATCCTGATGTTTCGAAGCACGCGAGAATCGACTGCAGGTCTGTCATGCCCCGTGCCGAGCGCTTCGAGGAGCGACAAATGGCGCCGCTGTTTGTCCGGCGTGGCCCTGCTCGGCCTACTTTTGGTCGTTTTGGGGCTCGGCGCGTGCACCGACGAGGGCCTTGCGAACCGCTCCGATCCCAACGAAGCGTCAGAGCCGTCGTGTTTGCCCGCCTCGGAGCCCTGCACGGTCGCCTTCAACTATCCCTACGAGTACGGCGTAAGCTCGGTGGAGCTGCGCGGCGACTTCTCCCCGGACGGCTGGGACTTTGGCGTGCCCTTGCTTCGAGAGGGCACGATGTGGCGCGCGGAGGTGATGGCTCCTCGGGGCCAGACCATCGCCTACAAGTTCTTGATCAACGGCACCGAGTGGGTCCTCGATCCCGCTCATGACGACACCGAAGAGGATGGCTTCGGCGCGCAAAACTCCCGCCGCACCGTTCAGTGCCAGGAGCCAGTCTGCGATTCGGCGCCAGGCGATGACCCGCCGACGGCCAGCGCCTTCGATTGGCGTTCGGCCGTATTGTATTTCGTGTTCGTGGACCGTTTTCGCAACGGCGATCCGAGCAACGACATGCCCATCCCCGGGATCGAGACGCCGGCCAATTATCAGGGGGGCGATTTTGCGGGGGTCCTCTCGGCCATCGAGGAAGGGTACTTCGAGTCGCTCGGCGTCAACGCGCTGTGGCTCACCGTGCCGATGGACAACCCCAACACGCCAGGGTGGGGCTACGACGGTCATCAGTACAGCGGTTACCACGGCTATTGGCCCAGCGACTTGGACGAGGTGGAAGAGCACTTCGGCACGTTGGCCGATCTGAAGGCGCTGGTGGACGCCGCGCATGATCGCGGGCTCAAGGTCTTGATCGACTACGCGATGAATCACGTGCACGCCGACAATCCGCTGGTCGCGCAGAATCCCGATTGGTTCTGGCCGCTCGACTTCGAGGGAAAGACCTGCGTGTGCGGGCAGGGGTGCGACTGGAACGACAGCTACCAACAGAAGCGATGCTGGTTCACCGACTACCTGCCTGATTGGAACTTCACCAACGATGCGGCTCGGGCCTATTCGGTCGAAAACGCGATGAGCTGGATCGCGAAGACGGGGATCGATGGTTTTCGTCTCGATGCGGTCAAGCACATCGAAACCCAGTGGATCGTCGACCTTCGCGCCCGGGTAAAGAAGGAGATCGAGGATCCGAGCGGCGAGCGTTTCTACATGGTCGGAGAAACCTTCGAGTCGGCAGATCGGGAGCTTCTCAAGTCCTATGTCGGCCCACAGTTGCTCGATGGGCAGTTCGATTTTCCCTTGCGGGCTTCGCTCGTCGAGGTGCTGTTGCGCCGCACGGGCACGATGTACGATCTCGACGCCTTTCTCGCGACGAACGACGGCTTTTACCCCGGCATCATGTCGACCTTCATCGGCAACCACGACATCGCGCGGGTCGTGCACACCGCGGAGAATTCGCCGTGGGATGCTTGGGCAGCGGCCGAGCCATGGACGGCGCCTCCGGTGCTGCCGACCGGCCCGGAGCCCTTCGAACGACTCGCGGTCGCCTTTACGTTTCTCATGACGAGCCAAGGCGTTCCGCTGATCTACTACGGAGACGAAATCGGGATGGCCGGCGCCGGCGATCCGGACAACCGGCGCTTCATGCAGTGGGACGGACTGAGCGTTCACCAGTCTGCCCTTCGAACGCAGCTCCAGAAGCTGGGGACGATTCGCCGCGATCATCCCGCCCTTTGGCGTGGCTTCCGCTCGACGCTGTCGGTCACCGTTGATGGCTATGCCTACGCGATGAGCGATGGCCAGGAGATCGTGTACGTGGGGCTCAATCGTGGTGACACGGTCACGGCGGTCACGGGTTTTCCCGAAAAGGGACGTGATCTGCTGACAGGGGCAGCGGTGCACGGACCGCAGCACAATTTGCCGCCCCGCTCGGCCATCGTCGTCGTCGCCGACTAGGCGAAGCGAGCGACGGAATCGTGCGTCCTTGCAATTTGCCGCCCTTCTGTTGCTACAATGCCAAGCTGAGCCGCTCGCCTGCCGCAGGCTCGATGTTTCGGCCGAGCAACACAAAAGGAATATGCACATGAAGCGAATGACAGCCGTTGGACTTGCCACCGCCGTGATGGCCGCCGCGACCTTGGGTATGGCGAGCGCGCCGACGACCCAGGTGACGCCACCGTTGCAGGCATCGGTCGAGCAGCCTGCCGAAATCGCTTCGCTCGAGGTCTCGCCTCATGACCAAAGCGTGGAGCTTTCCAAGAAGTGCAAGTGCTCGGGCGGCTGTTCGATGCAGAAGTGGATGAAAAAAGTCATGCAGAAGGCGGTCGGCAGCGGCGACGCCAAGAAGGTCGCCAAGGCCTTGCGCACGATCGCTTCCAAGCCGGTTGCGGGTTATGGCAAATGGAAGGCGATGGCCGAGGCGGGCGCGAAGGCGGCCGATTCGGGGGATCTCAAGGCCGCCAAGAAGAGCTGCAAGGCGTGTCACAAGGCCTACCAAAAGAAGTACCGCAAGGATAAGGCCTTGCGCTGCGGTAGCTGGTAGTCGGCCACATCACGAGGCCCGATCGAGCAGGCCTCCAGAGAAGCTGCACGTTTTTGTCCCCCAAGGCGTAGTTGGGCGACAATAGCCGCGAGCATCAAAGTGGTGCGAGGGCCATGTGCATCATGAATCTGTTTAATAAGTCTGCGTTTTCTGGTTCAAAGCGGCGATCACTCGGGCGCAGGCTCGCGGTGACGGCAGCTTGGTTGGGCGTGACGGTCATCGTGGCTGGTTGCCCAGCGACCCAGTTCATCAACGAGGGTCCGGGACAGGCCACCGATGCCGCCTCGGGTCGGGCACCGTCGGGTGCCATCGGTGCTTGCCGAGTGCGCTTCAGCGAGCGTCCGCCTCTCGTCAACAAGGCTTTATGGGACAACCTGCCCAAGTGCACGCCGCGAACGCCCAGGCGCTATCTCCGGGTGGGTTTCGGCCGCGACCTCGATGGCAAGCGTGTAGAGCAGGCGAAGGGCAATGTGGACGCCATCATGGCGGCGCTCAAGGCCGGCGCGGAAGACAAGTCGGGCAACGTCCGGATGAGCCGTATGTTGCGAACGATTCAGCAGCAGGGGCTCGGCGACATACGGCTGTCGGCGCGGGTCGAGCGGACGACGGGGCGGAGCTTTCCGTGCGACTATACCTACCTGCTCAACACGACGGACAAGCAGTACAGCAAGCTCGCGTCTGGGGACACCTGTCCCGCGTATGCCTTCGATCCCAAGACAAGAAGGAACCAGTGTCTGTTCGACACGAGCATGTCAGAGACGACCTGGTTGACGAGCGCGTGGAGCTGTCTCGCCTTTACCGACACGGTGGGTGAGGGGCAGTCCTGTTACCGCTTGTGCTCCTTCGACGACTACTGTGCTGCTCAGGTTAGTTGTGCGGCACCGAACTTCGATCTCGTCCTCTGTGCCTTGGGTGTGTGCACGCCAGAGCGCGTTCGCGGTCTGTACTAGCGCCCGTCGTCGGGGCTACGGAGCGTCGAGAGGCGCGGTCACCAAGTGGTCGAGTAGAGCTTGGCCGTTCGGTGGCCGCTGCTTTTCGTCTGCGATGCACAACTGCGCCAAGGTCGTGGCCTGAGGCTGGGTTTCGTCGGTGGTGAGAGCATCTTCGATGATCCGACCCAGCGCATAGATATCGTCCCGGGGATCGGCAACCCCCCCCGCGAGTCTCTCGGGCGACATGTACCCCACGGTACCGTGCGCGTGCGATTCACCGATTCGACGGGCTGCGCCAAAATCGGCCAATATTGGATCGTCGAGGCGGCGCAGGAGGATGTTGGCTGGCTTGATGTCGGCGTGGACCCAACCGGCCTCGTGCACGCGGGCCAACGCGATCGTGAGCGGAAGCAGCCATCGCGCGAGCGGCCACAGAGCGTCGGTGTCGCCGTGCTCGATGCGGTCAGCCAGCGTCCCTCCACTAACCCACTCCGCGGTCATCCAACCCGACTCGGGGTTCGCGTCATAGATGGCGAGTACACCCGGCCCACGGAGCGCCGCGGCGGTGCGCGCCTCGTGCTCGAGTTGCTGTCGGTCCGCTTCGATGTCGTGGTAGCGCTTGAAGGCCATTCGGCGTCCCAGTGTCACGTCCTCCGCTTCGTAGACGGTCCCTGCACCTCCGCGAGCGACTTCCCGTAACAAGCGAAATGGCAGGTCCTCGTCGCTCAGGGCGGTGAGCACCGTCGCACCGTCATCCACGGTCGCCCTGCGGTGAGGCTGTCGTCCGAGTTGCTCCATCCAACGGCGATGTCGGTCCCTCGCGCCCGGGGTGCGAATCGCCCGCGCCAACACCCGCTCGATGGTGCTGACCGCGAGGGCTAGCTGGCCAGCAGCAGCGTGCAGCTCTGCGGCGAGCATCAATCCATGGATCGAGCGAACCGGCTTGAGCAGCTCGCGTGCCTGCTCGGCTTTGCCTCGAACAGAAAGAAGCTGGGCGCAGTGAACGCGAAGTTCGTCGGCCGTGCCGCTGGTCGTTAGGCCTCGGGCCACAGCCGCGAGTACCTGGGCTTCTCGTGGGGATTCCTCGTAGCGCCGAAGGAGGGAGAGAGCTTCGTCCGCGCCCAGGCCGCCGTCCGCGCCGAATTGCGTGAGGCCACGAAGGATCTCGCCAAACGCCTCCGCCTCCTTGCTCGCCGGCGCCTCGCTCGCGTTCTGTGGTTCGGTGGTGGCGGGCGGCTCGGTGCTGCTACCTAAGAAGCGCTTGAGCCAACTCATGCGATCGTCTCCTGCTGAGGCACCGAGAGCACGATGGGGCCGCCGCGCTTTTCGCTGAAGGCGTCACCGACCGCGAGTTCGATCCGTCGTCGCAAGGCGAGATCGTTCTTGAATGGGGGCGGGCGGTCCGCGGGCGTCGACAGGCAAACGAAGTGGTCCTCGCCATCGTGGGCGTCGCTCAGGCGCCAGGAGCCGACCACGAGCGGTCCCAAGGAGGCGATGTGTTTCGTACCGGCCACATCGATCATCACACCGCATTCATCCCGCTCGATGGTGCACGGGATTTGCCCCGCCAAGGTCAAGCTCAGGCGGTCGCCGACGGGGATCGCAGAGGCAAGTCGCGCCCCGGAAAGCATGGTTCCATTTCGCGTGTCAAGATCCTCCACATGGGGCTCGCCGTCGATGCGGAACACCCTCAAATGTTGCCGGCTGATGGCATTGGACGCGATGACGATGTCGGATCGGGTCCGCCCCACGGTGACCTCCTCGCCGATGACGTAATGTCGGCGAGCGCCTTCGACCTCGAGCGTGACGACCGGTGCTGTGATCAGTCCACTGCGGATCCGGTGGAGGAGCCCGGAGACTTCCTCATCGTGCTTGCTGGCCGCGTCTCTGTGTTCACCTTCGAGCCACGACCTCGCTGCACAGATCGCCGCGTGCCGTTCCGCGAGCTGCTCCAAATCGCGTAAGCGCTTAAGCAGCGCCCCTCGTTCGCGAATCTCGCGCGCCTGTGACTGGTCCGCTTCGAGCTTCTGTTCGAGCGCCTCGATGTCTCCAGCGCCCTTGAGGGCCCGTACTTCGCCCGCGGCGTCGCCCAGCAAGCGATACGCCGCGGCCGCCTTGTCCCAGTGCTCACATGCTTCGAGCTCGCTCGCGATTCGTCGCAACTCGGCATCCAAACCGATACCTCCTGCAGCGTTGGCGAGGTCGAAGCGCAGCGCAGTGCTCCGCTTCTTCGCGAGCTGCCCGTGGTCGCCGTCGACATCGACCGCGGCGGCCCGTGCGTAATGGGCGAGCCTCTGTTCGACTTTCTGCTCGGCGTCCGCTCGCAGCAGCAGGACGCGGGCTGCATCGCCCGGGGCCTCGGCGCGCAAGAAGGACTGAACTGCGGCGTCGTACTGCCCATCGCGCTCCTGACGCTCCGCTCGGGCGAGCGCGCGCTTTTGCTTGTTGAACCAGTGGAGCAAACTCACGGAGATCGCACTATAGCCGACCGGCCCCGGCGCGACAGCGGGCCTTGCGCATACCCTACAAATGCCTGGATCTGCTTGACTTCTTTGCCAGCTGGCGGGACCATCCTAGCGATGTCAACCGGTCGTCTCGGCGAACTACTCGTCCGCGAAAAGCTCATCAGTCTTCAGCAGCTGAGGCAAGCGCAGGAAGAGCAGCGTCGAGGCGGAACGAAGCTCGGTTACGCGCTCGCGAAGCTCGGCTTCGTCTCAGACGGCGAGATCACCAACTTCCTGTCGTCGCAGTATCGGGTGCCCGCGGTCGATCTGACCGACGTGGAAATCGAGGAGGAACTCACCAAGCTCGTGGCCCGTGAGGTATGCGAAAGGCACACGATCGTTCCGCTTTTGCGTAAGGGGTCGAACGTGACCGTGGCGATGGCCGACCCGACGAACCTCAATGCCATAGACGACATCAAGTTTCTCACCGGATACAACGTCAACGTGGTGGTCGCCTCGGAGACGGCTATCCTCCAGTGCATCGAGGCGTCCTACTCTTCGCCCGAGAGCTACGACGAGATGCTCTCGGAGTTCGACGAAGACGAGGTCGATTTCGTCGAGGAAACCGGTGAAATTAGCATCGTCGAACTCGAGAAAGAGGCTGCCGGAGCGCCGGTCGTGCGTCTCGTCAATGCCATTTTGCTCAACGCCATCAGCAAGGGCGCGAGCGACATTCACGTCGAGCCCTACGAGAAGACGCTGCGCATTCGCTACCGCATCGATGGCGTGCTTCTCAATGAGATGGAACCGCCGGCGAAGCTGAAGAACCCGCTCGTGAGTCGTCTCAAAATCATGAGCTCGCTCGACATCGCCGAGCGGCGGTTGCCTCAAGACGGTCGCATCAAGCTGAAACTCGGTGGCGGCCGCGAGATGGATTTTCGCGTGAGTGTGTTGCCCACCTCGTACGGAGAGAAGGTCGTCCTTCGCCTTCTGGACAAGTCCAATCTTCAACTCGACATGACCAAGCTGGGGTTTGATGCCGAGCCCCTCACCAATTTCAAGTGGGCCATCGATCAGCCGTGGGGCATGGTCTTGGTGACGGGTCCCACCGGTTCGGGCAAGACGACGACGCTGTATTCCGCGCTGAGCGAAATGAACAAGTCGACCACCAACATCTGCACCGCGGAGGATCCCGTCGAGTACAGCTTGCAGGGGATCAATCAGGTGCAGATGCACGACGAGATCGGCCTCAACTTTGCCGCGTCGCTTCGTTCGTTCTTGCGGCAGGACCCGGACATCATCATGGTCGGTGAGATTCGCGATTTCGAGACGGCGGAAATTGCGGTCAAGGCGGCACTGACGGGCCACCTCGTGCTCAGTACGCTCCACACCAACGACGCTCCGTCCACCATTTCGCGTCTTCTGAACATGGGCGTAGAACCCTTTCTCATTACGGCGAGCGTCAACTTGGTGCTCGCTCAGCGTCTTGCCCGCCGCGTGTGCAAGGACTGCGCGCAACCCGTGACCCTCGACCCTCGTGTTCTTGCCGATCTCGGCGTCGATGCCGACAATGCCCCCCCCGGGCAGGCAAAGAAGGGGGCCGGTTGCAAGGTGTGCCACGACAGCGGCTACAAGGGTCGCGTGGCTCTGTACGAAGTCATGCAATTCACCGATCCTCTGAAAGAGATGGTCCTTCAGGGAGCGTCCACCTCCGAGCTCAAGGCGGCTGCGATCAAGAATGGGCTCAACACCCTGCGGATGAGCGGCATCGCCAAGATCATGCAGGGTATGACCACGCCTGAAGAGGTCATGCGCGTCACGATGGGCGATTGACGAGCGAGGACACGCGATGAATCAAGCAGGATACGACCGGAACGCCGGTTCCGGGGAGGCGCAGCTGGGCTTCACGCTCAACCAGCTACTGAAGGTGATGGTCGAAAAGGGGGCAAGCGACCTTCACATCACGGCCGGGCAGGCGCCCCTGCTCCGGATCGATGGTCAGGTCATTCCGCTTAAGCTCCCTCAGCTGACTGCAAACCAGGTCAAATTCCTGTGCTACGAGGCGCTAGGCGAAGAACAGAAGATTGGTTTCGAAAAAAACAACGAGCTCGATTTCGCTTTCAGCATGGAGGGGGTCGCTCGCTTTCGCGGGAACATGTTCGTGCAGCGGGGCTGTGTCGGGGCGGTGTTCAGGTTCATTCCCTACAAGGTGCTGAGCTTCGAGGAGCTGGGCCTCCCCCAAGTATTGAGCGACATCACCAACAAGACGCAGGGGCTGGTCTTGGTGACGGGCCCGACCGGATCGGGCAAGTCGACGACCTTGGCTGCCATGATCGACAAGATCAATGCCGAGCGGCGCGGGCATATCATGACGATCGAGGATCCGATCGAGTACGTTCACATGCACAAGCGCTCGATCATCAATCAGCGGGAGGTGGGCTCAGACACCCAGAGCTTCACCAGAGCCCTGAAGTACGTATTGCGTCAGGATCCGGATGTCGTGCTACTCGGCGAGATGCGAGATTTGGAGACGGTCGAGGCGGCGCTCACGATCGCGGAAACGGGCCACCTGGTTTTGGCGACCTTGCACACCAACAGCGCGGTGCAGTCGATCAACCGCATCATCGACGTGTTCTCGCCGCATCAACAGTCGCAGGTGCGCGCGCAGCTGTCTTTCTCGCTCAGTGCCGTGGTCACGCAGCAGCTCTTGCCGAAGGCGAGCGGTCCCGGACGCGCGATGGCGATGGAGGTGATGATCCCCAACGCGGCCATTCGAAACCTCATTCGCGAGGATAAGCTCCACCAGGTCTATTCACAAATGCAGGTGGGCCAAGGCGATTCTGGCATGGTCACCATGAATCAGTCGCTGCTCTCCTTGGTGCAGCTGGGTCAGATTTCGGTTGAGGATGCGTACGCGCACTCGGGCGACACCGACGAACTTCGCACGATGGTCGAAGGAAAGGCCGGCAAGCGGGCCCCGGCTGCAAAACCCTCGTATCGGTAGCTTCTCACGGCCTTCGGCGCCCCATTCGGGAGATCGGATCGGGAGGAGTCGATTGTTGTCACACCTCGGTGGGTACCGCGCTAAGACAACGACGTGTGCGGAGTCTTCGGCATCTATGGGCACCCTGAGGCAGCCAATCTGAGCTACCTCGGGCTTCATGCACTGCAGCATCGCGGCCAAGAGTCGGCTGGCATTGTGAGCGTCGGACCCGATGGGATGCATGCCCAGCGAAAGATGGGCTTGGTGCAGTCGGGATTCACGACGAGCGTGCTGGATCAACTTCCCGGAGCGATGGCGATTGGCCACGTGCGGTACTCCACCGCAGGGACTTCGAGTCTGCGAAACGCCCAACCGTTTGCCGTGGACTACCAACATGGGTCGCTGGCGGTGGCTCATAACGGAAACCTCACCAACCACCACGCGCTGCGCACGCAGCTCGAACTCCGTGGTTCCATTTTTCAGACGGGATCGGACACCGAGGTCATCGTTCATCTGATCGCCATCGGCGCGCAGCCCAAGATCGAGGACCGCATCGTCGAGGCGCTTCGGCAGGTGGAGGGGGCCTACTCCGTGGTGTTGATGGACAAGGAGCGCATTTTCGCGGCGCGCGATCCCAGGGGCTTTCGACCGCTATGCATTGGGATCTTGCCGTCTGACGATTCGGAGGACAGTAAGCCGGCGTACGTCGTGTCGAGTGAGCCCTCGAGCTTCGAGTTGATCGGTGCGAAGCTGCTTCGCGACGTCGAGCCCGGTGAGGTTGTGATCATCGACGAGCGGGGAATTTCCTCGCTCAAACCCTTCGCGTCGGTTGAGCGCAAGATGTGTCTCTTCGAGTACGTCTATTTTGCACGCCCGGATGCGGTGCTCGATGGTTCGGAGGTGTACAGCGCGAGAAAGATCAGCGGGGCCCGCCTGATTGAGGAACATCCTGTGGCGGGAGCGACGGCCGAGAATACCGTCGTCGTTCCGGTGCCTGATTCGGGTCTACCAGCGGCGGTTGGTCTCGCCAACCATGCAGGACTCCCCTTCGAGATGGGGCTCATTCGCAGTCATTACGTCGGGCGCACCTTCATCGAGCCGCAGCAGTCGATTCGGCACTTTGGCGTCAAGCTCAAGCTCAATCCCAACGCCGCCGCACTGCGCGGCAAACGGGTCATCGTCGTGGACGACTCCATCGTTCGTGGGACCACGAGTCGAAAGCTGGTGGGTATGCTGCGGGGCGCGGGCGCCAAGGAGGTCCACGTCCGGATCAGCAGCCCCCCTACCGCGTGGCCCTGCTATTACGGCATCGATACGCCCAATCGTTCCGAACTCATCGCAGCGAGTCATGATGTCGCAGGAATTGCGGCGTACCTTCGGGCAGACAGTCTTGGCTATCTGTCGGTTACCGGGCTCATCGAGTCCGTTCGGTTAGGTCGCCGCGAGCTTGGTTCGCTGCCCAATTGGACGGATGGGGGCTTTTGTCAGGCGTGTTTCAGCGGGGAGTATCCCGTGCAGGTGCCCGATCCCGAGCAGGTCGTTCCGCTGCGGCTGATCAACGGCTAGTCCCCCAACAGGCGTGCGGGGCCGAAGGAAGCTGGTCAGCGTGGTGCTCGTCGTGTCAGGATGCCTATGTGAGCGCTACCGAGCAGCAGCCCTCGACCGCGGACAGTGACGCGGTGTCGATCTATGAGGTCAGCTTGCGTGATGGCCTGCAAAACGAGAAGGGAGTCATCCCGACCGAGCAGAAGCTCGTCTTGTTTCGAGCGCTAGCGGATGCAGGACTCCGGCGGATCGAGCTGACGAGTTTCGTGTCGCCCAAATGGGTGCCGCAGCTCGCGGATGCCAAGGAACTGCTCGCTGCGGTTGACGCCGGCCCCGGCATGACGCTGAGCGCGCTGGTTCCGAACGCGAAGGGCCTCGAACGCGCCCTTGGTACCGGCCTCCATGAAATCGCCGTGTTCTTGAGCGCCAGCGAGACGCACAACAAGAAGAACGTGAACAAGACGATCGACAAGACCCTCCACATTTTTGAAGAAATCGTGCCGCCCGCTCTCGAGGCCGGACTGCGGGTACGCGCCTACGTCTCTACCGTTTGGGGTTGCCCCTACGAAGGACCGGTCGATCCGGCTCGGGCCATCGCGATCGGTAAACAGCTCGTGGAGCTCGGCTGTTACCAAATATCCTTTGGCGACACGATCGGGGTGGGCACGCCCTCGCAGACACGGGACATCGTCGAGCGGGCTCTCGACGCGCTGGCCCCCGAACAAGTGGCGCTCCACCTTCACGACACCCGGGGGACGGCGCTTGCCAACATCGTGACGGCACTCGATATGGGCATTCGACAGTTCGATGCGTCGGTCGGCGGCCTCGGGGGATGTCCGTATGCGCCGGGCGCGGCTGGCAACGTCGCCACCGAAGACCTGCTCTACATGCTCGATGGGATGGGGATGAAGACGGGCGTCGATCTGAACAAGCTGATCGAGGCAGGCCATGTCGCCGAGCGCGTCGTGGGCCGTCCACTTCCCGGCAAGGTCCACAAGGCAGGCCCGTTCAAGCGTCGGGGCGGAGTCGAGTCGGCCGACTAATCGGCGACGCAACCGAGTCGGGTGAACCAGACGTGATGGGCGCCCCCTTCGCGATCATCACGGAACAGCACGCCCACGTCGCCGTCGGGGCCAAACGTGGCGGTGGGGTAGATGCTGTCGAAGCTGCCCGTGGTGAGGCGTCGTTCCATCGTCAGCGGCGTCAGCGACTTGTTCACCATCCGGGAGTAAAGCTCGTATCCTTGATTCTGGTCGCGGTCGTCGGCGTAGATGAACAAGGCGCGGTCGCCCAGGGGCAGCACCGCTGGATGCCGCGAGCGAAAGGCTCCGGGCGAACTGATCGCCGTGGCTGGCGTGAGGATCTGGCCCTCTTCGCTGACCGTCGCGGCGACGATGGCTTTGGTTCCGCCAGATCGGACGTACCAACTGATGAGGTAGTGGTCCTCGTTGAAGACGACCTTCGGGTAGACGGCTTCGTTGTTGGGCGAACTGAGCGTGACGGTCTCGGACTGGATCGCCAAGGTGGTCTGTTCGTAGGTGCGAAAGCGGACGACTTGGGTGCCGACCAGGCCATTGGTGTACGCCAGGCCGATGGTCTGCTTGCCAGATGCGACGCTTGGTGACTCGTCTTCGGCGCCTGAGGCCACCGTGAGCTGAACGTTGGTTCCGACCGGATTGCCGTCGACGTCGAGTCGCTGGCCGTACACTTGAAACAAGCCCGTGCGATCGTCTTGCCAGGCGACCAAAAACTCGTTTCCGTTCCAGGTCATGTCGACGTTGACCGAAAAGCCCTGGGCGTTGCTGAGACGACGATCGGCCATGAGTTTCTCGCCCGCGTCGTTGAGCAGGGTGAAGTAGGTCTCGTAGTTGCCGTCGCGTCGATCCTGCCAGGCGAGGCCGTATCGATCGCCGACCCACACGATCGGTCCACCGGTTGAATCGGCGTTCTGAACGGCGATAGGTTGCTCGAAGGGGGCGATCTTCGTGCCCGTGGTGTCGAGGCCCGAGGCGTACATGTCGAAGCCGCTGCTCGTCCCGCTGTACATGGCCAGGTAGCTGTCCCCGTCGAAGCCGAGACCCCCCGGGCCGGAGGGAGCGATGTCGCCGCTCACGCGGGTGGGTGCGGTTTGAAGCGGAATGAAGGTGGCGCCGTCGTCGATGACGCCGTTGCAGTCGTTGTCGACGCCATCACAAAGCTCCTGCGCACCTGGATAAGCTTGCGGACTCGCGTCGTTGCAGTCGTCGCCGCATGCGTCTGGGTCGCCGATGGTCTGGCCAGGCAGTGGGGCGTCGTGGCCGTCACCATCCAAATCGAGCGCGAGTTTCTCGTAGCTGCATTCGCCGGTTTCTGTGAGGCAGATGTCTTGAGTACACGGGTCGTCGTCGTCACAATCCACCGCATCGAGCACGATGCACACCCGCGGCGGGAGCGGCACGCCCGCAGGTAGTTCAGGGATGAGCTGGGCGTTCTTCTCGCTGTCGATGCAACGCACCGGCTCGCACAGATCGTCGCTGCCGGGGCAGTCCTCGTCGATGTCGCATTCGGGCTGGGGCGGCAGAGGGGGAGGGACCTTGAGCTCTGTCCGGCTACCGCAATGAGCGAGCAGCAAAACGCCGAACACCGAGGCGAGAAGTCCTCGAGATACCGTGCGCAGGCGTCTGTTGATATGTTGAGTCTCTAAAGACATCCTCCGAACCCTTCGACGTCGATGGGTTCGCATATCATGCCCGGAGCGCAGCCGGACACCCCTTCGAGCTTGCAGAGCTTGATACACTGGTTGCCCGAGCCGGAAATCACGCAGACGAACCCTGCGCCGCAATCGAAGGCGCCGTTGCACGCGTCGCCTTGCGTACCGGGTCCGGCGAAGGCGCAAAACGCGCCGTAGATCTCCTGGCCGCACGGTTCGCTGGGGTAATTGACGAAAATGTAACAGGCTTCATCAGCGAGGCAGTCGCCATTTCCCTGGCTGTAGGGGTCGCACTGAAAATCGTGTTTCGGCGGTGGCTTGTCCGGGCAGCCCGGATCGTCGATCGGCGGGGGTGCATCGTCGTCGTCGGGCGGGAGCGTCGGCACACTGCTGCTCGAAGGTCCGTTGATGAAGGTGTAGCCACCGGCTCCAGCCTCGCCGCCACCGCCGGCGGAGGGTTCGGCGAAGGTCACTTGTGACCCACATCCCGCCGAAAGGACAACGCCGAGCGCACAGAGGCTGGGTGCTAACATTAAGGTCAATAAGCGAAAGGACATGAACCAATTGTAGCCTACAATTCACGACGTGCCAGCGGCGAACGATGGCGGGGCGGACTTGCGTTGGCCGCCTGGTCGGTGCATGAATTGGGTCATGAGCAGGTCCGTGCGGTGGTTGGGGGCAGCGGCACTCGTCGTCCTCGGGTGCGAACCACGGGTCGAGGAGCCGCTCGCGAAGGTGCCGACGGTAGGGCGGCCGCAGCCCTCTGCGATGGCAGCAAAGGCCGGCAGCGCAGGGCGGAGTCAGCGCAAGTCCGTTGCGGCAGCGGCTCCGCCCAGGCGGTGTGTACGGCCCATGACCAAGGCTGCAGGGCGCCCCATGCCACCGGGCGGTCCGGCCGCTGGCTGTCCGCCTGATCCTGGCAAGGCGCCGCCGCTAGGGCAGGGTAGGGTGGCGTTCGTCGATGCGCGCGTGGCTATCGACGTCGAGATTGCCCGGGATGATGCGGCGCGCGCCCGTGGGCTGATGTTCCGAAAGAGCCTGGCGGACGACGCGGGCATGTTGTTCATATTCGAGCGGCAGCGGCCGCGCAGCTTTTGGATGCGCAACACCTGCATCGGCCTCGACATGATCTTCGTGGCGGATGATGGCGTCATCGTAGGTATCGAGGAAAACGTGCCCACGCTCAATGACGAGAGTTACCACGTGGGCTGCGATGCCCGGTTCGTCGTGGAGGTCAACGCGGGCTGGTGTCGGCGCAATGGTGTGCGGCCGGGCCAAAGGCTGCAGCTTCCATGATCCGCATCGAACGCGCCCCGGCGCCGAAGAGCGGCGCCATCCGAGCGGGCTGGCAAGCCCTCATGGAGAAACGAGGGGCGACCGTAAATCCCAATGATCTCCACGCAAGAGATGAGGAGTTTCTACGTAGAATCGAGCCCCTTCTCAGCTGGCTCTACGACGACTACTTGCGATGCGAGACAGAGCTGGAATGTGACCTTCCAGAGGGGCCCTGCTTGGTGGTTGGCAATCATAACGGCATGACCGGTACGCCGGACATGTTCTGCCACATGGTGGCTTTCTGGCGTCGCTATGGATTTCAGCGTCGGGCGCATGGCTTGATGCATGATTTTCCTTTCAACATTCCATGGGCTGGCTCTTGGCTCAGCGCGGCGGGGGCGCTCGCTGCGAACCACGACAATGGCCAGGCAGCGCTGGCTGAAGGGGCTGCTGTGTTGGTCTTTCCGGGCGGCGATATCGATGCCTGCAAGCCTTATCGGGAGCGCTATCGTATCGATTTCGCGGGTCGCCGTGGTTTTCTCAAGCTCGCGTTGCGTGCCCAGGTTCCGATTGTGCCCTGTGTGAGCGCGGGGGCGCACTCCTCGCTGCTCTTGCTCAGCGACGGGCAGTCCATCGCCAAGTTCTTGCGCTTGCCACGCCTCTTGCGTTCCAACGTGTTTCCCATCGGGTTTGCGCTGCCATACGGTTTGGTGGTCGGGACGCCTTTGCCGCATCTTCCGCCGCCCGTGAAGGTGCACACGCGATTTCTCAGGCCGGTGGAGTTTGGTCTGCCGGCCTCGGCCGCCGAGGACCCCGAAGCGCTCGACGCTTGTTATGTGAAGGTCGTCATGGCAATGCAAAAAGGCATGGACGATCTTCGGCGCGCTGGGCGCCACGGTCTGTTTCCGCGAAAGCGTGAAGCGGCGGGCTCGTAGGCAGGCCGTCAGTGAAGCATGCTGCCCTTCGGCGGGTCCTCGTCATCCTTGTCGGCCTTGTCGGCCCCTCCTGGAATGACGCGTAGGTTGGAGGCCGCGGCGCGTCGTTTTACGGCCGCTTTGCTCCGTCGTTTGGTCATCGTGTCGACCTCAGTTTGGATCCGGTGGAGCCGGAGCTTGAGGTAGTACTGCCGCAGGGGAGAGCTGTCGCACAGCAGATACCCGGCGCCGAGCGCGGCGAGCGGCGTCACCATGCCCTCCGGCGATGGGTTGCGTGCGATGAAGCTCAGGACGGACCAGAACGCGAACAAGCCGACCATCACCATGGGGGTGACAGGGATGAGGAAAAATAGGCGAACGACTTGTTTGCGAGCCCCGAATGCCCACGCGACGGCGGCGGCTTCGGCCATGCCCATGCCCCCGTGCCATGTCGACGTTGGCGCCACGCTGGGCGCGATGAGGTTGACGATGCTCTGCACGGAAAACGATAGCGCAGCCGCCCCAGCGAGAAAGGCAAACAGCCGCTTGGTGCCCCAGCGCTCTTCGAGGGGTGGGGCGAAGAAGTAGAGCAGCAAGATGACCATCAGCGCATGCATCGGGTTGCGTGGACTGTGGATGAGAGCCGCGGTGACGAGGCGCCAGATTTGGCCACCCGCCAAGGCTTCGCTGCTGCCCGCGAACAGGGCGAAGGCGCTGACCCCTGCGTCGCCCCAATTCAACGCCATCGCAAACATCACCCACAGGCAGCCGATGACGATCATCAGCGCTGCCACGGGGCGGCTGGGTTTTGGGAAATTGAACTGCAGCTGCTGAGAGCTCACGTGTTAGGGCTATCAGCCGAATCGCCTCGGGGCAAGTTGCGCCGGCATGATCTGGTGCTTGGCTTCAAAGCAGGCAGGTCGCGTCGACGGTCAGACCTGCACTCACCTGTGCGGCGCAGCTCACCTCGCCGCCCGTCGCTTGTCCCTGGTTATCGAGCAAGAGCAGGCTGAAGATGTAGATCCCCGGGTTTAGCCCACCGACATGGACCTGTGACCCGCAGGATCCAGGCACTTCCGTGAGCAACTCACCCTCTTGGCTGACCGCGAAAAAGGAACCCGGCGGGCAGGCGGCAGACTTTCCGGTTACCGGATCCGTCAGATCGAAGCGGACGGCGCCGGTGGTCGTCAACGAGCCGCAGGTCAGCGGAACGTGTTGTCCGGCAACGGCCGAGGCCGTACAGCTGCTACCTAGATTCACGTTCTGATCGGTGGCCATCGTCGCGTGGAGACGATAGGAGCGATTGGCGACTGCCGGCAAAGCGAGCGGCTGAGCATCGCATGCGATCTGCAGTTGAGTGCCAAGTCCTCCCTGCAGACTCATCATGTCAAATTGGGGGGCGACCGCACAGGGGTCCTCGCCCAACACGCGCACGGGATCGATCACGATGCGTGTCTCGGCTTGCGCGTGGTCAAGTAGTGGATCGCAGGGGGAAACGTACTCCTTGGCTTCGGCTTGGGCCTCGACGGCATCCACGGCGCTGTGCCCACAACGGGTCGTCCAGCGTGGTGAGACCAACTCGCCGGTCGTCTTGTCGAGCATCTCGCGCGCACCACTACTCGCGCCAAATCGCGGCAGGAGGTCGTGCGCGGGCTGCTCGTAACCGTCGATCTCCGCGACGTAGAGTTTGCCCGCGATGATGACGTTGCGAAAGCCGATGGCGACGGCACACGATGCTGCGGTGGTCGAACCGATCTGAAAGGCGCTGGCGTCCAGGACGTCGTCAAAGGCGTGGAGGGTGAGCACATAGGACTGCATCCCTCCCGTTCGCGCACTGCACGCGACGCCATGGCCGAGAAAGTCCGCTGGTCGGACGGCGATTTCCGTCTGCGTCGTGAGGCTCGATGAGAAGACATCCTCCGATTCGCAGCCTACGGCAGCGAAGGCCAGCACGGCACACAGGACTGTCTCATGGAGGCGCATCGCGGCTTTGTTAATGCATGCCGGAGCCGGTGACCAGTCTGTTGGACGTCCATGGCGCCGACCCCGGGAAACGCGAGGTCTTACGCTCCGCCCGCTCCGCCCGCTCCGCTCGAAGATGCTGCCCCACCGGTGCCGCCGTCCTCGGGAGCGGGCAGTAGGAATTCGCAGGCCACGAGGCCCTCCGGGCGAAACAAGAGATCACAACCGGTCGATTGGGGGCTGACGTCTGCGGCGGTCTCTGGTGGTGATGCACAGTCCGCCACGGTCGTGGATGCATCCTGACAGCTGCGCGCTTGATCCAGGGCGGCGATGCAGGCCGCGACCTGGTCGTCGCCAGGCGCGACTCCGTCGGCTACCCCGTGGAGGCATTGGTCTCGATAAAACAGCTCGCAGGCGGTGACGTCGGCGGTATCTTCGAAGCTGACGCCCGGGCATCCTGCCACGATGTTGCAGCGGTGTTGCTCGATCTGCCGGCAAGCTGAAATGCCCGCTGCGTCGGTGCCGCAGGATGTCGAGAGCAGGCCGACGGCACACCAGAAGCCGGCGCCGGAGAGGAGGATCGATGCACGAGTCATGTTTTGCTCGTACCGCGGGCTCACCAGAAAGTGGACTTTTTCGCATTCCATGCGACCGTACGCAGGTGGTTCCGAGCAGCGAGTCTCTACCCGTGCATGCCGCCATGGTGCTCGCCGCGGGCTATGGCACGCGGCTCCGGCCTCTGACCGAGGAATTGCCCAAGCCGCTCGTCCCGCTGGGCGACCGCAGCGTGCTCGAACACATCGTCGACCGGATCCGGGCATGCGGCATCGAGCGTATCGTCATCAATACCCACCACTTGCCCGAGCGGTACGATGAGGCAAAGCTTGGCGTCCGGAAGGTGGTGGAATCCACCATTCGCGGAACGGCAGGGGGCGTAGCGGGAGCGGCGGCGGAGATCGGCCCGGGGGCGGTGCTGGTCTACAATGGCGACATCCTCGCGGACGTCGACTGGCGGCGGTTTGGCGATGCGCATCGCGACGCGAGCCCTTTCGCGACGTTGGCGGTGACTGCCCGGCGTGGCCCGGGGGAGGGCACGGTGGGCATGAACGCTGACAACGCGGTGGTGCGGTTGCGAAACGGGCGATTTGGCGAGGAGGTATGGTCCGCCGACTTCGTTGGCGTGCAGCTCTTGTCGGAAGGGGCCCGCGCCGTACTTCCGACTGATGGCTGTCTCGTGGGTGACGTCTACCTGCACGCGCTCGCTCGCGGCGCCCGCCTCATCGTCTCGCCGTGCGTAAGTGGCTTCGTCGACATCGGTACGCCGCAGGCCTACCACGCGTCCAACATGGGTTGGCTCGATGGCCGACCGGAGGAGGTCTTCTGCGCAAACGATGCCCAGGTCGCTCCTGGCGTGTCGCTCGTGAAGAGTGTGGTCGGAGCCGGCGCTGTGGTGCACGGCAGGGGTACGGTCGACCATTGTGTCATCTGGCCCGGTGCACGCACGAGCGCTCCACTGTGCAACACGATCGTGCTGAGATCGGGCAAGTGCGTCGCGGTGAATTAGTCGGGCGCCGACTCGACCCAGAGGCGTTCGATGTGCAGGACCGGTTGGCCATTGAGGGTTTGTCCTCCGGCGACGAAAAGCGATCCGTTTGGACCCGCAGCGATGTCGCTTCCGATGCGGTCCTCCCGAAGCGGACGCTCTTCGACGCGATCGCCAATGAAGACTTCGAAGGACTGGCGAAGCCCCTGGGTATCGTGACCGCTGAGCAGCACGCGCCCCGCTGAGAGCTGAAAGGCGCGGCTGTCGGTGATCGGGACCTCGATATGGGGCTCGACCACAATGGCCTGGCACCGGGCGAGACAGTCGATCGCGAGTTCTCGGGTTGCGGCTGGCCCGTTGCCGTCCTGGCCGCCAAGAAGAATCATTCGACCGGGGGTTGGGGTCGGCACGAGGCTGGCCCCGGTCGTCGCATCCGCGGCAAAGGGGAGGCTGCTCGCCTCCGTGACGTCCGCGCGGAGCAGTTCGACGCCGGCCTCCGTGGCATGTCCGCCTGCGACGACGAGCCCTTGTCCGTCGAGCCATGCGGCAGCGGCCCCGCTACGCGCCGTGCGAAGACGCGCGACCTCGAGGGACCGATCGGCGCCGACCACGAGCACGGTGTCACTCGGGTCACCGCTGCGCGTGCCGGCCACGACATACTGCCGGCCGGGTCCCTGGACCGTGTCGCCTCCGGCCACCGAACTCCACCCGCCGAGCCCACCCGGCAACGTTGCCGCCTCGATCGTTCCAAGCGCAAAATCGACCCAGCTCGCCGCCTCGTCGCCGATGATCAGGACGACCTTTCCGAGGGGATCGGTCGCGAAGGAGCGTACCGCGTGAGGGAGCGCCAAGGGGCCGGTGAAACTCAGAGCGAGGAGGTCGTAAAACCATGCGCGTGGCGCCCCGTCCGTGCTCACCGGTACGAGCATCAGGTGCCGCGATCCAGCAGCGATCAGGCGGATGTTCCCCATGGCTTCGGGCAACACGTCGGGCGGTCGGCTGAAGCGATCGAGCCGCTGCGCAAAGACGGGAAGTATATCGGTGTTGAGTGCGCTTGGGAGCACGGCGAGCGAACGGCCGCGTACGCGTACCTGCTGCTCACTGTCTCGTCCCGTGACCTCAAACGTCATCAAGGTCGTGACGGGGAGCTGCCCCAGGGTGAAGCTGCTTCCGGGCGCGGCTTCATTGGTGGCCACCGTGGCCCCCGTGTGATCCCGGGCCTCGATCACGAAGTGGGTCACGGCAGGATCGAGCACGAAATCACCCGACTCGATTCCCGGCGTCACGTCGAGTCGCAGGACTTGCGGCGGCGGTTCGCAGCCCACCGACGCGAGGCAAGCGACGATTGCCAAACACCCAGCATGCGTACGAGAACCGCTCGACATGCAGCCAGCCTAACGCGCCTTTGCCGCGCCGTCCTGGGGCAAAGCCCTCAACCATCCCGCCAGCTGAGGCGGCGGCGCCCGCGGCAACCGTTCGGCTGACGGGCCGTCTCTGCTATGAACGGCTCGATGAGCGTGAACCTCGATGTCGTGGCCGGACATGTGTTGGACGTCCCGCCCGACCCCCTACGGCTGGCACGGCGATTGGCTTCGGGGGGGCTTACCGGGCTGGCGGTGCTCCACGATGCGGAGCCTTCATCCCGGCCGAGGCATACCTATTTGGCCGTCGAGCCCGATGCGGAAAGCCGTGCTCTCGATCCGATGGCCGAGGTCCAAGGTGCGCCGGCGACAAGATTTGGTCGTTGGCCGCGTTGGATTGGTGTGATCCCCTATGAGGCTTGCCGTCACATCGAGCGTACCGCTTGGTCCCCGCCGGATGACCGGGCACCGCCACTTCTGAATGAGCCGCGGTGGCTTCGCTACCCGGCGGTGGCGCGCGTCAGCCACGCCACCGGCCAGGTTATGGTCGTGGGCGAAGACGGCGCGGCGGGTAGGCTCGCTGCCGCCTTGTGTGGAGACGATGCGGCAGCAGCGCCGCCGGCGCTCGACGTCACTTCGGCCCATCCGGCGCAGGATCATCTCGTGCGTGTAGGCGAAGGTATTGAACTCATCCGGTCCGGGGATCTGTACCAGGTCAATCTCGCGCGTCGCCTCGACGTGAACGTGAAAGTGGGCCGACCCCTCGATGTGTTTTCGTGCCTGTGCGCGGTGGCTGGCGGCGCCTATGCCGCGTACATCGAGCTAGACTCCTCGCTCAAAGTACTCTCCAATTCACCCGAACTGCTGCTCGACGCCCGCACGGCAGCAGGGGGTCATCGCTTCGTCGATCTCGTCACGGAACCGATCAAGGGCACCCGGCCCCGCGGTACCGATCAACGCAGCGATCGGGCCTTCGCACGCGAGCTGGCGGCGGACCGGAAGGAACAGGCCGAGCTCGCGATGATCGTGGACGTGGAGCGGAACGATCTTGGCAGGGTGGCGGTGACCGGTTCGGTTCGTGTCGCGCGTCCGCCCCACATCGTCAGTCATCGAACGGTGCACCACCGCAAGGCTCGGCTCACGGCCCTGGTCCGTCGCGACGCAAGCCGGGCCGACGTCATCGGATCCATGGTGCCGAGCGGAAGCGTGACGGGGGCTCCGAAAATTCGGGCCATGGAGGTGATCCGGCAGCTCGAAGCGGAGCGCCGCGGTCTTTACACGGGGGGGCTCGGCTACGTCAGTCATGACGGTAGCATGCGCCTCGGAATGGCGATTCGAACGATGGTCCTGTCGGATTCCCGCGGCCATTATTGGACCGGGGGGGGGATCGTCATACGATCCCGTCCGCAAGATGAACTCGAAGAAACGCGTTGGAAGGCGGCCCAGCTGGCCCGATTAGTCTCCGATTTCGGGACGCCGGTCGCGCGCGAAATTCCAGCCTGACGGATCACCGTCGTTGCGTAGTCGCAGGTCAATTTCTGCGATGACCAAGCGTTCGTCTTCGCTGATGTTCGGGAGCCGGCCGTTGGGGCCGGTGAAATAGCCTTCGCCGAAGAACGATACGTCCCAGGGCTTTTCACTGCCACGCCGATTGGAACCACCGATAAAGACGTTGTGGCGGATCGAGTCGCTTACAAATTCCGCATCCCACACTTCGCGTGACTTGAGGCCGAAGGTCACCGAGGGGCACAAGACCAGCTCCGCTCCGCCTCGGGCCAGTTCTCGCACGGTGGCTGGAAAGTGGCGGTCGTAGCAGATGGCGACACCGAGTTTGCAGCAACCCATGTCGAAGACAGGATGGTGGTCGGTGCCGCTCACGCGCAGTCCGCTTGCGTGTGCGCTGCCCCCATCACTGGCCTGGTAGTAGGCGGTCTCGAAGAACTCGCCCATGGCGTTTCGGCCGGCTGGAATATGATTCTTGCGGTAGCTGCCCACCGTGTTTCCGTCGCTGTCGATCACGACGGCGGTGTTGAAGTAGCGCCCCGTCTTTTCATCGTGTTCGTAAATTGGCGCGACGATACCGAGTCCGTGCTGCCGGGCTAGCTCGCGCATCACCGTGATGCTGGGGCCATCGACGGCAGACTCGGCGAGACCGCGCCACATGGGTCGGTTCTCGAGCGCGAAATAGGGGCCCGTAAACAGCTCTCCCAAGCCGATCAGCGCCACGCCGGCGCCTGCGGCCACCCCGATCAGCTCGCTGTGGTGGTCGAGGTTGGCCTCGCGTATCGCCTCCAATTCTGAAGCCAAGTTCGGCAAGGCGGAGAGATCGTCGGGCATCGAGCCGTAGGCATTACAGGTCTCGGTCACGGCAACTTTGAACGGATCAGTGCTCATTCGCGTGCTCGGAAAGGCGTGGGATGAGTTCGGCGAAGTTGCAAGGGCGGTGGCGGATGTCGAGCTGTGTGGCCAAGATCCCGTCCCAGCCGTCGCGGCAGGCGCCGGTCGAGCCGGGCAGGGCGAACAAGTACGTGTTGCCAGCGACACCAGCGGTTGCACGCGATTGAATGGTCGAGGTGCCGATGTGCGCCAAGCTGAGGTGACGAAAGAGTTCGCCAAAGCCCGGAATGGTCTTTTCGCAGACCTCGGCGAAGGCTTCTGGAGTCACATCCCTGCCGGTGACGCCCGTACCGCCCGTCGTGATCACCACATCGATCGCCGCGTCCGCCACCCACGTCCGAAGT
>JAPYTK010000071.1 GCA_029941785.1 Polyangiaceae bacterium | reverse complement strand
GGTCGAGGCTCCAGCCGATCAGGGCTGAGCGTTCATCCGCGGGTTGAGGTCGAGATTGAAGAGTTGCCCCCTTTGTAAACGTCTGTACGAGGACAACGACGCGGGTTTCTGTCCGTTGGACGGCAGCGAACTCGAGTCCCTCGACGTCGCCGAAATTCCCACGGATCCTGACGATCCCATGGTGGGCCAGTCGATTTGCGACGGGCGGTATCAATTGTGGCGTGTCGTTGCTGATGGCGGCATGGGCCGGGTCTATCAAGGCCTCGATACCGAGCTCGAGCGCGGCGTGGCGGTCAAGGTGCTTCACGAGGACGTTGCGCGCGACGCGGTCGCGGTCGAGCGCTTCAAGCGGGAGTACGCGTTCAGCGCCAAGCTGCCGCACGAGCATATCGTCGAGGTGCTGGATTTCGAGCGTACGGAAGACAACAGCTACGCGCTCGTGATGGAGTACCTCGAGGGCGAGGAGCTTCGCCATTATCTGCAGCGTGAGAAGACGATTTCGCCGGCGTGGCTGATCCGTATTCTCAGTCAGCTCGCGATCGGTTTGAGGGAGCCGCACAAGCAGAAGCTCGTTCACCGCGACATGAAGCCGGACAACATCTTCTTGGTCCATACCCCCGATGGCCCACGGGCTCAGTTGCTCGATTTCGGTAGCGTGCGGGACAATTCCGAGGGCGCGAAAAAACTTACCGTCGTGGGCACGACGATCGGATCGCCGTTTTACATGTCGCCCGAGCAGGCTCAGGGCTTGCCCGAACTCGATCACCGGGCCGATGTGTGGTCTCTCGCCGCCATAGCCTACGAGTGTTTGACCGGCCAAGTACCGTTTAGCGGCAAGACGGGACCGGCCATCCTGTTGGCGATTCTGGGGTATGAGCCATCGCCACCGAGTACGCTCAAGCCCACCTCGGATGACGCGCCGCCGGTTCCCGAGGCTGTGGACGATATCATGCTCGAGGGGCTCGCGAAGGACGCCTCGGTACGAATTGCTTCGGTGGCTGAGCTCGCGGATCGCTTTGGCGCGGCCTATGGCTTGGCGGGCGATCATCTAGAATGGGCCTACGTGCCCGCAGAAACGCTTGCCTCCCGCATCGCCGAGGGACCGGAGCCAGGCGTCGCGACGGCGGCAAGCGCGACCGAAAAAATCATCGACAGTAGTGGCCAGACGATTCGGCGCGAAATTCCTGTCCCCCCGCCGGCGGCCGGCACGCCGCCCGAGACCGAAGCTGACGCGGACTACTTCAATGACGCGGACTTCGTGATGGGCGTGCCTCAAGGGCCCCCTGTCGGGCTGTACGTGGGGCTCGGGGCGGCTGTGTTGGGTTTTCTAGCTGCTGTCTATTTTGCGCTTTGATTGAATTGTTTTCCCTGTCCTACCGTCCAAGCCATGGCCGCGGCGCAGCCGTGGAAAACCCCGAGGATGGATGCTAACCAAGAAAGCCATGAAGATGTTTCGAAACGCTGCTGTTGTGACCCTCGGCCTCCTGGCCACTTTTGCCGTTCACTCTGGGGGCGAGGCTGCTGCTGGCGAATCGGCCGCTGTTGTGACGACCCAAATCGTGGGCGCGGAGGCGGACAGCGTCACGGAGCTGAAGGCCATCGAAGGTGAAGGTTACCGCGTGAAGGTGACGGAGTTGGCCACCTCGGTCGGCAGCCCCGGACACTTCCTCGTCGTTATCGAGGCCACGTCTGGTTACAAGGTCAACACCAAGTTCCCCCACAAACTCAAGCTGGCCGATGCGCCCAGCGGTCTCAAGTTGCCCAAACGGCTTCTCAAGAAGAAGGACGGTACCTTCGCGGGCACGAAGACCTTCACATTCAAGGTTCCCGTCGAGGCGAGCAAGGCTGGGAACTTCAGCGTCAAGGGCAAGCTGAAGCTCAGCGTCTGCAACGAGGAGACCTGCCTGATCAAGAAAGAGAAGCTCAAGGTCGTCATTACGGCGAAGTGAGGCTCCGAGCGGGAGCGCGGCGGTGGCGTTCGAATCGTTGTCCACGGTGGTTGGGCCCACCCGTCGCGGTAGCGGTGCAAGTGGCGATCTGACCGACGCCGCAGTAGCTGTTCGTGGGTAATTCGGGCTAGACTCCCGTCTGTGACACGAAACGGAAGCGGTTCGGATGGGGTGCCGGAGAGCACGATGGCGGCGCTGCTTGAGGCGCCAGCAGGAAGCGAGCGACGAAAGCAGCAGGTGGTGCGTCGACTCGCGGCCATCGCCGACGACGTCCAACAGGGTTTCTCACGCTCGCAGCGCGTCCTGTCGATGGGTGAATACCTCGACCTGTTCGCCAGCCATCCGGTGCGGCACGGTCGCGGCGCGCCCCAATATGTACGCGACATGTTCGATTACTACGGTAGCGACACGGTCGATCGCCCGTGGGGGCAGACCACCCGCTACAGGTTGTTCGATTTACCGTGGCGAGGCGACAAGGATGGTGACGAGCCAAGCCTCGTCGCGCACGAGCGGCTCCAGGTCGACATCTATCGTGCGCTCTGCAACTTTGCGCGCGAGGGAAGGGCGAATCGCCTTTTGTTGATGCACGGGCCCAATGGCTCGGCAAAGAGCACGGCCGCCGCCTGCATGCTCTCGGCCTTGGAGAATTACTCGCAGCAGGCCGAGGGTAGTCTCTATCGTTTTCATTGGATCTTCCCGAGCCGCAAGACGAGCCGTGGTGCGATCGGTTTTGGTGGCGAGGTGGCCGCGGGCGATCTCGATAGCTACGCGCATCTCGATGATGCCGATATCGACTCACGTTTGGTGATCGAACTGCGAGACCATCCTCTGTTCTTGCTGCCCATCGAGCCGCGCCAAGCGCTGCTCGACGAGCTCTGGGCGGACGTCGACGCGCCAGGGGCGCCACCGGAGTGGCTCTACAACGGCGAACTTTCTCATAAGAATAAACAGATTTTTGAGGCCTTGCTCGCCTCTTCCGATGGACGGTTGTCAGACGTGTTTCGTCACGTGCAGGTGGAGCGCTACTTCATCTCGCGGCGTTATCGGGTGGGCGCGGTGACCTTGGGACCGCAGATGACGGTCGACGCGGACGAACGGCAGGTGACGGCCGACCGGTCTTTGTCTGCCTTGCCCACCTCGCTTCAAGCGACCACCTTGTTCGAAGCGCACGGCGAGCTCATCGATGCTGCTGGAGGCGTGCTGGAATTTAGTGATCTACTCAAGCGCCCGCTCGATGCTTTTCGGTATTTGCAGAGCACGCTTGAGACGGGGCAGGTCGCTCTCGGCCAACAGACGGTGTTCACCAATGTCGTGATGCTCGGCAGCGCGAATGACATCCACATGCGCGCCTTCCGCGAGCATCCCGAATACGCGAGCTTCCGCGGCAGGCTCGAGTTGATGCCGGTGCCGTATCTGCGCAGCTACATCGAAGAAGAAGAGATCTACGAGCGTCAGATTGTGCCTCAGCTCCGCAATCATGTTGCGCCCCACGCGATTCGTGCGGCGGCCGAATTTGCGGTGCTGACCCGGATGAGACGGCCGGAACAGAAGCACTATGACGGCAAGCTCGCCGAGATCGTCAAGGAGCTCACCGCGCTCGAGAAGCTCGTGCTGTACGCCGAAGGTGAGCCGCCGACCCGATTGCAGAATGACGAGCGTAAGCTCTTGAGGGCCAACATCGGCGGGCTTTACTTCGAATCGACGACCGAGCCGGACTACGAGGGGAGCTTTGGCGCATCGCCGCGGGTCATGCGGGTGCTGTTGCTCGATGCGGCCCAGAGCGCCGACTACCAGTGTCTGTCACCCTTTGCCGTGCTCGAGCAGTTTGCTTTGTTGGGTCAGCGGGTCGCGGAGTTCGAGTGGTTGCAGCTCAAACCACTTAGCGGCGGTTACCACGATTATGAGGCGTTTGCGGGCATCGTTCGCGAGCGGCTGCTCGATCGCGTCGAGCGGGACTTGCGAGCTGCGAGCGGGATGATCGAACATGGACGTTATGGCGAACTGTTTGCTCGCTACGTGCTTCACGTGAGCGCGTGGCTAAAGGGCGAGTCGATGCGAAACGAGGTCACCGGCAAAGACGAGAACGCCGACGAGAGGTTGATGGCCGAGGTCGAGGGACTGCTCGGGATCACGGGTGAGGCGAAGGATCACCGGGACATGATCATCTCGATGATCGCTGCTTGGGCGATCGACCACCCCAGCGAGATGCCGCGGCACGATGAGATCTTTCCAGGGCATGTCGAGCGACTTCAGAACGCCGCGTTCGGTAAGCTTCGCGAGCCCTTCGCCGCATGCCTCCGCGAAGTGGTAGCGCATCTGCGCGACGAGACGGCGAGTCCGCTGGGTGGCGATCAGAAAGTGGATGCGGAGCGGATGATCGCGGCCCTGCTCGAGTCGGGTTACGAGAACGCGAGCATTCTCGACGCGGCGAGTCATCTGCTTCGCGAGCGCTACGCCGACATCGTCACCTGATGTTGGCCGCCTGAGCTGAGGACCGCCATGCTGATCGACTCGCATTGCCACCTGGATCCGGAGTACTTTCCCGAGGGGCCGGACGCGGTGTTGGCGCGCGCAAAAGAGGCGGGCGTCGAACATTTCGTGGTGATCGGCGTGGGCGAGGGGGGCGCGGCTGCCGAGCAGGCGGTGAGGCTCGCTGGTGAACGGCCGGACGTGAGCGCGACGGTCGGCGTGCACCCTCACGACGCGAAGGGCATGGACGAGGCCTTGTTCGAGCGCCTGCGCAGCTACAGCGAGGACGAGCAGGTCGTCGCCATCGGCGAGGTCGGACTGGACTACCACTACATGCACTCGCCCGAGGCGACCCAGCAGGAGGTCTTTCGGCGTTTCGTCTCCCTCGCGAAGGAGCGCGGCAAACCGATCGTGATCCACACCCGCTCCGCTCCGGAGGACACGCTTCGTATTCTCGAGGAGGAAGACGCCCGCGAGGTGGGGGGGATCATCCACTGCTTCTCCGAGGACCGGCCCTTCGCGGCCCGAGCGCTCGACATGGATTTCGACATCTCCTTTTCGGGGATCGTCACCTTCAAGAACGCGCGCGCCATTCAGGACGTCGCGCGCTGGGCGCCCCTCGGTCGCGTGATGGTCGAGACGGACAGCCCCTATCTTTCGCCCATGCCCCACCGCGGCAAGCGCAACGAGCCGGCGAACGTCGTTCACACGGCGCGCTACGTGGCGGAGCTGCGGGACATGCCGTCGGAGGACTTTGTCGCGGCGACGGGGCGCAACGTCGCGCGGCGCTTCGGCCTGAAGCTCGATCTGGGCCCGGCCTGAGGACCGATTGGCTCCGAATCGGCGTGATTTCGCGCGGGTACTTGACACCTGCGGAAGCGATCCCCATAGTCCGCCGGAAAATTGGCGCGGTAGCTCAGTTGGCTAGAGCAGTCGTTTCATACGCGACGGGTCGGGGGTTCAAATCCCCCCCTCGCCACCAAATTTCGGGTGCTTGAGTGGGCGTGAACGTTATTCGTGAACGTTATTTTTTTGTGCCCACCTGGATTCGGGGACTTGAGCAAATGGGAAGGCAGGGAAGGGAAGACCTCACCGAAGCCCTCTGACACGTTCTCTGCTTCTCGCATGTAGCCTCGCGTTGGCCTGGTAGGATGCGGCCATGACAGCTCGACGGTTTGCGCCCCGACCGCGTCGCGTGTTCCTTGCCGTTCTGCTCGGCTGTTCGCTGTTGTACATCGGCTGCGATGAACTGAAGGCGATGCGAGAACGCACCATCACGCTCACCAGTCCCAAGGATGGGCCGGCATCTGGGGCGAAGCGCGGCAAACACATCGTCATCGAGACACCTGGAAAGATCCTGCCGGAGTACTTCACCCGGAGTGAGTGGACGACAGGCGGCCAAAAATCAAGAGCGACCCGCCACTCACGAGGCGTCGTTGCACTCGTTGCCTCAGACTGGAAACCAGGACAGCCCATCCCCATGTGGGTGAGTGGCGCTTCGTTGAGTCACTCCAGTCAGAAGTGGGACGAGCTCAAGGCCAAACGAGAGAGCGAAGAACGTCGTTGGGCCGAGGTTCTCGGCGCGGCGCTTGCCAAAGGCCCGATCCGGGGAAAGGTCACCCAGGTTGCCGGCACCAATAGTAACTCCTCGGCGGAGCACGAGGCCATCGCCCAAGCCGAAGCGGCCCACGGAATCAAGAGCTTCCCGGGCGCGCCCGTCATCAGTTGGCAGCCGAAGCATTGGTAGCTTCCTCAACGCGGTCGGAGTCGTCAACGGATCGCAGGGCACGGTCCTGAAGAGGCGGGACCTCGCCGCCCCAATCGGCGCGCCGTCGTCATTCAGGAACTTTTGGATACCGGAGGCCAAACCCTCGCTTGGCGCGCGGTGTCGATGGCGTCCGTAAGCGCGCGGGCAGCTTCCAGCCCCCATGAAGTCATTTTTGGTCCGCGCATCGCCACGCAATCATCGCTTCGAGCCGGACACTCGCTGCACCGCCTGGCCTGCTCAAGAGTTACCATCATCTCCGCACTGAACGAAACATGCGCAGTTCCTCTCTCGGCGCTGTGCACTTCTCGCACAGTTGGGAAGTGCACAACGACACCGGTCATCGGAGGAGGCTGGAAAATTCAGTTGGCACTCGCACGGGCTCCTCCTGTGCGGCCCCTGCTTGGCCCGATCCGCGCCGTGGAGCCGATAGGTCTGACGAGACTGCTATTGGAATGCTTCGTGCAATGAGAGGTTGCCATGAAGGGTGTAACGGGAAGCAGTCTGGTCTTTATGGCGCTGATTGGGGTGGCGTGCGAAGGCGCCTTCAACGAAGGCTCTCCGGACACCGGTCCGACAGCTTGTGAGGCCGTCAAGCTTACTGAAAAACCCCTACGGCGCCTTTCGAATGCCGAGCTCAAGAACACCTTGAGGCAAGTTCTCGGGGCGGAGCTGGTTGCTGGTCTTG
Source organism: Polyangiaceae bacterium (assembly GCA_029941785.1). Lineage (GTDB taxonomy): Bacteria > Myxococcota_A > Polyangia > Polyangiales > Polyangiaceae > JAPYTK01. The sequence goes on along the minus strand of JAPYTK010000071.1, from coordinate 16,832 downwards.
TGATGCCCGCCCGCACCACCGCCGACGACGGATTCGACGCGGACCACCAAGCGCTCCAGGTAAGTGAACTGGTCGTGGAGCAGCTTCACGATCTCGCGCTCGCGGTGTCCTTAAGCATTGTCCAAGATCCCCTCCTCGTGCTCGGCTGCGACCTCCGGGAGGACGAGCCGAAGCTCTGTCTCGAGCAGTTGATCGACGATCTCGTGCCGCGCGCTTTTCGCCGACCACTTAGTGGACTGCGGCGGCAGCGTTTTGTCGAGCTGGCCGACGACCTTCTCGCTGAAGAAGAACTATCTGTCGCAACGGCTTTGCTGGTGCAGGCGATTCTCCAAGCGCCGGAGTTTCTCTATCGTTTGCAGCAAACCAGTGGCGAGGGAGAAACGCCTGGCAGTGAGCGGCTCGACGACTACACGATCGCTCATCGGCTCTCCTATCTCGTTTGGCAGGCGCCACCGGATGAAGCTCTGCTGAGTGATGCTGCGGAAGGAAATCTTGGAGATGCTGAAACGCGGGTGGCTCACGTGCGCCGTATGCTCGCCGATGCGCGCGCCGAGGCACCACTTCGGGACTTTGCGCGGCAGTGGCTCGGTCTCGCCCGTCTGGCGGAAGCGGACAAAGACGCGGAGCGCTTTCCCGAGTACAGCGCGGCGCTGGCCGATCAGATGCGCGAACAGACGGAACGGTTCGTCGCCCAAACGCTTGCGGTGGCTCAGTCTCCGCTCGACTCGCTTCTGACCGACCGCGAACTTCCGATGACGTCGGAGCTTGCCACCATTTACGGTGTCGAGCACTCCGGACAATCGACCTGGGTCACCGTGTCGCTACCCGCTGCAGAGCGAGCCGGCCTACTGACGCAGGCTTCGCTACTCACCATTGGTGGTCATCAAGTGGAAGGCAGTCCGATCCTGCGTGGCGTGGACATTCTTGAACGTATCTTGTGCATCGAGCCGACGCCCCCCCCTCAAGATATCGATACGGCGGTGGCGACGGCCGGCGAAGACGAGGCGCTTCGGACCAATCGGGAACGCTTCGAAGCACACATCGCTTCCCCGCAGTGTGCCTCCTGCCATGATTCTTTCAACCCCATTGGTTACGCCCTCGAGAACTACGATGCGGTGGGTCGTTTTCGTACCCACGATAACGGCATTCCCGTTGACGCCCGAGCCGATCTGACGCTTGGCGGCGAACTCGGCGGGCGGATCGACGGGCCGGTCGCACTCTCGAAGAAGTTCGCTCAGAGCGACGCCTTCGCAGGGTGCATTCAGCGTAAAATCGCACGATTCGCGAGCGCTCGGCAGCTTGTAGAGGCTGACCAGTGCCGAATGGATCAAGACGTAGAAGCCATGAAAGGCAACGGTCACACCTACCTTGCCGTCCTCGAACGTCAGGTAGGACGAGAAGACTTCATCACGCGACCGACCGCAGTCACAAAGGAGAGCAACTGATGAGCCGCTTGAGCCGTCGTCACCTATTGCAACTCGGGGGAACTTCGCTCGCCGCGAGCCTGTTGCCCCAAAGTTCACCACTACGAGCGGCGCCCGGCGGGATTCGCCGTTTGGTCATCATGACCACCGGCCACGGTACCGTTCTCGACAACTGGCGCATGGACGTCGCGAAAGAAGGCGAAGACGCGTCGTTCGCCGGCCTTGAACCGGCTCACATGAGTCCTATCCTCAGTCCCTTTTACGACTTGCGCGAGAAGTTGTTGGTGCTCGACGGCCTGTCGTACGCTTCGGCGATCTGCGACCAGCCCGGCAACAACCACGGGATTGGATCTTTTCACGCACTAACGGGCGCGAATGTCTTTAAGGAGGGAGATGACCCCGCTGCACTCGACTGGGAAGGGATGAGCGTCGACGTGCGTATCGCTGAACGGGTGGCCCAAGAAGGGCGCTACCGTTCGCTTCACTTTACCGATGTCAATTACAACCAGGCCGATGGCCACTACAGCCGCGAGCGTGGTGGCGCCAAGATCCCCTACGAGGGAGGAGCCAAGGCGATTCACGAGCGCTTGTTTGGTGACTTCTTGGTCGATGAGGTCGAAACGCCGGCCACCCGCGTCCGGAAAGGCAGGGCTTCGATCCTCGACTTCGTGCGCCAAGACTACGAGGGCGCGGTGGCCTCGGTTCCAATGCAGGATCGAATTAAACTCGAGCTCCATCGGGATTTTGTCGGTCAGCTCGGCACTCGTATCGATGCCCTGGCGAATCTCAGCTGCGAAGCGCCCGAGGAGCCCGTCTATGACAAGAACGACAAGTACGCCCGTAACACGGCTCTGCAGGAGCTCATCGCGGCGAGCTTCATCTGCGATCTGACGCGCGTCGTCACCTACGAGATTCGCCCGTTTAGTGCCGATATGCTCGGTGCGCCGGGCAAAGATCTGCACCAAGATTTCGCACACAAGAGCGACCCCGAAGCAGTCGAAAAGATGACCCAATTCGGTCAAGAGAACGCCAAGATCGTGGCTGGCCTCGCTAAGACCTTGGACAGCATTCCCGACGGCGACGGCACCTTGCTCGACAGCACCTTGATCGTGTGGACGGGCGACATTGCGGACGGCACCCATCACTTTGCGCGGTATCCCTACGTGTTGCTCGGTGGTGGTGCGGGCATGGTTAACACCGGGCGCTACGTGCGCTACGGCAATAGCCACCGCCTCCCCACGGGAACGATGTATAAGGGCTCGTCCTACGTGGGCCCGGCCCACAACCATCTGTTGGTCGGCTTGTGTCACGCGATGGGTCAGACCGACATCGAGTGGGTGGGCCAGAAGAAGTTGGGGCCCACCGACGTGCTCGGACCGCTGCCGGGGATGTTGACATGAGGTGGAGCGCTCCTTCGCGGTGGAGTGGATGTCTTCTCGGTGGGGCGGTGGCCTTGATGTTTGCATGCGGGCCGCAACATGGCGACGAGCCGTCGGCCAGCGGAGGGGGCGAGGGAGGAATCCTGAACCCGAAAGTTGAATGGGCACTCGTCGCACACTACGGCGATCAGAAGGCGGCCTCCGGCGATCGTTTGACGATCCCCAGCCAGCAAGCCGGAGCGGGACCACAAGTCCTCGCGATCGAAATCGAGAATACCAGCGAGCACGACATCGAGCTGACTTCGGATCCGACGGTCGTCTTGTGGGGGGCCGACGCTGACCTGTTCACCTTGATGGCCCAACCCGAGACCAGCTTGGCGGCGGGCGGCAAACTTGCGGTCGAATTGTCTTTCGATCCACCAGAAGGGCGAATCGGCACCTTGAAGGGCGGCGTGGCCATCGCGTGGGGTCGCGAGCCTTGGCAACGTTTCACCGTTGGTCTGGATGCCGAGGTGCTCGAGCCCGAGTACGTCGATGTGCCCTTCGTGGTCGCGGTGGGCGAAGGCGGTCGCATCGCCGTGAGCTGGACCCGGGGCGACAGCTGGCATGAGACACTGGAAACGAGCGATCCCATCGCCGACGCCGATGGGGAGTACCCCAACCATGGGGACTGCTTCGACCGTTGTTGGCGTTCCGTGAGTTATCTTCGCGACCGCTTCCTGCTCATCGGTTTCGATGAAGCCGTAGACGGTTTCACCGATCCCCCCATGCGCGCCTGGCAGAGCTTCGACGGACAGGAGTGGACGCCGGTAGACATCGACGCGGCCTCCATGCCCGCCAAGGGGATTGCATCGCCGTCGGGGACGACGGCATTCGTCGGTGGCGTACGCGCTTGGTTCTGGCAACCGCCCGAGCCCATTTTGGAGTCGTGGCATTTCGGCTATGCGGACGGCGGAAGCAGCGTAAACGACTTAGTGTGGCACGATGGCGTTTTCGTGGCCGTCGGTGACGGAGCGCGGCGCTTCCGTTCCTTCGACGGCGTGGGATGGGAACTACAGGCGGACGCGGAAGAGGTGCCGGATCTGCTCGCGGTAGCCGCTCATGGCGACCGCATCGTGGCGGTGGGACGGAAGCGCCGGCGCATGGTGAGCCTCGATGGTGGCGCGACTTGGCAGAACGACGTGTCCGAAAATGTGGGCGGGAGCTCAAGCTGCACCAAACCCGGCAACTGGTGTCAACTCGGTTGGGATGGTGCCCACTTCGTGAGTTATGAGGCCTACGAGCCGACTTCAAATCTTACCGCAGCATACCGCTGGACCTCGAGCGATGGGATCAGCTGGAACAAGGAGGAAACAAACGGACCGCACGCCAACATCGTGGTCACGAAAGGCCTCGCTGCCGGGATTGGCAAGTACCCCTATCGCAGCATCGTGACCTCGAAGGACGGCTTGGATTTCGTCAAGTATGAGCCGGAGAGCGACGCCATGAAGGTGCGCGACATCGCCGTCGGCCAGCTCCAGTTCCGAAAAGACAAGGTGGCGGATCGCCTACCCGGTTACGCGCCCTGATTTACGCAGCATGGTTTAAGAGGATGGTATCCGTGAAGGCCTTTTCTGGCCTGTCCATCTACCTCCCCATCTCGGTTGCGCGTGGTTTCGCAGGGTTGTCGCTCTTCGTTGCGTCCGATCTCTGCCAGCCCTCGCGAACGTCTGCGTACTGACGCGTTGCCCCGCATTCACAAGGGTATCCTTCAAGAAGTCGTTGGTGTCGCCGCTGAGCTCTGCGACTGCGAAGGTCAACCACCTGGGACGGAATACACGACCTCGCACTGTCCCGCGGTGCACACCGCTTCGGCGCCGTCCGGGTACTGCGGCGCGCATTCCGGGCACCCGACGGTTTCGGAGCCGCATGCCAGGTGCTGGAGATCCTCCTCCCGATTGACGTTGATCGCCACGACCTCCCCGCTGCCCGCATCGCAGCTTTCGCAGCACGCCAGCCCCATGCGCAAGCGACAATCCGAGTCCTTCAGGCACTGCCCGAGTTCGTGGGTGCGAACATCGGCCGCTGTGCAGTGGCCGGCTCCGCCTTGGAGTTTGCAGTAGGCGAACAGATTCGGATTCGGGAAGGCGGCACACGCCGGACACGCCGGGGGGTCGGCTCCACAAATGAGCGTCGTGTGAGCCCCGACCTGATCGTTGTGCACTGCCGTCATGTCGTCGACCGTCGGCTCGCCGCACACCCCGCAGCACGTTTTCGTCACCAGCGCGCACTGCCCGCCACCACCGCAGAGCGTCAAGTCCTCGCCGCCGCCGGTGGTTGTTAGCGACGAAGTCGAGGAGGCGCTGGTCGTGGTGGAAGCGCCGCCTACGCCGCCCCCTGGTACCGTGACCTCGCTACCACAGCCTGCGCCAAATGGTACCAAGTGCAGCAGCGCGAACGCTGCGCCAACGCGTTTCAGGTGGTCTCTTTTCGTCATGCTCGCTCTCCCCTAGGCATCATCTGAACGTCTCTGTGGTGCGCCGTCTTGAGAACGTCGGCCCATGCGCTGCCCTCTCATCAAGAAGTCTAGCAGAGGTAGTCGCAATAACCGAAGGAGGAGGAGCACTGTCCCTTGACGCAGAGTTCTCCGCTGCAGTCGGCGTCCGTGGTGCAGTCTCGCACCACACAAATGCCCTGCTCGCAGCGCAGAAAGCCGCCACATTCGTCGTCGCTCGAGCAGCTCAGCTCTTCGCAGCGCCCAGCCACGCACTTCTCGGCATCGAAACAGTTCGCATCGCTGTGGCACAGGGGCCGACATAGAGCCTGATAGAAACCGTGACTATGGCAGTAGCCGCCCGCGTCTGAAAAGTCCGCGCAGTCCGCGTCTACGGTGCAGGAGGGCGTTTGACCTAAGCAGTCGTACTGCGCAAAACTGAGGCTAGTCTCGCATTTCCAGTCGCAGTCCGCATCGGTGCGGCAGCCGTGCGGCGGCGGACAATCAGGGCAGTCCGAAACGTCGCCGCCACCCTGGTCATTGTTCCCACCTTGTCCAACTTGGGCCCCTTGTCCACCTTGTCCACCTTGTCCACCTGAGCCATTTCGGACGGAGACGGAGCTTTGGCATCCAGTGAAGATCATGAGGATTGCGCCAAGGAGCCACGCTCCGGGACGCCTCCTGGCCGCGTACTCGGCGTGGGTGAGTGATGTCGGCATACGTTGAAGACACCGCCTGCATGGGTTTGTCCAACAATTTACTCGCATGGCGTCTGCATGAGCGCTTGTGCGGTTTCAAGTAGAGTTGGTGCCTTGGGGCCGTGGCGGTGGCCGTCAAGGTGGTGCGAGTGCGTCGAGAGGTCTTCGCCAGAGTTGTTGGATTTTTCTTCCACCATAAAGAGACTCGGCTAATCTGTAGGGGTCATGGGGGACGCGAGGTTAATGGGGGAAGGCGCGGGTCAAGTCCATCTGTTCGCTGCTGGAGACGACGGGCGCGAAATTGCAGCTGCACTGGCGGCTGCGGGCTATCGCGTGGCCGCGAGCGGTGACGGCGGCGATCCTCAGCCCGGCGATGGCGCGATCGTCATCGCTTGTGCGTCCGATGCCGAGACGGCGAGAGACGTGGTTCGGCGCTTGCGGTCGGAGAGCAGCCGAGCGTTTATCCTCCTTGCGTGCTTCGTCGATCTCGATGTCGAGCAGCTGAGAGAACTCCGGGCCATGGGCGCCGATGATGTGGCAACGATGGACCCGGACGAAATCGTGCGGCGTGTGGCGCTGGCTCCCCCCCCGAGCGCGGCGGAGGAAATCGCGCCTGCGTCCCACGTGGCATCCTGGCGCACCTTGGTGGAGGCGAGTCGGGACATCATGATGGTCCTGGATCGGGAAGGATCAATACTCTATATCAATCACACGATTCCGGGATTCGAGATTTCGCAGGTGCTCAACACGAGCGCCTTCAACTACATGCCCCTTGATGCACGAGAGTCGTTTGAGGAATACCTACGTAGCGCCTACGAGGACGTAGCGGAAACGACCTACCAAATGGTGGCCTCGGGCCCGCAGGGGGCCCGCGCGGTCTATGAATCGCACATGGTTCCTGTCGTCGTTGCCGAGAAGGTCGTAGCTGCGGTTCTCACGACCCGAGACGTTACGGGCCAGCAGGAACAAGATAGGCAGCGCCAAGCCGTCGAAGAGATCGGATCGTCGCTCCAGAAGGCACAGAGCCTGCGCTTGTTGGCGAGCGGGGTGGCACACGATTTCAACAATCTGATTGGCGTGGTCATGGGTAACGCCTCTCGGGCTCTGCGGCGTAGCGAGAACGAAGCGGTACGAGAGAGCTTGGACGTGATCCTTCGCGCGTCGCAGAGTGCAGGGGACCTCACCAAACAGCTACTCGCCTACTCAGGAGAACAACACAGCGAGTCGACCGTGACGGATTTGTCCTTGCAGGTGGAGTCGATGAAGAAACTCATGCGTGCCGCCGTGCCTGCGTCGATCGACATGACCTTCGAGCTGAGCGAGGACGTGCCGGTGGTGGACATCGACGTGTCGAAGCTGCAGCACGCCGTGCTCAACCTCGTCATCAATGGACGCGACGCGATTGGTGAGGGCCCAGGTGCGTTGACGATTCGTACTCGCGAGCACGACTTCCGCGAGGGCTCCGATTCGGGGATCATGATGTGCGATCCGGAGCTGCGTGGAAAGTGTGCCGTGCTCGAGGTCGAGGATGATGGCTGTGGATTCGACGAGGAGATTCGTACGAAGATTTTCGACCCCTTCTTTACGACGAAGGAATCGGGCAAAGGCCTCGGTCTCGCCGTGGTCGTAGGGGTGATGCGCGCACATGGTGGCGCTGTCGCGGTGACCAGTCGCAGAGGTGAGGGGACCGCCTTCCGTATCTTCTTTCCCGAGAGCGGCGACGGTGCTGGACAATCGGCTGGCAAGCCGTCCCGACTCGGTGCTTCCTAAGGGCGCCCACGGCAGCGGGCGGTCAAACGCGGTCGCCGCGCAACTGTCTCACGAGTGTTTCTAGTCGTTCGGCGGTGGCATTTTCCGGTTGTACCGCCGGGCCACAGGTCAGACCGATGCGGGACCACATTCCTCGCCAGCGGCGGAAAGCTCGGCCACCCTTGCGGCTGAAGACACTGCCCCACAAGCCCGTCAAGGCCATCGGGATCACCGGTACGGGCGATCGACCGAGTATGCGATCCACTCCGGGGCGAAAGCGACCGATCTCGCCGTCGGCCGAGAGCGATCCCTCTGGAAAAATGCACACGAGATCACCCTCTGCCAGCGCTGCGGCCACGTCGTCGAAGGCCTTGGCCATGAGCTGTTCGTCTTCCTTGCGTCCAGCGATCGGAATCGCCTTCGCGGTGCGAAACACGAAGCTCAAGATTGGAATGCGGAAGATCTTATAATACATGACGAAGCGGATCGGTCGGCGGCAGGCGGCAGCGATGATGAGCGCGTCGACGAAGCTGACGTGGTTGCACACCAATACGGCGGCCCCTTCATCGGGGATGTTGGCAATCTCTTCGACCCGCAAGCGGTACATCGTGTGCATCAGAATCCAGATGATGAAGCGCATCAGGAACTCTGGCACCAAGGTGAAGATGTAGATCGCCACCAAGGCATTGGCGATCCCCGTGAAGAGGAACAGCTGGGGGATCGAGAGGTAGCGAAGCAGTACGACGGCCAACACCGCGGCGGCGACCATGAAGCCCGCGTTCATGATGTTGTTCGCCGCGATGATTCGTGAGCGGCGTCGTTCGTCGGAGCGATGTTGCACCAAGGCGTAGAGCGGAACGGAAAAGAGTCCGCTGAAAGCACCGATGAGCAAGAGATCGACAAGCACCCGCCAGCCAAAATCGCTGTACAAGACTCCCATGACGCTGTGCGTGTTTTGCGCGATGCCCGAAGGCGAGGCGAAAAACAAGTCGATCGTGAACAGGGTCATACCGAAGGCGCCGAAGGGAACGAGTCCGATCTCGATCTTGCCGTCGCTGAGTCGTTCGCAGAGCATCGAGCCTCCAGCGATGCCAACCGAAAACGCTGCGAGCAAGAGGGTGACCACCGACTCGTTTCCACCGAGTACGTAGCGCGCATAGGGGAGCAGTTGCGCCAGAAATAACGCACCGAAAAACCACAGCCAACTGATCCCGAGAATCGAGAGAAAAACGGAGCGAACCTCACGGGCGTAGCCGATGGCCCGCCACGTTTCCGTCCACGGGTTGTAGCCAATGCGCAAATCGGGCGCCGCGGCCTCGGCCAAGGGGACGCGGCGGCTGGCGGCCCAACCCGCGATGGCGCACAGGATCACCATGACCGACACCACGTGCAGGCGATGGTCACCGAGCTGCATGACGATGCCGGCGATGATGGTGCCGAGCAGGATCGCCAAGAACGTGCCCATCTCGATGAGGCCGTTTCCCCCGACGAGTTCGTGCTCTTTTAGATGTTGGGGCAAGATGCTGTACTTGACCGGACCAAACAGGGTCGATTGGGTGCCCGTGAGCAGCAGAGCGCCCATGAGAATGAACAGGTTCTGCAGAAGAAAGCCGACCGCGGCGAGGGCCATGATCGCGATCTCGGCTCCTTTGATCTTACGCACCAGGCCCGACTTTTCGTGCTTGTCGGCGATCTGCCCGGCCGTGGCCGAGAACAAGAAGAACGGGAGCACCAGAAGGCCTTGGGCGAGATTCACCAAGAGCGCTCCCTCCTCTTGACTGCTCGCCGAATATCCGACCAAGAGCACCAGGGCGTTCTTGAAGAGGTTGTCGTTGAAAGCGCCGAGAAACTGGGTCCAGAAAAAAGGACCAAAGCGTCGCGCACGAAGTAGGTCGAATTGACTCACCGAGAGAGTATCGTAGCCTCGTGGCTAGCGGAGCCGAAAGATAACAATGAGACAAACTCCTCGCCGCGTCGCGTGGTTGGTATTCGGGCTGTTGAGTGCGGGTGTGTTTCTGCTGCTGTTCGTGAATCGCGACATCACCCGCTGGCGTCTCAGTGAGCTGCCGGGCGAGGTCGAGTCTGTGCCTGATCTCGCGTACATCGACGCCAGCGCTCACCCTAAACACAAGCTCGATGTGCACCGACCGCGGCGGCGAGGGAAGGCGGCCGTCGTGCACTTTGTCCACGGGGGCTATTGGGTCGAAGGCGACAAGGACTTTCACGGCTGGTTGACGGGCTTGTACGGATCGATCGGTGTGGCGCTCGCGAAGCGAGGTGTGGTGACGGTGATCCAAAACTATCGGCTAGCCCCGGAAGTTGGACCCGAGGAGATGTTGTCCGACGTCGCCGCGGGGCTTGCGTGGACCTTCGAGCATGCGGCGGATCACGGGGGGGACCCGTCGCGGGTGTTCATGATGGGGCATTCGGCCGGGGGGCATCTCGTCGCCTTGCACGCCGCTCGCCAGGCGAAGACAGTTTCGGGGCCACGCCTGCGCGGCCACGTCATCTTGTCGGGCGTGTTCGACCTGCAGGATATGCGAGCGCACAAGGACGGGGCGTTCAATGCGCAGGTCACCGATGTGGTTTTTGGTGCGGCTGAGGCGCGGCTCGCCCGCTATTCACCGATGAACGCCCTTGGGCCGAATATGGGCCCGATGTTGATCATGGTTGGCAGTCGGGACGAGGCCTACCTGATCCCTCAGGCGCGACGTGCGCACGCACGCCTGAAGGCCTTGGGGCAGGCCCCCCGATGGGTCGAGCTCGCCGGGTACACGCACGAAGACATGGTCTTGGGCTTCGGCACCGAAACGGACCCGCTCAGCGAAGCGGTCCTCGCCTTCATCGCGCGCCATTGACCCGAACCATCTTGGCGTTCTCCGGCATGGAGATGCGACGGGTTGGATTCGGTCGGGACTCCCTGGCCATTTTTTCCGCGTGGAGGTGGGCCCCCGGGAACTGTGGCGTCAGCCTGTAACATTCTGTAGTTATTGGTGAATATTCATGGTCTGTGTTGTTCGCTCGGCAACTCTCCGGTCCCCTGGGGGCCGGAGGACGGGAAAGCATCGGACAAACTCGGACCCGGCGTGTCTTCACCGCATACGTCCACACGACCGCGGGTACGCCGCAGCATGCCGTGCCACGCCCTCGACCAAGAACGAACACGAAGGAGACAATATGTCCCGACTCATTCAGAATCATACCCATCTGCCCAAGTGGCCCGCGCTCGTCTGCCTGACCACATTGCTCGCTTGCCTTCCGGCGAACCCCGCAACGACGATCGAAGACGATGGAGTTGGCGGCGGCGGTGGCGGCGGCGGTGGCGAGGTGATGACCACTAATGCCAGCAGCACGGTGTCCGGGGTCGGTGGAAGCTTTGACGGAGTTGGCGGAGGCGGGCCGGTGGCGCCCGATTGTGAGGAGCCGCCCAATCTTGCGGGTTCGGATGCCGTCGTGGCGACAGATTACGACGCTCACTACACCATCTTCGACCTCGGTGAGGTGCCTGGCGTGCCCGACGCGCTCGGCGGTTGTGTCGTCAAACACGACGATCCCAATGTTCTTCTCATTGCGGGAAAATCGGAGCAAGCCGACGCGCAGATCTATTCGATCGGGATCAAGCGCGGCCCTTGCGGCCACATCCTCGGCTTCGAGGGGACAGCCGTCCCGGTTGCTGACACGCCTCACGTCGACGCGAACCTCGTCTACACCGACTCGAACTTGATGTTCTATTCGCAGTGGCCGACCTACAAGCTAAACCAAATGCTCCCTGGCTCGACGGTGCCCGATCGGGAGACGGACCTGTTGTCCTTGGGGATCATCAGCATTGGCGACAAGGGCCCGGGCGGAATAGGCTTCGTCCCCATCGGCAATTCAGGAGCAGGCGGACTGCGTATCGTAACGTGGCCGCAGGGCCACTGGTACCAAGTCGGACTTCAAGCCGACGGGCCGTTGTTCAATGTCACGGATCTGACCAAGAAGACGCAATTGCCGAACAACCCGGGCGGCTTCGCGTACGTGCCGAAGGGCTCTCCTGGATTCCCCGAGAGCAGGCTCATCGTGTCGGAGTGGGTCGAGGGGGCACCCGATGGCTTGTCCGACCGCGTCGCGACCTACGCGCTGGATGACCAAGGCGACCCTATCCCCACTACGCGCAAAGAGTTCTTGAGCAAGATCCACCGACCGTGGGGCGCCTACTTTGAGCCACTGACGGGCGACTTTCTCTTCCTGCAGTGGCAACCGTCGGGACCCATGATGCAAAACCCACCCGATCGCGTCTACATCGTGCAGGGCTTTTCGCCGCCGCCTCCGCCTGCGATTCCACGGTGAGCGAAAATCGCGGCGGGCGAAGAGTCATCAAAGCATGAGCTTGAGCAAGCCGAAGCTAAAGACCGTGAGCACCGTGGCTGAGAACATGCCGACGTAGAGCGCCTTGAAGCCGACCCGGCGCAAGCTCTTCAGGTGCACGCCCAGGCCCACCCCGGCCATCGCGATGGTGATCAAGAAGGAAGATACGGTCGTCACCATCTTGCGCATCGACATCGGCATCGCGCCCGCCTCCCACAAGATGCTCTGCTGCAGATGGACGGTGAAGTCGGGAAGCAGGTGCAGGGTGTTGGCGATGGCGAGCGCCAGGAAGCCGAGGATGAAAGGCGGAAAGAGCGTGGTGAGCTTGAGGGGTTGCGCGACGTGGGCTTGTTGTTGCTTGCGCTTCTCTCGGGCGTACCAGGCGCCGAGTCCGACGACGAGGGGCGCCAACAAGAGCACCCTCACGAGCTTGACGATGACGGCGATCTCACCGGCGGCCTCTCCGTAGGCGAATCCCGCGGCCATCACCTGGGGCGTGGCGTGAATCGCGACGCCCGCCCAAATACCAAACTCGGTTTGTGACAGTCCGAGCATGGCGCCGAGCACGGGGAACAAGAAGATCGCCACGAGGCCAAACAAGGTGATCGTGGTGATGGCAAAAGCGGTGTCGTTGTCATCCGCTTCGATCGTCGGGGCCGTGACGGCGATCGCCGTGCCTCCGCAGATGGCGGTGCCGATGCCGATCAGCAAGCCGAGTTTTTGCCCGACGCCCATGCGGCGACAGAGCCAAACCGTGAGGCCGAGCGCGACGATGACGCAAATGACGCTGATCATGAGCGCTTGTCCAGACACCCGAAGGACGTCAAAGAAGTTGAGCTTGGCGCCCATCAACACGATCGCGAAGGGGAGGACCTTCTTGACGGAGTATTTGATCCCCGCGCCAAGGGCTTCGCTGAGACGCGCGCTGTTGCGAATGATCATACCAAATACGATCGCGATCAGGAGCGCATCGATCGGGTGGCGGTCACCGATGGTGAACGGAGCCACTGGCAGTTGGTGGACGTAGACGGCGACGGCCGCCACCACCGTGGTCAAGATCAGTCCTGGAACGACGGACGAAGTGGAGCCTGACATGTCAGATGATGAAGTCGAGCGCGGTGAGCGAGTCGGGGATGCGATCGATGCTGAGGTAGCGATCCCAAGAATCGCAGATGATGGTGACCACGCGCTTGCCCGGCCCAAGGTCGGCCGCGACCTGCAAGGCAGCCCATACGGCGGCACCAGCGGACAAGCCGGCGGAGATCCCCTCTTCGCGGGCGAGTCGCTGTGCGGTGGCGAAGGCCACAGCGTCCTCGCAGCTCACGATCTCGTCGATGATGTCACGGTTCAGGATCTCGGGGACGAAACCGGCTCCGATCCCTTGAATGGCATGCGCTTTGATCTTGCCCCCGGCGAGCGCTTGGGACTTGCGGGGCTCGACCGCAACGATGCGAACGGCGTCGAGTTCGCGCTTAAGGATCTCGCCCGTTCCCGTGATCGTTCCCCCTGTGCCTACGCCGGCGACGAAGGCGTCGAGTTGGCCGCCGGTGGCTTGCAAGATTTCCCGGGCTGTCCCGGTGCGGTGGGCGTCGGGATTTGCAGGGTTGTGAAACTGTTGAGGCATGAAGCAGCGCGGGTTGCTGTCCACGATCTCCTGCGCCCGGTCGATCGCCCCTTGCATCAACTTGCGCGCGGGCGTGAGCACCACCTGCGCCCCGAAATGTTCGAGAAGTCGGCGGCGCTCGGGGGAACTGTCGTCCGGCATCGTGATGATCAAACGGTACCCCTTGACCGCGGCCACGAATGCGAGCCCGATCCCCGTGTTGCCGCTGGTGGGCTCGACCAGGGTGTCGCCCGGTTTCAGGACCTCATCACGCTCGGCAGCCTCGATCATTTCGAGGGCGACGCGGTCTTTGACGCTACCTGCTGGGTTGTGCGACTCGAGCTTGACGAGCACTTCCGCGTCGGTGTCGCTCGTCATGCGCCCAAGGCGCACGAGCGGTGTGTCGCCGACCAACTCCAGGACGGAGTTGGCGATAGCGGGTCGCTGAATCGGTGGCTTGGCGTTCATGTTGTGGCCCCATGGCTCATAACCCGTCGAACCGATTGCACCAAGCCCGATGGTGCGGCCGGATCCGTGACGCAGCGAGTCACAATGGGAGCTTTCGCCACCCCGAAAAGACGTGCTAAGTAGGCATTGTTCATCAACCGGGAGCTTGTCGTGTCCACCCCCCAATTGGAAGCGTTCATCAAAGAGATCGAGTCGGTGACTCGCGAGTACGTGCAGCCGGCCGATATCGTGCTCGAGGCGTCTCCGTTGATGTTCGACTTGCTCGAGCACGTGGGCGAATTTTTGCAGCCCAACCACACCCAAGCTTGCGACGAACACTATGCGCGGAACCAGGTCTACGCGTCGGCGGATGGGTCGATTTCCCTATTCGTCATGGTGTGGAACCCGGGCCAATGGACCCCGGTGCACGACCACGGCACGTGGGGCTTGGTCGGCGTCGTCAAGGGCGCGCTTCAGGAGCGTAACTTCATTCGTACCGACCCTCGCGAGAGGGAGGATAGTGGCATCATTCTGCGTCGGGGTGGCGTCACTCTTCTCGGCGCGGGATCGGTGGCGACCTTCGTTCCGAACCCTGATCACATTCACCGCACCGGCGTACCTCGTGATTGGCGGCAAACGGTCACGCTGCACTTGTACGGCCGGCACATGAACAACTACAACGTCTACGATTTCGAGCTCGGGCGACGGACGCCGGTGGACGTGCCCAGCGACACTACGGTGTGACCGCTGCCGGCCAACAAGATGAACGCGCCGAGCCTCGAGGAGTTGCTGGCTGACTATCCGATCCGGTTCGAGACTCCGGTTGCCTGGGGCGAGATGGACGCCTTCCAGCACGTCAACAACGTCGTTTACTTCAAGTATTTCGAGAGCGCTCGCATCGCCTACTTTGCGGCGGTGGGATTTGCTGAACACATGGAGGCGACCGGGGTCGGTCCGATCCTCGCGTCCACATCGTGCCGTTTCAAACGGCCACTGCGGTTTCCGGACCGCGTGACGGTTGGGGCACGCGTGCGGGATCTGGCCGAGGACCGCTTTACGATGCTGTATCGGGTGGTGAGTCATCAGCTCGGCGCGGTCGCGGCGGAAGGAGAGGGCCTCATCGTCTCGTACGATTACCGGGCAGAGGCGAAGGCTCCGCTGCCAGAGGCGATCCGGGCCAAGATGCTCAAGGTGGATCCCGGCGCTGCAGATGGCGAGCTCGTGGCGGACCCATGCTGAGTGATCGAGCGGCTCCACGATCATGGGGTGGGGGCAACGGCTCCCGCTGTTTCACGACGGGACCATCAGGGGTGCTTCGCTTTTTGGATGCTGGCGTCGCTGGAGCGGCGGTCCGCGGTGGAGGGCGCCGCTAATCGCGTGTTGTCTACGGCATGCGGCGGTAAAAGTGGGGCGTCGTCGCGAGCTGAATCAGGTACTCGGTCAAGCCGTAGTCCCGCTCGCTGAGACCGCGTCGTGCGTCTGCCATCGGGCCGTTCATGCACGGCGCCGAGCCGTAAGTATATCGAGCGAAGAGGTCGCTGATGCAGGCGCTCGTTTGTTCTGAGGCGGCCAGCGTCTCGGCGAATTGTACGGGGCCTTGGATGGGTGCGGGCTCGGCACCCGCAAAAGAGACATGACCCGAATCGTCGATTTCCAAGCCGTGCTCGGTTTCGCGGTAGCGTCCGGTCTCGTCGAAGTGTTCGAGCGCAAAACCCATCGGATCAAAGCGGTTGTGGCAATAACTGCATTGCGCCGAAGCGGTGTGGACGCTCTCGTAACGCTCGCGCGTGGTGGTCTCGCCTGGTGCTTGTGCGGGGAGGGGCGCTAGCTCGACGTTGTCGGGGGCTTCCGTCTCCTGGCAAAGGAGTCTGCGGAGCACGAACAGGCCCCGTAGAGTCGGCGAGCTACTGCCCATGTGCGCGTACGCTCCTAGCAGGGACCCCTGCGCGAGCAATCCGACCCCCCAGTTGGCGGGTCGGTCGATTTGCTGAAACGCCGAGCCGGTTACCGAAAACCCGTAAAAGTCGGCGAGCGTTCCGTCGACGAAGGTGTGCGGTGCGGTCAGCAGTTCAGCCACTCCCCCCTCATTCTCGATGACGACGTCGTCGAGGAAGCGGCGGGTCTCCTCGGCCATGAGCTCGCTGATGACGTCGAAGTTGTCGACCACGTCCTTGGCTTTGCCGTGGATGGTCGCGTAGCCGCTCCACTCCTGAAGCAAGCGGTGTACCGTTTCCCGGCCGCGTGGTGTGGCGCTGAGCGCGCGCGCCTCGGCGATGACCGCCTCCTCGCTATCGAGCTTTCCCTGGTCGGCCTTGTCCAAGAGAGCTGCGCTCGGCGTCGTTCCGCTGAAGGTGTAGGCGATTTCGGTGGCAAGTTCGTGCTGGGTGAGATCGTAATGTTCTCCGGCCATGACGCCCAGTTCAGCCCGATACACGGCCTGTGGAGATTGGATGAGCGCGACGAGCATCCATTTGAGTCCCGTGTTGGCGTCCGCTTGGTCGCGAATCTTCGCGTACAGCGTTTGGTATTCGAGCCTTTCCTCTGCGCTGAGCGGGCGGCGGTACAAGCGTCGACCGTAAATCGCGACGAACTGCTCGACGCATGCGTCATCGAGCGCGGTGCCGGCGCAGGGCAGCAGCGTCGTCAGCTTGTCGCTCTGCACCACGAGCTGCGCAAGCTGCACACGCGCACCGACCACATCCTCAGCGCCAC
>JAPYTK010000070.1 GCA_029941785.1 Polyangiaceae bacterium | reverse complement strand
GGGTCGGCTCGATGCCTCAATTCATTGCGTCGATGTCCTACGAACTCAGCTCCGCCACCTCTGCGGTCGCCCACAAGCTCCTACGAGCGCAATTGGTGGGCCGGCGTTGGCAGGACCGCTGCAAGGACCGATTGATGCCTCGCAACACGGTCTGGATGCTGCGACAGGGGACGGGGAAACAAACGACCAGCACGATCCACGACGACTGCGCCGAGGAGCTGAAGGACGCCGCAGAAGCCGTCGCGGCCAGTGGGCACGACATCGAAGTCCTCCGTGCCTGGATCCAAGTGAGCGGCGGTGGAACCTTCGGTCTTGCGCCGCTGTTCTATCCAGCCAACGAACAAGGCACGATCGACGTGGTATCTCGACTTTGACCGCGCGGCCTCTCAAGAAGTGGCTTCGCCACGCGCCTGCATGAGTTGCCGACTGAGCTCGCCGACGTAGCGTGAAACGGTCTCACCCAAACCGGACAGGGCAATACGGCGCGCGACGGGCACGCGCTGCTCGACACCGAGGACCATTTCGCTTGGCTGCCCGCCCTCCGGATCCTGAATGAGGCATACGCCACCGCCGCGCACGATGAGCTCCGAGCCAATAGCAGCGTCTGTTCCCTCCCCTGCCATCACGACGCTGATCACGAATCGACCAAAGACTTCCGACAAGCTGCGAAACAGCCAGTCGGCGGAAGGACAGAGGCCTCCGCGCGGAGGAGGGGGCACGAGACGAAGCCCGGGCGGAGAATCTATCGCTACGACGTGACCGCCCCCTGGAGCTGCAATCTGCAAGCAGCCCGGCGCGAAGGGGGCGCCTGCGCTCGCCAAACTCACGTTCATGTTGAGTTGTCGCGAAAGCCGGCCACAGGGGTCGCTGTCATGCCAAGCCGTGTCGTGAACCACCGCGAAGAAGCTTGCGTGACGGACCACCGGCGACACGAGCTGCGCCAAAAGCTGCTCGAAGGACTGACCGCCACCTACGCCGGCGCACAGAGCCACCGCAATCACCGGAGGCAGCGTGTTTCCCGGTATGTGAAGCTGGCTGCCAAGGCGCATCGTCTGCCGCGAAACCGCGCGCCGACGCTGGGTCGGT
Source organism: Polyangiaceae bacterium (assembly GCA_029941785.1). Lineage (GTDB taxonomy): Bacteria > Myxococcota_A > Polyangia > Polyangiales > Polyangiaceae > JAPYTK01. The sequence goes on along the minus strand of JAPYTK010000070.1, from coordinate 22,728 downwards.
CCATCGTCGTCCTTGTCTCCGCGCCCCGGCACCGATTGCAATCCGTGGGCCCGGCGATAGCGACCGATACAGCGCTCGACTCGTGCGAGCAGGTCGGCCGCCTCGAGGGTTTGAACGAGATAATCGTCAGCGCCGGCGCGGAGGGCCTCTTCGACCATCTCCTGCCCTTCGATAGCCCCTAGCATCAAGATGGGTGGACACGGTCGTACCCTGGCCCGGATGCGGCGAATGAGATCGACACCATCCGCGTTCACCAACATCCACGCACAGAGAACCGCATCGACGGCCCCTTCCCTCAAGACCGCGATCGCGCCCTGTGCGTCACTCGCCACAGCGACCTCGTAGCCACCACGCTCGAGCACCGAGGCCAATGCTCGAGCTTGCTGGTCATCGTCCACGATGAGGACACGAGAAGCCATCGTTCGGAGTTTAACTCAAAGTGCCAGCTTGAGAGCGCACGATTCGTACTGCTGCACTTGCTTCATGTCGCAATTCCTGGTGACGCTGCTCCGATTGACCATGCCATTGATGCTGTTTTGCGCCTGCGGAAGCTCGTTCACCGCCGCGCCGGGCGGACAGGGCGGACAGCAGGCCGCGGGCGGACAGCAGGCCGCGGGCGGACAGGACAACAGCTGCATGCCCAAGTCTGGGCCTGTCGATGGCTGCCCAACCGACGACACGTGCAGCTCCTGCGACACAGATGGGACATGCATCACGAAATGCGAGAGTCCCCCGGGTAGCGAATGCCAGGGCCGAACGATCGACTGTCCGGCGGGCAGACCGTGTCGCGTGGATTGCGTCGCGTTTCAAGCCTGCGCCGACACCACCGTCAATTGTCCGAAAGGATATCCGTGCACCCTCGTCTGTTCGGCACAAAAAGCTTGTCTCAATGCCAAACTCAATTGCGCGTCGGGCGGCATGTGCACGATCGAATGCAACGCGACAGTCGGGCCGGGTCCGGGCCCCTCCGGCAACTCATGCCAAGACGCCCAAGTGAGCTGCAGCGACAAAACTTGCCTCGCCATCTGCAAGCCCAACGCAGAGAAGCCGGAGCTGAATTGCCACTCGAACTCGAGCTGCGCCTGCCAGTCCTGCTAGAACAACGAGCCCATGAAGCTCGGCCTCTCAGCACGCCGCCGCTCAACCCTTCACCGCGCCGGCCGTCAGGCCCGCGACGAGATGCTTCTGAAGGGCATAGAACAGCACCATCACGGGCACCGACACGAGCACCGCACCGGCCGCAAATGCCGGCCAGTTCGCGTCATGCTCGCCCACGTAACGCTGCAGCACGACCGGCAAGGTGAACGCCTCCTCGCGGCCAAGCAGCGTCGCGGCGAGGATGAACTCGTTGTAGGCGCTGATGAAGGCGAACAAGCACGTCACGGCAATGGCCGGACGGACGACGGGCAAGACGACCCGAACGAAGGCCTGCGCGCGCGTCGCGCCATCGACCATCGCCGCCTCCTCGAGCTCGATCGGGATCGACTCGAAAGCGGCCCGCAACTGAAAAATGGCGAAGGGCACGGCCGTGGTGGCGTAGCAAAGAACGAGCCCCGTGCGCGAGTTCAGGAGGCCCAGCCCGTCGAGCAAAATGTAGAGCGGAACCGCGCTACAGACGGCCGGGAACATCTGCGTAGCGACCAGCGCGCCGAGTCCGGCCCTCTTCCCGACGAACTCGAAGCGAGCCAGAGCGTACGCGGCGGGGATCGCAATGGCCACGCCGACGAAGGCGGTAGCCGCCGACACGACGAGGGAGTTGAAGAGTTGTTTCCAGAACAGTCCACTGCCCTGCCCGCCTGCCCCGCTCGTCATGACCTCGCGAAAGTGATCCAAGGTCGGAGCCTCAGGCAACGGCAGCAGGCGTGGCTCCGGCGTGGTATCGCCACTGATCGCGAGCGACACCACCCAGAGGACGGGGTAGATGGCGAAGCCGACCGCGAGGAGCAAGCTGGCATGCACGAGCACAGACTCGCCCAAGCTGACGCGCCCGCGCGAAGCCCTCATGACACACCTCCGGCCAAAGCGGCCTCTCGGCTCGATGCTCGGTCTCGCCATCGCGCGGCGAAAAAAGTGCTCCCCGCGAGCAAGAAGAAGATGAGCACCGCGTAGGCCGCCGCGTAACCGTATTGTGCGCCGCGGGTGAAGGCCCAGCGATAAGCTTCTGACACGAGGATGTCGGTCTGTCCGTCCGGTTCGCCGCCCGAGACGAGAAACACGACGTTGAACATGTTGAAGGTCCAGATCGCGCCGAGCAGAACCGCCGGCAACATCGTCGGTCGAATCATAGGAAGGGTGACCCGCCGCAATCGTTGCCACCGCGTGGCACCATCGACGGTCGCCGCATCGAGTACCTCACGAGGGACAGCGGTGAGCGCCGCCATCGTGACGACCATGATGAAGGGAAAGCCGAGCCAGACGTTCGTCGCGACGTTGGCCGTAAGCGCCGTCGAAAAACGCGAGAACCACGCGATGGGCTCCATTTCGGTTCCGAAGACGCGATTCAGCTGGTGGATCAACCCGGTGACCGCGCCAAACTGGCGATGGAACATGCCCTTCCACGCGAGAGCGGTGACGTAGCTCGGCACCGCCCACGGAATGATCAACAACACGCGGTACAGAGCGCGTCCACGAAGGACCGGACGGGCCAGGAGCACACCGAGCGACAGCCCGATCGCCAAATGACACACGAGGTTGAGGGCCGTCCAGAGCACGGTCACGAAGAGCACGACGTAAAACGAACCGCTGCCGAGCAGGTCCCCGCCGCGGGCGGTGACGAGGCTCAGGAAATGCGCCGCGCCCACGAAGTACATCTCACCAGGCTGGCCGGCGTACAGCGCGATGAGCGCACCGGCGAGCAAGGGCAACACGACGAGCACGCCAATCGCGATCACGGCATGGATGACGTAAGCGTACGCAGGCATCGACCGTCGAACCGCCTCCCGAAACTCTGCATCACGCGCCCGGCGATACAGGCGCCAACTCGCGAGCAGCATCAGCCCACCCAAGGCGAGCAGCCACGGCGTCGGGGAACGTGGCGCAGGTGGCGGGCGCCGGACATCGGCGAAACGGCGCTGCGCTTGCCGCAACGCAGGACCCGCATCTGACCGAGCCGAGAGCACCTGTCGAAGGGCGCGACGCGCGGGCTCCCAAACGGCTTGCATGGCCAGGCTGCTCGGCATCACGACCGCCTGCGCCGCTTGCTGACGGAAGGCGCGCAGCACGTGGTCCTTCTCGTCCGGGACCACATCGCGACGGGCACTGTCGACACGGGCGAGTTTCTGACGCCGTTTCGCCGCATCGCGACCACCGAGATACCGGGCCAGAGCGCGCACCTCGGAACGGGCCGCCCCTCTCGGCGTCAACATCACAGCCTCGATCGTCAAGAAGGGCCGCAGCGGCTGACCCGTCGCCTTCAGTCGCGGCAGCACGGAGATCCCGTAGGGGATCTTCGCCGCGCTGAGATCGGCGGCGAGCCACGGCCCACTGATCGCGAAGGCCGCTTTTCCCGACCGAAACAGGGTCGTCACGAGCGCGCCGTCCGCGTTCTCCGGGACCTCGCCACGGGTGACCAGGTCTCGCGCGAAGATCAAGGAAGACTCGGCGGGGGGGCCGAGAAAGGCAAAGCCGTCGTGGTCATCGAGGAAACGGCCACCAAATCCGTGCAAGAGCGCAGCGTGCGCGTAGGCGTTGCCGTTCTCGTAAGCGAGCAAGAAGCTGCCCGTCGGAAGCGGCTGACGAAGCGCGGCGTTCAGCCCTTCGAGGTAAAGCGGAGGCGCCTTGACCCACGTCGGATTGAAGAACAAGGCGACGCACTTCTGTGACAGCGGAACACCGTAGGCTTGGCCACCATGACGGATCGCTGCCATCGCTTGGGGCAAGAACGCATCGGGATCGCTCAGCGCGTCGCCAACCGGAGCCACCAGCTTTCGAGATCGATAATTCCCGAGTCGCTCGTGAGCATCGATGAACAGGTCCGGACCCTGTCCCAACTTGATCGCCGCCGCGAGCTTGGCCGCGTAGGCATCGTAGGGCACCGCCAGCGTCTCGACCTGCCGCAACTTCCAGGCGGAAAGGGTATTCTGTAGGGCTTGCTGCTCAGCGCCTCGATAGGCATGCCACAGCGTGATCGGCCTCCCTCGACCATCCGCCTCGACGCTCGCTTCCGCGTGGGCCGAGCACGTCAGGCCAGCCAGCAAGACCGCGAAGAGAATCCATAGGCTGCGGATCACCACCAAGACTTCCCCGTCTCAGGATCGAACAAGTGAATGGCCGCCGCCTCGATGTCGAGACCCAGCTCTTGTCCCTCCTGCAGACTCAACTCTCCGTCGACGCGCACCGTAATCTCGGTGCCGGCAAGCGATGCATAGACGTGCGTCTCGGAGCCGAGTTTCTCGCTGAGCAGCACTCGCGCGCGCAGAGGAGCCGCCGAGTCCACGACGCGGATCTCGTGTGGCCGCAAACCCAACACCACCGGCTGCCCATCGGCCAGTGCCTCCCGGTAGACGCTCGGGTCAAGCGGTAGGCACAGCTCATCCTCTTTGGCGACGATTCTCGCCACGCACCCCTCGCTCGAGTGGGCGATCTTCGCGTCGATGAAGCTCATCGGTGGACTTCCGAGAAAGCCAGCCACAAAACGAGTCGCGGGGCGATTGAAGATCGTGAGCGGCGCCCCGGCCTGCTCGATCTTCCCCTCGTTCATCACGAACATCACGTCCGCGAGAGTCATCGCCTCCACTTGATCGTGCGTCACGTACACGCTCGTCGTCTGCAGCTCCGAATGCAGCCGCCGAATGTCGACGCGAACTTGTCCCCGCAAGGCAGCATCCAAGTTACTCAGAGGCTCGTCGAACATGAACACTTCGGGTCGGCGTACGATCGCCCGGCCCATCGCGACTCGCTGACGTTGTCCTCCGCTCAGCTCACTCGGCATCCGCTGCAACAATGTCGTCAGGCCGAGCATGTCGCCGACGGTCGCGACCCGATCGCGGATTTCATCGGGATCGACCTTGCGGATCTCCAAACCAAAAGCCAGGTTCTTCTCGACGCTGAGATGCGGATACAGAGCATAGGACTGAAACACCATCGCGATGTCCCGGTCCCGCGGCTCGGCATCGGTGACGTCCCGCTCGCCGAAGAGAATTCGGCCCGCAGTTGGCTCCTCGAGCCCAGCCAGTAGACGGAGCAAGGTCGATTTGCCGCAACCGCTCGGCCCGACGAGCACGCCGAACGCACCATCCGGAACCTCGAGGCTCACACCATCGAGAACCGTGGTGTCGCCAAATCGTTTGACCAAGTCGCGGACAGTGATGGCGGCCATTTTCGTCCTCTCTCAGTCCGCCTGCGCGGCAGGCACGAGGATCGCCGCTTCGCGTGAGCCCAACTCGATGGCCAAACCACCGCCAGGTCCAACCGTGTAGCGCGTGCGGGCCGCAGACAACACATCGACGAGTTCGCTCCCCTCGGGCTGGGCGATGCTCATCGCTTGGCCCTGAAACACCGGTGCGCTCGCCTGGGTCTTGTGCGTGTTGAGAACGACGAGGACATAACTCTCGCCGGGGAGCTCACGCTCAAAGGCGAAAATGCCCGCATCCGGCTCGTCCGCCGCCCGAGCGCTCGCCCACACCACCCTCTGCTCGCCGCGCCGCAAGGCCGCATGCTGCTTTCGCAAACTCGTCAGACGCTTGATCCACTGAAAGGTCGTGGCGCCAGTGTCATATCCACTGAGCCACAGATCTTCGCGGTTCGCAGGGTCGTTTCCACCCTCGAACTGTTGTTCGGTACCGTAGTAAAGACAGGGGATCCCCTGTTCCGTCATCAACAGAACCAAGGCGGCATGCAGCGCGTCGACGTCACCATCGTGAAAGAGAAAACGGGGGACATCGTGGTTGTCGAGGAAGTTGACCAGTGCCTCAATAGGCTTGACCCCCGAGCCTAGCTCGACCGCTTCGTCGCCGTAATGAAGTGAGCGCTCCTGCCAGAGCGTTTCGATGCGGTCCGTGCTCAGGCCGAGTTGAAACACATCCCGGAACACATGGTAGTACTGCGGAAAATGGAACATCGCGTCCAGCTGGTCGCCGGTGAGCGCTCGACCGTCGGTCACGCAGCTCGCCTCGCGCTGCTGCTGGGCCGTGCTGGGTTGATCATTTTTGGTGTAGGAGCCCACCAGCTCGGGCCTGCCATCGAAGGCCTCGCCGAACATGAAGAAGCGCTGCTTCCCTCCGTCGGCGAGACGCTGACGTACCTTCTGGGTGAAATAGCGCCAAAACTCACGCTCCACGTGCTTGACGGTGTCGATGCGAAAACCATCGGCGTCGGTCAGCTCGATCCAACGGGCATAGCTGTCGACCATCGCTTCTTTCACCTCGCAACGGGTCGTATCGAGATCCTTGAGACCACCGGGAAAATCTCCGTGCAAGAGCTGATCGGGATCTTCGAAATCGAGCGTACGACCGCGACGGTTGTACATCTCGGCTTTCTGAAGCACGGGAGGCATCGGCGGCAAATGCCGCGTCAGAGGATCGTATTGAAAGATGATCGGTGCCGGCCCTGCCTCACCCAGAGAGGTGAAGGCCTGGATCCCTCGCGGATCGAAATCAGGATCGTACTCGCTCAAGTGTTCGACCGGCGACGTGCTTCCGCTGCCTAGGACACGTTCGTCAGGTACACCATTGAGGTTGATGTCATAATAAAATAATTGCCCGACATGGTTGGTCACGACATCGATGATGACGAGCATGTTCCGCTCGTGAGCGGCCTTCACCATGCGACGCAAAGCCATGACGTCGCCAAAGTGTGGATTGGTCGCGTTGAAGTCCTGCGGCCAATAACCGTGGTAGCCATCGACGCCCGCATCGGTTTCGACGTTGCGGTAAACCGGAGAAATCCATAGAGCGGTGACCCCGAGATCGTGAAGGTAAGGAAGCTGCTGCTCCACGCCCGCCCAGTCTCCGCCATGCCACCGGGCCGGACCACCGGGCCGGACATCGAAGTTGTTGCTGGGATCACCATCGGCGAATCGGTCGACGAGGATTTGGTAAATGACTTGGTCCCGCCAGTCGTCCACGTGAGTCCGAAGCTCGACCGGTTGGTCGAGGCCTTCGAAATCCATGCAGCCGGAGGTGGCCAGAGCGAAACCGAGAACAGCGCTGGCCAACCGAAACGTGGGAGAATTCATCATCAACTTAGTGGCCCTGGTAACTGGAGGAATTGAACCACCACTCGGCGCCCAGACCGAGCACATGCTCGATGCTGTCACGCGCAAAGGGATCGTCGTCGGGATACAGTGCACGTGCGCCATCGTCGCGGCTGGTGGCGTGATAAAGGAGGTAGAGCAGCGGACGGGCAAAGGAGCCCCGTCCCGACGGCGACAGGAAGGGGATCACGGCGAAGCGCGCTACCTGCCCGGACTGGGGCTCGAGCGCCGCCGGGGATGACGCCGTGGCGCCATCGAAGACGGGACGCAATACGCCGCGGATCTGGGCTTGGAGGGATCCCTCGACGGCGACGCCCAACCACTCGTTGAACGACACCTGGGGCCGCAGAACCACGATCGCCTCGTCGACGTCGCCAAAATCGAGGGCAGCGCTAGCGTTGCGAAACCGTCGTAGATAGGCCGCAGCCATCACGCCGATGGGCCCCCACTCGCCGTTGCCGCTGATCGCGAGCACCGACTCGGTCGCGCCGGCCGTGGTCAACTCGAGGCCGAGACCGCTTGGCGCCGCGAGTGCGTCGTAAGCCGCAAGCCCCGAGGCATGTCGCACGAAGAGGTTCAGGTGGGTATCACGACGTCCCGAAAAGCCGCCGACCTGGGCACCGATCACAAATCCCTGTTCACGATGGACCGCTTCGTAGATCTGCGGCTGCTCGGTTTCTCGCTGCCCCGCGCTGAGCGCATGGCCTTCACCATAGGCGACGAACTTCATCCCCGCGGGGCCCGAACCGAATCGCACGATCTTCTCGAGCCGAGCACTGCCAATCCAACGCTGACGATCGAGCACCGCGACCTCCGCGGTACCAAATTGATCGAGCGGCGCCGGACGGGTAAGGACTTGTTGATAAAAAGGATGATCGGGCCGTCCGACTCCCAAGTGGATCGATGCTCTCAGTTGGCTCGGCCGATGGAGCCAAGTCAGCCCGCCGCCGACGGTGTTGAGGTTGTCGAGCGGCCAGTAGTCGAGAAGGTAGATATCGTCACCACGCAACATCCGCGAGCCCGCCCACGCGTCGAGACCGTCGAGACCGACGTTGCGGGCTTCGATGTACAAATTGCGCAGGGCGATGTTCGCGTCGAAATCCGCGTCGTAGTGAAACACCGGATGACCGACGGCGAGCGTAGCCACGAGGCGGGTATCGATCCCGGTCGACCAATGGTCTTCGCGGCGCATCTCCAGCTCGGCGTAGGTGGGCAAATCGAGGCGTGAGCCATGCGCCACAATGTCCCCGTCACGCAGCGGCCGACCACGGGTATCCCCGGCCGCGAGCACGCGACCATAGCTACCAAAAGCGAATCGACCCGTCTGTGGTGACACGGAGGGCTCAGCCGGTGCAGGCGCTTTCGATCGCGCCGCTTCGGACGGCGGATCAGCCACCGGCCCCGACGGCGCCGCAAGCCCTGACGCACAAGTCAGGACGAACATGAGGCCCATCGCCAGAGTCAGAAGCGGCCGTCGATAACGCATGAGGGTTCGCCCCTATACAACGGCGGCTTGTCTCGCGCGAGGAGATCTCCGTTCACGCGGAGACGGGCTGAGGTATAAGCGCGGCCGTGCCCACCGATCTGACGCGGCTCGTCTTCGCGCTGCATTTTCACCAACCCTTCGGGAATTTGCCCGATGTCTTCGAAGATGCGACGGCCCGCTGCTATTTGCCCACCATCGAGAGGCTTAGGGCGCACCCGAAAGTCAGCGCCGCCATTCACGTTTCCGGCCCGCTGCTACAGTGGGCCGAGTCGCATGCCCCCCAGCTCATCGACAATCTGCGGCGGCTGGTGGCGCGGGGGCAGGTCGAAATCCTGGGCGGAGGAGATCAGGAGCCGATGCTCGCGATCTTGCCCGAGCGCGATGCCCTCGGACAGCTGGACCGAATGGCAGAGCGCTGCGAGCGGCTTTTCGGCGAGCGACCCGAAGGGATGTGGCTCGCCGAGCGGGTGTGGGAGCCAGACCTTGCGCGGATCATCTCGCGCGCGTCCTACGGGTACACCTTGCTCGACGATACCCATCTGCGAGCGGCTGGGGCGACGGGCGAGGCAGGAGCGCCTCTGCATGGCTACTACGTGACCGACAAGGCCGGCGAAGCATGCCGTGTGCTCCCCATCGATCGGGGGCTTCGCGGGCGTATACCCTTCGCGGACGTCCCCGATTTGATGAGCTACTTGCACGGCCAACGGGGACGCACGCTGACCTACGGTGACGACGTCGAGAAGTTCGGCTTGTGGCCAACCACGCAAATTCGCGTATGGGAGCAAGGCTGGCTGGAGACCATGCTCTGCGCCTTCGACGAGGCACAAGAGTGGCTCGAGACCATCTTGCCCCGTGATCTGCTGCGCTCGACCCGGCCGCAAGGACGCGTCTACATCCCGACGATCTCGTACGCAGAAATGGGCGCGTGGACCCTCCCCCCCCAGCTCGCCGCCGAGCATCAAGCGCTCGCTGAACACCTCGGCCACCACGGCATGGGTGAACGGGCGGAGGCCTTCCTGCGTGGCGGGATCTGGCAAGGCTTCCTCGCAAAGTACCCGGAGAGCAACCTCATCTATCGAAAGATGCTGCGCGTCTCCCAAGCGGTCCACGACGCCGGTGACGCCGATGACGCCGACTCGCGGGACATAGGCGCGATGAGGGACGCCCTTTACCGCGGTCAATGCAACTGCGCCTATTGGCATGGTCTCTTCGGCGGCCTGTACATGCAGCACCTGCGCAGCGCGCTCATGAGCTCCCTCATCGAGGCCGAAGTTCAGGCCCGCCCTCGGTCCGAAGTCGCAATCGAAGTCGTCGATCACGACGGCGATCTAGCCGACGAAGTGCTCATGGAAGGACCATCGATGAATGCCTACGTCGCGCCGGCTAGTGGCGGACGGGTGTTTGAGATCGATCTGCGAGCGGCCCGCCACCACCTGACCAGCGTCATGGCGCGCCGCCGGGAGAGTTATCACGCGCTCGTTCCCCAAGCCCGAGTGGTCAGCGACGAAGAACTCGCGAACATCTCGGCCCACGATCTCATCCGGGCCACCGAGCACGGCTTGGTCGACAAGCTGATTGAAGATCGACACCCCCGCGGCGCTTTCATCGACCACCTCTTGCCCGCCAACACGACCGCGGAGACCTTCGATCGAGCCTATGCGCCTCACATCGACTTCGCCAACGCCATCTACGACTTGAAGGAAGCGAAGATTCTGGACGGTCGCGCCGTCACGACGCTCCGAGCCGACATCGATGGGCACGGGCTCGACAAGATCGTGAAGCTTGGTCCCGACGGCGTGTTGAGCGCAAGCTACTCGCTCGAGCTTCCCCCCGATCCCCCGGAGCTTCTCTTTGCGAGCGAGCTGGACTTCAGCCTCCTCACACCAGAGACCGCAGGAGGCCGCCGGATCGTGCTGCTCGAGCCGGACATCAACATCGATCCCCGCCCCGGGGCGCGACAGAGTCATGAGCAGGTCAGCGCCTTGCGCATCGATGGCGGTGACATGGGCTTTACCCTCCGCGTCGACGTCGAGCCGCCCGCCATGCTGTGGCGCGTCCCCATCGAAACGGTCTCCCAAAGCGAGCGGGGCTTCGAGTGCGCCTACCAGGGTACCGCCCTCGTCTTCGCTTGGCCTCTGGACCAGACGAACGACCGCTTCGCCTGTCAGATCCGGGTCTCGATCGAAAAGCCGGCCGCGCCAGATGAAGCCTAGGCCGAACGCGCCATCGGAACCAGAGCCGCCCCTCTTCAGTCGCAGGGTTTCATCGCAGGGGGTGGCGCCATTTGAACGGGGCCGAGCCTAGCGTAAAGCAGGGAGAAACCGAGACCGACACTGATTCCATCACAGGTACTGTTGGGATCCTGTGTTCCGTCCTTCATGATATCCGAGGCGAGCCGGATCGAATCGGCGGTCGGATCAAAAGCCGCGCCACAATACGGGGCACTGATGGTCGCAGCCGCGTTGCGGACCACGTCGATGAACTCCTCGGTGTCGAGCACGCCACCGATACGGCCGAGCGCGGCCCCCTGATGGGTCGAGGACAACACCGTCGACATCCTCGCGTGATAGATCGTCAGCGGCGCCTGCACATTCAAGATGCTAATGGGCAACACCAGCGTAGCGGTCCCGTTGGAGTTCCAGCTATTGCCACTGAGTACGCTTTCGGAAAATGCGATGTTGGCGCTCGTCACATCGTTCGGGTCACTGAGGCTCGTGTCCGCAACAGGCCAACAGTCCTTGCCATCCCATTGGGGCGGAGCGCTCAGGGGCGCGCCAGAATAGAGCAGCGTCTTGAGAGGATCGACGTTCGCTTCGTCTCCCAAAGCATCAAAGTGGAAGAGCAGGGAGAATTGCCCCGATTGGAGGGCTGCGTTCGCTTGATCTTGAATGTCGGGAACGAGGGGGAGCAAGATGGGCAGGACGTTTTTTCCGAAGCTGTTGTCGATCCCTTGCGCTCCGTCTGCCATCAGCGTCGCAGAGCTGCCTTGGTAGGGTATGCAGTGGCCACTGAGGTTCGACGTGGTCGTCATCTCATCCAAGTTGAAGCCGTAGGTGGCCCAGGCATCGGTCTGGAGCGCTCCGTTGAAATCCGTTGTGCCGAGGAACAGCTCGTCCATGGCGAGCGTGACGCCCGCGGGTCCGGGGCAATCGTCGATGATGCCCCCCGATCCTGCCTGCCCGCCTCCGGCGGCGCCCATACCGCCCGCATCGATGCCGCCACTCGTCGCCCCGCCAGCGCCTCCCGCAGCGCCAGCCCCGCCACTAGTAGCCGAGGTGTCCGTCGCACCGCCGGTCGCCGCACAACCGAAGACTCCGCCGTTGCCAGCCAGTCCAACCATGCCCAACCCCGCGAGCACCGCGAGCCGTCCGCACCACCATTCACTCCGCGCTCTCACGTCAACGACCCCCCACAAAAGGATTTTGCGCTATCTCCTCGCCAACCGTCGTCTCCGGTCCATGGCCGGTGATCACGCGCGTGTCGCCGTCCAAGGTCAACAGGCGCTCGCTTATCGATCGCAAAATGAGCGGGTGATCGCCTCCCCACAAGTCGGTGCGGCCAATCGACCGGCGAAACAAAGTATCACCCGCAAACAGCACCTTGCCGTTGGGCGTGTCGATCACGAAGCTGACGCTTCCCGGGGTGTGCCCTGGTGTGTGAAGCACGCCGACCTCGAGGCCGCCAACGTTGACCGCCTGCTCGTCAAACAAATCGCCGTGGATTTCGCAGGTCGGAGGCTGGGGCATGCCGAGCATGGCCGCTTGCACGGGGAGCATCTCGTACAGAAAGCGATCCTCCTCGTGGATCCGGGCCGGCGCGCCGCTCGATTCCTGCAAAGGCGCCGTCGCCCCTACATGATCGATGTGCGTATGAGTATGCACGATGTTGCACACCTCCGCCCCGAGCAACCTTAGCTTCTCTTGGATGAGAGGAAAGTCGCCGCCAGGATCGATCACGACCGCTTGTTTGCTCTCCTCGTCCATGACGATGGAACAGTTGCAAGCCAAAGGACCGGTGGGGAAACTCTCGATGCGTACGCCGACCATGCCATGGTCTAGCGCCAGCCCAGCCCGAAGGCACGGCTAATTCGCGCCAGCCCAGCCCGAAGGCACGGCCAATTCGCGCCAGCCCAGCCCAAAGGCCCAGCCCAAAGGCCCAGCCCAAAGGCGCAGCTAATTGATCGACTTGCAACCCGTGTCCATGTTGTCGGACAGGTTGTTGTCCTCATGGCACTCGTTGTTGCCACCCATCACGTCCTGGTCGCAACCGTAACCACCGTTGTCGACGCAAGCGCGCACCTCGACGGTGTCGGGATCTTGCGGCGGATTCGCCCAATCGCACGTGACCTTCTGACACTTGCCCGGAGAGAGGGGCAAGGAGGTCATGACCGGGGCGTTCGCGCAAGCGATCTCTGTTTGGGTCTTGTTGTCGTAAAAGCGCACAACCGTATTGGCCCCTACGACGATCGCCCCCTCGTTGCACACGTTCGCGACCAGACCCATTATCCCCGGGCAGGACGACTTGTCGAAGCTCAAGTCCACCGTGAGGTCCGGGGCGAAGGTCACGTCGAACTCCGGGAGATTCTGACGGAAATTGTTCATCACCCCGGCGACCGTCGCGAAGGTCGGCTCGGTCCAGTTGATCGGCTCGCTCTTGGGGATCGCACCCAGTTCGGTGACGTTCGTCACGTGGTAGGCGTACTGGTTCCAAATGCGCCGGGTCGGCACCCAACTGTCGGTCGCGTCTCCCCAAATGCGAATCCCCTCGTTGGGCGGCGAGCCGTTTTCGATGAATACGATCTCGGCATTTCCATCGTTGTCCACGTCGGCCACGATCGGCATCTCGAGACGCGTGTGCGAGGTGTTGGGCAGATCCACGAGGACCGCGCCGTCCGTTCCCTTGAGAATGCGAAAACGCTGTTCGTCGTTGTAGACGACCTCGGCCTGACCATCGCCATCGAAATCGAACACGCTCGAGCCCGTCACGCGCGACGAGCAGTCCACGTTCGCGACCTTCCATCGGATCCCAAAGTCGGAACACTGCGCAGGAACCGGACTCGCCATGCACTCCAGATCGGCTACGATATAGAAGTTCGCTCCCGCCGCGCCAATCTCAGGTATCCCATCGCCGTCGAAATCCGCGACCGTGGGCGGGCCACCTTCGTTCTTGCCGCAGTTGGTCTTGGGGATTGGAATGATCGCGTCGAAACCATTGTGCTTCAGGATCGTGCCGTCGGTATCGATGATGTACACCTTGCCCATACGCACCAGGACGACCTCCCCTTCGTCGTCACCATCGAAATTACCGGTGGCTGAAAAGCCGTTGCAGGGCCGACCCGCAGAGTGGCCCTGGCAGGCGGTCGAGTTCGATGCCTCGGGGAAGTTGTAGGTCCACATCTCCGTGCCTTGATGGTTGTACAGCGTGTTGCCGGAGATGATGTTGAGGTAGCCATCACGATCCAGGTCGCCGCTGGCGGTCACCGGCCCCATGAAGCCGTTGTTGCCCACCGAGCCGGACTGCGGAGCCACGACGAGCGAGCCATCGGCACCGTTGAGAATGACGCGCCCTTGAATGATCTCGGGTTGGCCGTCGCCATCGAGATCCGCGATCGCGGGCGTCGTGCCGGCATAGTGCTCGGTGCCCGTAGGATGGTTTGGCTGGATCCACTTGACGGAGCCGTCCCGCTCGAAGGCGATGGTCCCGCCGTTTCGAATCGTCGCCACGAGATCCACCGATCCGTCGGCATCGATGTCGCCGGCCGCCAGCCCACCGGAGTTGTCCAGCCAAATATTAGGCGCGCCATTGGGATCGGCCGCGATCTCGTCCCGCCCCACCACGTAGTGCTGCTTCATGGTCTTGTCGAGATTGCATGCGCCCGAGAGGACGCGCAGCACACCGGATGAATTGCAACAACCACAGAAGGCCCCGGCGGGGCAGCTTCCGCCGTACACGTAGGCAATGAACGCGATGTCGGGTATGTCGTCGAGGTCGACGTCGTTGTCGTTGTCGTCGTCCGTCAAGTTGATCACGACCGGTGTCGAGACGACGTCCTTGAAGGCGGGATAGGCGTCACCGGGAGGAGCCGTGTCCCAACGGCAGTCTTCCTGGGGGTTGAACTGCCCAGGCTCGGGAATGTGGACGCAGTCGTCATCGCCCCCCCCTGCTCCACCCGTACCGCTTCCACCAACCTGAGCGCCACCTTGGGCGACGCTGACAGATGAGGCGAAGTAACCCCCCTGGCCACCAACGGAATCGTTTCCTCCGACCGCCGTAGGCTGACTCGACGCCGTCGACACGAAGACGTTGTCATTGCCCGAACACGTGCATCCGGAAGAAAAGGAGAACACCACGAGCGCCGCACCGCTCAGACTACGAAACCAGGACCAACCACCCATGCCGGACAGTATAGCGCAAGACCTCGCCATCGGTGATCCGCTGCAGACGTGCGACGGATCACGATGGACCCGAGGGCTCTTTTCGGTCTTTTTCGTCCAATCCGTGCTCCCTTAGCGGCAACCCCCGCCTCAGCGGCTGCCGAGTGGCGCGCTTCGCGCTATAGAGTGGAGGTGATTCGCCACCTCTGCACTCTTCTCTGCGCGGGCCTGATCTTCTTGATCGCCGGCCCCGCATCCGCCGATGACGACATCAAACGCCTGGTCCGTCTCGCCGACATGATCATGCGGGGGGAGACCTCTGCGGCGGTGTTTGAGATGGAGATCAAAACCGCACGCTACCAGCGTCAATACAAAGTCGTCGCTTGGGACGACCACCGCAAGGGCGAGAAGGCGCTGATCAAGATCCTCGGCCCAGCGTCGTGGCGGGGCTTCGGCACATTGAAAATCGGCGAACAACTCAAGATCTACGATCCAAAGACGAACCACGTGCAGCGCGTCGGCCACTCGATGCTCGGTGACAGCTGGATGGGCAGTCACTTCAGCAACGACGACTTGGTCAAGGAGACCCGCCTGGATCGCGACTACACAATCAGCCTGGATAAGAAGTGGAGTGACGACGGCACCCACTACCGGGTGGCGCTGAAGCCCAAGCCGACCGCCCCCGTCGCCTGGGGAAAGATCATCTACGAGGTGCACCAACGGGGCGACGAAGTCCTTCCCGTAAGAGCAGAGTACTATCGCAAACACGGGGACAAGACGGCGGCCCGGACAATGACCTTCAGCAACGTCAAGTTGCTCGGCGGCCGACGCGTGCCGGCGACGATGACGGTTCGCGTGACGCGCAAACCGGGCGAGTTTACCCGCATCACGTATACGAAACTGCGCCTCAACATCGACGTCCCTGCCAACAAGTTCAGCGAGCAAGCACTACGGCGCTGAGAGCCTCCTGCAACCGAGCCGCTAGGGTCTCCACGGGAAGCGCGTTATAAGCCCGCAAGCGACATGTTCTCGACTCTCTTGCGATTGGCCTGGCGTAACCTCGGCCGACACTTACGACGCTCACTCATCACGGGATCGGCCCTCGCTTTTGGGATCAGCTTGTGTGTCGCTACCTACGGGCTGATCGACGGGCTAAACATCCAGATGCTCGATGCCTTGACCGGCCTCGACCTCGGGCACGTACAGATCCACGCCAAGAGCTATGTCGAGAAACGACGGATCGAGAGAACGATCGACGACGGCGAAGAGCTGGCGGCGCTCGTTCGCGCCGATGAGGACGTGAGCGGCGCGGCGGCGCGCGTGTACGGCTTTGCGTTGATCGGCGCCGGGGACAAGTCGAGCGGGGTGCAAATCGTCGGAATCGATCCCAAACACGAAACCGCCGTGACGCGCCTACACAAACGGATGACCTCCGGCACCTACCTGGACGAGGCTCCCACCCCTTGGCCGGCCGGACGGTTGCTCGACGCCAAAGAACGAGCCGCCGACGAGACGATGACGAAGCACGCCGAACAGGACGCGCTCGCGGAAATCGACGAACTCGACAATTTGAATGCTTCGGAGCCCGAGAAGGCCAAGAAGGGCAGCCCGGATGCACCCGCGGGTACGCCCGGCAAGAACAACGACGCGAGCTCCCGCGAACTGGCCCGGACATTGTCGCCGCCGCCCGAACGGCCGCCGAGGATCATCTTGGGCGCGAGCCTCGCGAATGTGCTTGCCGTCAAGCCTGGGCAGAAGGTCTTTCTCACCACCCAAGGCGTCGGCGGCGAGCGCGAGGCGATCTTCGTCGAGGTCGCGGGGATCTACAAGACCGGCACCCAGGCCTATGATCGGCAGCGGATTTACATGCACCTCAGGGACAGTCAACGACTGCTTCACCTGAAGAAGCGCGTGCATGAGGTCGCGCTGCACCTCCCCGACCCCGCAATGGCCGACGCGGTCACGGCGCGCCTGCTCCCGACCGAAACCAAGCAGGAGCGCTCCGTCCGCGCCTGGTACACGATTCGCCCCGACATCCAAAAGTTGCTTCAGCTCAACGATGTGAGCACCGGGATCACGGTCTTCATCATCTTCGTCGTCGCCACGCTTGGGGTCGTCAACACGATGCTCATGGCGGTGTTCGAACGCACGCGCGAACTCGGTATGCTGCGGGCCATTGGCATGTCTTCGCGGCGCATCATCTCGCTCATCCTGACAGAATCCTTCTTGCTCGTCATCTTGGCTTCAGCCGTCGGAACCGCGATCGGCTTGTGGCTGGATTGGCAGCTCGTCGAGCACGGGCTCGATCTCCGAAACTACACAGAGGGATTCTCCATTGGTGGGCTCGGCATCGAACCGGTGATCTACGGAGCCATCACTCCGCGAGGCGTCCTCGTCCCCACAATCGTCCTGTCGACGTGTTGTGTGCTGGCCTCTCTTTACCCGGCGACCCGCGCCGCGCGTCTCAAACCGGCCATCGGCATGAGGGAGACTTGACATGATGACCCTTCGCCTCGCGTGGCGCTCCTTCGTCCGCCATCGACGTCGTTCGATCATCTCCTCCGCCGCCATCGCCTTCGGTCTGGGCCTCATGCTGTGGTTTGTCGGGATCAGCACCGATAGCCACAAACAGATGATCGATCTGGGGATCCACATGGGATCGGGGCACATCATCGTCCAAGGCAAGGGCTTCCAAGAAGCCCAAACGCTCGATCACGTGCTCGTCGATCCCGCTCCGGTGATCGCCGCCGCCAAGAAACTCCCTGGCGTGCAGCACATCGCAAGACGCGTCCTCAGCGGCGGCTTGCTGACCGCAGGAGACCGTAGTGCCGCGACGATCTTGGCTGGGGTCGAACCGAAGATCGAGCCGAAGATTTCGAAGATCGCTAGTGCCGGATGCCGCGTAAGAGGACACTATCTGCGTACGCGCTCGGAGCTGGATTTCACGAAGCAGCCCGCCGACATCTACCTCGGAGTCGATCTCGCTGAATCGCTCGGCGTCGAACTCGGCGACCGCGTCGTCCTCACCGCCTCGCCCCGAGGCTCTTTACGACCCGGATCGGCAGCCTTTCTCGTCCGCGGTCTGTTTCGCACCGGGCTGGATGATCTCGACGCCAGCATGGCGCAAATCGCCATCGAAGAGGCCCAATCGCTGCTGCGGCTGGGCAAGAGCGTCACGCAGGTCACGGTCCTCCTCGACGATGTCGATGCCACGGTCGGCGCCACACAGAAGCTGCGTACAGCACTCCGTTCGCGCTCTGATACCATCGAGATTTTGCCCTGGATGGTGGCGCTGCGTGAACTGTATGACGCGCTCGTTCTCGATGACATGAGCTTGTACATGTTCATGGGGATCATCTTCATCATCGTCGCGATCGGAATCTTCAACACCGTGCTCACCAGCGTCGTCGAGCGCACCCGCGAGCTAGGAGTGATGATGGCGATCGGGACCAGCCGCTGGCGCTTGTTTCTCTTGATCATGGCCGAGGCCATGGTTCTCGCAGTCGTCGCGAGCCTCGCCGGGGTCGCCTTCGGCGGCATCCTTCACGGCGTCGTCGCCCACTACGGCATCGACGTCGCCGCCATGGCCGGGGGCGACTACGAGTTTGCCGGCATCGCCTTCACGGGCAAGATTTACTCACAACTCAGTGTCGAGGCCGTCATCAAGTGGACCAGCTTGGTGATCGGTATCGTGCTTTTCTCCGCTCTGTATCCCGCAACGCGCGTCAGCACGCTGCGACCCGTCGAGGCCATGCGTCATGTCTGATCCCACGCCAGAGAGAATCGTAGAAGTCCGCGATGTCTCAAAGATCTACAAACAGGGCGAGATCGAGGTCCACGCCCTGAACCAGGTCTCCCTCGATCTGTACCAAGGTGGCTTCTCGGTACTCGCCGGGCCTTCCGGCTCGGGAAAGACGACCCTGCTGAATTTGATCGGCGCGCTCGATAGCCCAACGAAGGGCACGATCACCGTGGACGGCAAACGCCTCGACGAAGTTCGAGAACGGGACCTCGCAGAGCTTCGCCTCCGTCGCTTCGGTTTCGTTTTTCAGGCGTACAACCTCATCCCGGTGCTGTCCGCGTACGAGAACGCGGAGTACGTGCTGGTGCTCCAGGGCGTGGCACCGAAAGAACGAAGAGAGCGAGTCATGGCCATCTTGGAGTCCGTCGGACTGCAAGGCCTCGAGAACCGCCGGCCCCATGAACTCAGCGGCGGACAACAACAACGGGTCGCGGTCGCGCGCGCCCTGGCCGCCAAACCCTCGGTGGTGCTTGCCGACGAGCCTACCGCCAACCTCGATACGACCACGGGCAACGAGCTGATCGACCTGATGCATGAGCTCAACCGTGCGAGAAACGTGAGCTTCGTACTCTCCTCTCACGATCCGAAGGTGATCGACCGCGCCGATAGGGTGATCCGGTTGTGCGATGGCAGAATCGTCAGCGACTCGCGCGACGAGGACGACAAGCGATGAGACCGTGGCTCGCGCGCAGCCTGTTCGCGGTCTCTCTCGCTGTGACCGGCAACGCCCATGCGACGGTCCTGAGCGAAGACGAGTTCGAAGGAAGCAGCACGGCGCTCGGGGCGGTGTGGCGTAGCTTTGGTTTCACCCTGGCGGGCCCAGTGCTCGCGCCCCCCTACGCTCCGCTGGACCTCAGCCCCACGGTCGTCGGGATCTTCGATACCCGGCTCTATTTCGAACGCAAGACGAGTCGCTACCAGTTCGTCATTCATCCGCAGCTCACCTTGCGCGGCTTCAGCCACGAAGTCGGCGGCATCGCTTCCCTCGGGCGGGGCCCCTCTCCACCGCGCTGGCTACCACTCAGCTACGATTTCGTCGACGAGAGCACCGTCAAGCTGCGAGGGAGCATCGATCGTCTTTACCTCAGCTATACCTTAGGCCCAGCGACCGTGATCGTCGGTCGTCAAGCCGTCACCTTCGGCCGCGGAAAGCTCTGGCGTACCTCAGATGTTGTCTCCACCTTCTCCCTCACCGAGGTCGATACCGAGTACAAACCGGGTAGCGATGCCCTGCGGATCGACATCAACTTTGGCGAAAGCCGTGATCTGACCATCGTCGCCGCAGCCGGCGAAATCGAAAGCGATGAGCACGATGCAGAAGTCACGGTGCAAGGCTCGACCGCGTTGGCCCGTTACCAACACGGCGGCGCGATCGGAGAAGTCGGCGCCATGGCGGGTATGGTGCGAGGGGACGTGTTCGTATCGCTCGATGGCACGCTGGATCTGGGAAGCTTCGACATCTACGGCGAAGCCAGCGTCACCCATCCGACATCAAACAGCCTCAGCACCCCCACCGCCGCCGACTCGCCCATCGTGAAAGGCTTGCTCGGCGCCACATTCAAGCCCGGCGCGAAGGTCACCTTCACCCCTGAGTTCATGTATAGCGGCTTCGGCGCGTGGCGCTCCGAGGACTACCTGAAAGCCCTGAGCTCCGAGCGTGTCGCCATCGGCGAACAGACCACAATCGGTCGCCTGTACGCAGGCCTCGCCACCCAGGTCGAGCTCGATCCACTGTGGAATCTGGTCACCGCACAGATCGTGAATCTTCATGATCCGAGCGGTTTGTTTTCTCTCGCCTTGCAGCACAACCTCGCGAACAACGCATCCGTGCTGGTCGGGGCCTATGCACCGATGGGGAAGCTACCCGAGAGCGGCTTCATTCCACTTCCGCAAAGCGAATTTGGCAGTTATCCCTACTTCGTGTTCACCGAGCTGAAAGGCGTCCTTTAATGGCGATCAAAGCGGACAAGGCACAGACTCTCATCGGCTTGGCGGTTCTGCTCATCGCGGTCATCGTCGCGTGGAACATGCACGAGAGCAGCAACGAGCGAGCAGCGCACCTGGCCCAAGCGGCGTCCGCGAGTGCATCGGCAACGGGCAAAAGAGCAACGGCAGCAGACGAGCCTCCAAAGCGCTCGCCAACATCCGAGGTACCCGGCCGCCTCGGCTGGTCCCGCGCGGCGGTCAAGCAACGCCGTCGGGCTTGGGCGCGAAAACGCAAGGCCATCTACGACGCGCGAGCCAAGCGCACCGCCCCACGAGCGGCTCCAACGGAGGCCGAACAAGCCGAACAAGAAGCGGTCCACAAAGCCTATCCCGCCAAGATCAAGGCAGCGCTTCGCGAGCTCGTGCCCCTGCTGCGTGAGTGCTACGAAAACGCCCGCCAGGATGACGCTGAGCTCGATGGCAAACTCGTCCTCAGTTACGCCATCGGTGGCGACGACAGCGTCGGGGGGATCGTCGAAGAATCTGAGATCGACGTCGGTGAAAGTGACGAGCTGGCGTCCAACGAAGCTCTCGTGCAATGCGTCACGGAGACGATCTACACCATCGAGATCGAGCCGCCTCCCGGAGGCCTGATGCAGGTCACCTACCCTCTGCTATTCCAATCATCGGATCGGAAGAAAGAGGCTGAGGCTCCCAACCGCTCGGACCATGGCGAGTAGAGCTTGCACGATGCCGATCGCATCTTATGCAGGAACGCTACCAGTCACACCGCCTTGCCCTTCAATATGACTGGTAGGCCCGCACCTTCCCCAACGATTCAGGTCCGTTGCTAGTTACACTTTAGCACGAGGAGCCGGTCGCTTCCATGTAAGCAATGAGGACATCATGTGAGCGTTTGACCTACTGGCCAAAGTCGATCGCGATTTTGCCAAAGTGTTTCCCTGCCGCCATGTGCTCGAATGCGTCCCGCACGCCAGCGGCGCTCAAGGGGAACCGAGCGTCGATCACCGGATGCATGGCAGCGGTCGACATGGCACTCAGCATCGACTCGAAACCCGCGCGGCTACCGACGAGCACCCCTTGTAGACGCACGTTCTGCATCAATACGGGGACGATGTTGATTTCACTGGCTGCCCCGGACAACACCCCGATCACGCTGATCGTACCGAATGGCCGAATCGCCTTGATCGACTCCTGCAGCGTGCCCGCGCCACCCACCTCGACCACGTGGTCCGCGCCACGGCCATCCGTCAACGACTTAACGCGCTTCCCCCACTTTGGCTCGGTCTTGTAGTTGATCGTCTTCCAAGCACCGAGCTGACGAGCGCGCTCGAGTTTCTCGTCGCTGCTCGACGTGATGATCACCTTCGCGCCGAGCAATTGAGCGAACTGCAATGCAAAGATCGACACGCCCCCGGTCCCTTGCAACACCACGACGTCACCCTCGCCCACGCGACCAAGTGTGTTCAGCGCACTCCACGCGGTGAGCCCGGCCACCGGCAAAGCGGCCGCCTCTTCGTCGCTGAGATAATCGGGGACCTTCACCAAGCCCTCTTGCCGGACGACGACTCGCTCTTGGAGCACACCGTCGAGCGGTCCGCCAAGAGTGAGCTTTAGCGCCTCCCGATCCGGTTCACCGTCGAACCATCCCTGACAGAAGATCGGACAGACGCGATCACCGAGCGCGACCCGATCCACACCCTCCCCCACGGCCACAACCTCACCTAGGCCGTCCGAACAAGGGACCAAGGGAAAGGTCAGTCGCGGATTGTAGGCGCCGCGGATCATCAACAAGTCACGGAAATTGAGCGTGACCGCGCGCATCGCCAGTTTTACCTGGCCTGGACCGGGATCCGGGACGTCTCGCTCAACCACAGCGAGGTTTTCGAGGCCGAAGGCGCCTGATAACTCAATCGCTTTCATGCTC